>BNUP01000144.1 GCA_025997455.1 Fibrobacterales bacterium | reverse complement strand
AATTATCACCAGAGGCAAAACTTCGCTACGATAGGGATTTAGACCGCAGACTGAATTGGGAGAGTGCAATTAGGACAAAGATTGACAAGGCGAGGAGTGATGGCGAACTTGCAGGTGAGGCACGGGGTGAGGCACGGGGCGAGGCTCGAACCAAGCAAGAAATAGCCCGCAAATTCAAGGCAAAAGGTTATCCGTTAGCCGATATTGCCGAGGCAAGCGGGCTTTCTGAAAGCGAAATAAAAGCGTTGTAATTGCAGGAAATCTCTAAAAACTCCATTTACTCTCAATTTAGTAAAACTGGAGTTTTTAGAGACGACGGCGAACCTGCAAAAAATAAGCATTCTCATAGTTCGCCAGTGTCGCTTATAGAACCACTATCAACCACTTATGAGGTTAATAGAGGTTCTCTGCACTCATTGCAAAAAGGCGGGTGACCACGCCGGGTCGCCTCTACGGAAGGGCGGGTTCAAAACCACGCCCCTACAATTCCCTTCTCTCTACTCTCTACCCTCTACCCTAAATTAACTACCTTCCCGCCGTGGTTCAACAAGACATTATAATCCGTGCAACGGGACAACGCGCCCCTATTCGATTCGTTCTCGTATCGGTAAAAAACGCAATGAACGAAATAGGAGCAAGGCACGAGGCTCAAGGCTTTGCCCTAAAATTCTTAGCAGAAATAGGCACCGCATCGCTTTTGCTTTCGAGCGGGTTAAAATTTCCCGGAACGGTGAGTTTGCGGTTAGATTCCGAAGGCGACATTCGTTTTGCACAAGGAGATTCCACTCCGCAAGGGCTTGTTCGTGCTATGATTCCACAAGACGACTTAAAAAAAATCGGTGCGGATGAACCTATAATTTTACCGAAGAAATTGTCCGTAATTCAATTGAACGAAAAGAGCGAACGGGTAAAAGAGAGCATTGTAGAGGCGGCATCAAAACAGATGGGCGTAAATTTATCCGCATACCTGAGTCAAAGCGAACAGACTAAGAGCGCGACCGGTGTTTTAGCGGAATTTGACCAAAACGACCCCTGCCGTCTCGCTTTTGCAATCGGTTTTTTGGTTGAGGCATATCCCGATGCATCTCAACGCGATTTGGAAATTATGGATGCGGTTGTGCGAAATCTGCCGCCTCTGCACGATTTTTATAACGGCAAAGATTACCAACTACACGATTTGTTAGACCAACTTCGCGGTCCTTATGATATTGAAATTGTGAGGGAAGTTAAACCTGCGAGTTATTGCCCCTGCACAAAATCCAGAGTTTTAACGAGTTTATCCGCACTTGACCCCTCCGAAATTACCGATATAAAGCAGAAGGGCGAATTTTTGGATGTCGTTTGCGATTTCTGCCGCACGCATTATGCGATAGATCCCGCCGAAATTTCGCAACCTTAAGGACGGAACTTTATAACCCGATTCCGTAAATCCAAATTACCTCCGTGCTCCCTTCTAAATCGGTGCGGAAAATTTGTGAAGAATCGGGTAAAATTAAATGGAGTTTTGCTAAGGTTTCCTCGTGCGGATGACCATAAGAATTGCCCTTCCCCGCACTGATAAATGCAATTTTCGGTTGAATTTGCGAAAGAAATTTCCAAGAGGAAGAAGTTTTTGACCCGTGATGCCCCACTTGTAATGCGGTGGCATCCAAAAGCGGTTCTAATTGCAACAATGAATATTCCTGCCCGCTCTCCAAGTCGCCCATAAATAAAAAAGAATTTTTCCCGTCGCTAATTCTCATAACAATGCTGACCTCGTTTCCCGCCTCCTCCGCATCGTCAAATATGGTAGTGCCGTTTCCCGCCCATAAAATTCTTGCCGTCCAAGGCAAAAAATCCGAAAGCGTATCATTTCGCAAAACTTTATTGTATGTGAGCACTCGCCCGATTTTCAAATCGCCCCTCTTTTCCATTTCTTGTAAAACCGCCATTCCGCCCGTGTGGTCGTTGTGAGGGTGGCTCAAAATTACCGAACAGAGTTCTTTGATTCCTCTATTCACAAGCATTGTGTCTATGCGGGATAAAGGCGTTCCCGTGTCGTAGAGTGTGGCGCATTTTTCTCCTCTAATTAAAAATGCAAGTCCTTGCCCAACGGATAACATCTCAACGGTGAGTTTTTGCGGCGGGTTATAAACACCGCTTGTGCAAGAAACGAGAAAGAAAGCAAAAAAGAGTATTTTCATAACCCTTAGACGCTCAATAATGCGAATTTTGGATTGGCAGAAAAGAAATGAATTGTCATACTCGTGCCTCGAATTCCCCGTGTCAAGTGCGAGAACAACCTGCACACGAGTATGACGCTTATGACCTCTTCCTCTTTTTTACGGGACGGGGTTGCCTACGGTGCACTTCCATAACCAAATCGCGAATATCCCGCAAAAGTTCATCTGCCAAATCGAGCGAATCGGGAGTTGCCGCCTCCAAAGCATCCCACAAATGCCCATATACAACAAAAAGTTGTTGCGCCTCCGCAAAATTCAAATTTAAACTCGATTGCAAATAAGCGATTATATTCTGGGCATTATCGCGTTTTTTTAAGTCGCCGCCCCGAATCGCCCTCATAAGTAAGAGGGCTTTTTCCAAAAGCATCTGGTGGGATTTTAATTTTCCCGCAGTGTAAGCCGCTCCGTAAGCATAAAGACGAACGGCTTCTTTCTTTTCCCAATTTTGAGTCTGTTCCTCCGCCACAACTTAAGAACCCAGCAGTGCAAGCATAGAATTTCTCGACACTTCTTGGAAATTTCGCTGTGCTAAAATTGCACTCTGTCCCAAAATTTCGTCTCGTGCCTTATCCATTGCACCTTTCGCCAAATCCAAATCTTCAATCAGGGAGAGGGCTGCGCTGGTGTTAATGTCCATATTGGCGTTGTTATTATAGGCGTATTCCAAGCGGTTATATGTTGAGCCGAAAATCTCGCGATTTCCGATAACAGTTTTATTCGCTTGGTTAATGCTGTCCATAGACTTTGTTGCACCGTCGCGGGAGAGAATGTTCAAATCTCCCAAACCGAGTTGCTCCGCCGTGAGCCGTGATTCGGGTGCACCTATCTCATTTGCCGAAATTCCGCCGAGACCGTTTGTGTGGTTAGGTCCCACTTGAAATCTGCCCGTGCCGTCGCTTAGAGGACTGCTCCCCGTTAAAAGGTCTTGGGTGTTGAACTGTGTTCCCGAAGTTAATCGCGTGATTTCCTTCTTTAACTCTTGAAACTCGGTGTCCAAATTTTTACGGTCGCTATCGTTCAAAGTATCGTTTGACGCCTGAATGCTCAACTCCTGCATTCTGCCGAGCATATCGGAAATTCCCTGCGTTGCACCTTCCGCTATGTTCATAGCACTCATTGCATCGCCGATATTAACCGAATCTGCCTTGTATCCGCGCGACATCGCCTCCAACAATTTTGCAACGGCAAGTCCTGCCGCATCGTCTTGGGCGTGGTTTATCCGCTTGCCTGTGGCAAGTTTCTCGTGCGTTTTGGAGAGGGTTTTCTGCTTTTCGTTAATCTGGTGCGTTAACCCTATCCCTGCGGCTTTATCTATACCTATAGCCATAAAAACCCCCTTGTTTCCAAGCGTTTTTTAAACCTGCAACTGACCGTTAAACTACCGTGTTCACCTGCTGAACGCCTTTTGTATCGTTCAAATTTTGGTTATCTATCCCGGCTTGCATAGTGTTGTTCTCTGCATTCTGCTGTTCCACAATACTCTTTGTGCCTTCTTCACTTTTAGCGGCATTCACCGGCTGATTGCCAATTCCGGTTTTCATCTTATTATTCTCATCGTTCTCTTGAGCAACGACCGTTCCTTGTCTTTCGCCTGCCAATTGCCCTGATCCGGCAGTTTGACCTGAAATAGAACCTATAGCCATAAGAAACTCCTTAGAGGTTATAGCACCCCTATTCGTATTATCGGCATAAAAATAGAAAACTTTAGGATTATTTTTTTTTTGGTGCGTTCGGCACACACCGCGTTCACAATTTTTCACTCGGCAGTGCAGGGGTATAGGGTGTGGCGTGTAGGGTGTGGGGTATGGGGAGTGTAAAGTTGAAAGTTGATAGTGAAGGGAAGAAGCAACCCAGAGAATGCAGTAGTGGTTTATTATTGCTTATTTCTTTTCTGTCAATCCAAAGTATGCACTCCAGATTCCCGCCTACGCGGGAATGACAAGGAGAGAGGTCGCGGGAATGACACAATCGTGCACCCCCCCCCCGTCATTCCCGTGCAGGCGGGACACCAAGCCGATAGGCGACTGGACAGACTAACTTATTCATTTCTTTTCTGTCAATCTAAGATGCATTCCAAGCCACAATCGACTCCTCAATAAAAAAATCTCAATTTCCATTTTTCCTTGCATTTTGCCAAAAAAAATTCTATATTTACTCAAATATGTCGGGTATTTTTTATGAAAAACAGATGATACTGAGTGCTGCTGCCACAAGCAGAGTGCAAAATATCAGCATTCAAGACTATACCCCCCCCCCCCCCTCGCCGCATATTTTCAAATCAATTAGTTTGCAGTAATAATTCCGTAATACATTTGCAGGGTATGCAGTGCCCCGCTCCCAATCCGATTTTCATCACACTCAACACAAAGGAGTTATATATGAGGCACGCTCAATCCATCCCCTCCGTGGCTTTTGCCATGGCAATTTCACTCACCCTTTTCGCTTGCTCCGATAGCAGCAGCGGCGATGACAATGAGGTTTCCTCCTCGTCTTCGGAATTGAACGAGGAATCGTCAAGTTCTTCGGAAGATTTAAGTTCATCAAGTGAGGCTGAATCCTCTCTTCCTCCGAAGCAGAATCGTCTTCTTCGGAAGATTTAAGTTCATCAAGTGAGGCTGAATCATCATCTTCCTCCGAAGCAGAATCGTCTTCTTCGGAAGATTTAAGTTCATCAAGTGAGGCTGAATCATCATCTTCCTCCGAAGCAGAA
>BNUP01000143.1 GCA_025997455.1 Fibrobacterales bacterium | reverse complement strand
GGGCAAACTTGCTCTGCCGGCTTTAGACTCGGCTATCATCCATTCCACAAAGTGAAGGTCGCCCTCGCTCTCTACTGGGAAATCCACACCGTTACCGAGCGGAATGGTGTGCACTTGGAACGGTTGTTTAGTCGGTGTTTTGGTATATTTTTTTGTGGCTGTTGTTGGCATAAAAACTCCGATTCAATTTGCTGCACTAGTAATATAGAAAATTTTTCAAATAACCTATAATGAGACCAGTTTATGAAACATTCCTTCAAATGTTTATCTCAACCCATTAGATCATTTTGTGAAACGCAACCTAAAAATTCACTGCTATGGTCGCTATGTTGATGATATGCTTTTGGTGCATAGCGAAAAATCTGTTCTGCTTTCTTGCATTGACGAAATTCGCAAGTTTCTATCCGAAAATTTGTGGCTAACGCTTCACCCTAAAAAGATAAAATTGCAACTCGCAAGCAAAGGCTTTTCTTTTTTGGGTGCATACATAAAACCGTTCAAGGCGCACTTGGGCAGGCGTTCCATTGGCAACTTCCGCGATTGCGTTTTGCAGCCGCTACCCAATAGGCAAAAACAGGCACAACGGGTGCAGTCGTATATTGGGTTGTTGGGGGTGTAAACAGTCGCCTAACGGCTTGGTGTTTCGTGTTCCCCGTGTCAAAGCATGAGGACAACCTGCGCACGAGTATGGCAAGAGGGGAGCACGAGTATGGCAAATACGCGTGAGGGATGGTAGCGGCAACCGAAGGTTATGAGCGGACAGCCCGACCCAAAGGGGCACGCCCGTTTCTTTCACTCTCAAGACTTACTGGGTAAGGGTTTTCTATTTTCCGCAAACGATGAATCACGCAACGGATAGAATTGGAACCGAGGGAATCGGCAAACTTTTGGTGACATTTTCCGTTCCTGCAATTATAGGTATGATTGTAAATGCGGTTTATAGCATAACCGACAGAATTTTTGTTGGGCAGGGAGTAAATCATTTGGGCATTGCCGCCATAACGGTTACAATGCCGATTTTGTTTGTGATAATGGCAGCGAGTATGTTGATAGGTATCGGCTCAAATTCGCTGTTTTCAATTCGGCTCGGCGAGGGCAAGCGGAACGAGGTCGAAAATATAATGGGACACGCTTTTGTTCTGCTGCTTTTTGTGCCCGGATTTTTTATAATTTTAATTCTCGCTTTTTTGCCTTTTATATTAACAAATATTTTGAGTGTGAGCGCGGAACTTTATCCTTATGCGGAAAGTTATTTGCGGATAAATATGTACGGGGCGGTGTTCTTTGCTATGGGTCCGGGAATAAATCATTTTATCCGTTCGGACGGGCATCCTAAAACTTCGATGCTCACGCAAATTTTGGGTGCGGCGGTGAATATTGTTTTGGATGCGATTTTTATTTTTGTTTTCGATTGGGGTATTGAGGGTGCGGCGTGGGCTACGGTTATTGCACAGTTCGTGAGTTTTTTGTGGGTGATGTATTATTTCAATTCTCGGCATACGGCACTTCGTTTTCGTTGGAGAAAATTGCATTTCGATTTCGCTTTGAGCAGGCGAATTATGGCTATAGGGTTTGCTCCTGCGGCTATGCAACTCGCCATAGGTTTTGTGAATGTTCTTTTGAATAATCAACTTTTCAAATTCGGCGGAGATATTGCGGTTGCATCTGTTGGAATTGCGTATAGCATTTTTATAATGGTTTGGATGCCTCTTCAGGGAATCGGTGCGGGTATGCAGCCAATTATAGGTTATAATTACGGTGCAAAAAAGTTGGAAAGGGTTAAGCGGGCGTTCAAATTGGCGGTTTTTGGCGGAACTTGTTATGTGTTTTTTATGTTTTTGGCGATACGAATTTTCCCCGATTTTTTGATTTCCCTTTTTACACAGGGCGAAAACGAGTTGCAGACACTCGGCACAAGGGCTTTGCATATTTGTTCTTTGATGATGCCTCTTATCGCTTTTAGTATGCTTAGCGGAGGATTTTTTCAGTCGCTTGGAATGGCGTTAAAGGGCAGTTTTTTGAGTTTGTCGAGACAGATTATTTTTTACATCCCTCTCCTGTTTATTTTACCGCGTTTTTTCGGTTTAGACGGAGTTTTTGCGGCAATGCCCGCCGCAGATTTTTGTGCTTTTGCTATGGCGCTTGTGTTTGTGAGCAGGGAGTTTAGGGCTTTGTCTGTTCGGTCATAAATGATATATTTTCTATCATTACATCTGTAAAATACGCCTTCAAAATTTGTTCAAAATTCTGACCTGCCTTTGCCCTTGCAATCGCTCCCATTTGACACATACCAATTCCGTGTCCGCTCCCTTTACCTGCAACTTTCCATTCTTTTCCCGAATGCGACACTTCAAATAACGCACTCGGCAAAATTTTTCCGTCGCGTGCGAACAACCATCTCACCCTGTCGCCAAAAACTTCAAATGAACCTTTATCGGTAAAAACTACAAGCCGTTTTATTCGTCCGCTCTTAAACTTTTCGGTTACAAAAATTTGGTCTATTTTGCCGAATGCAAAAATTTTATCTGCCCGTGCATTAGCGGTGTTCTTTTGCATAAAATTTACGAGTTCCGCATCGGAAAATTTCTCCTCCCAACTCATATATTTTGAGAGATAACAAAACTCCCTGCTGTTTTCGTCTAAATCGCTCACCGACACCAAATACGGTTTTTGTTCCTGCCCCCAAACTTCAGGCGAATCGGTGTTGCCGCCGCAAGTTGAATGATAAAACGCCTCAATGAGTTTTCCCTTGTATTTTATGACTAAATTTTGCGTTCCCAAAATTGCAGCATTTACAAGGGAATCTTCTCCGTCTCTGCCGTTGTAAACTTGGTCGCGAGTATCTGCAAAAACATCAAAACCGAGTGATTTTCGAGAACCGAGATGGTGGTAGGCATAAGTCCGTGCTGCAACCGCCTGTGCTTTTAACGCCTCAAATCCGTCCTTTCCGAGTTTCCCGATTTCGTGCGGAACAACACCTTTCAAATAATCTTCCACTGCAATGCGATTTATTACGGTGTTTCCCGTATCGGCAGACAGCACCAAAATTTCGCCCCTGTAATTTTTTCCGTTATACAGGCAATCGGTATTTGAATTTTTACATTCGATTTTCGGTTTTGCTTTTTCAAAACCTATTCCCACATCTACAAATTGTCTTTCTGCAATGGCTTGTTTTGGGGGTTCGTCTTTTTGCGGTTGCGGTTTGTCGCGTTCCGATTGTTCGGGTAGAGTTGTGGGAGTTCCCCCTGACGGTGCCAAAGACGGGAGCGGTGCACAGGCAAAAAACACGGCAAGCAACGGGAATAGGACAAAGAAGTGCATAATGTGAAGGGGAAGGTAGTTATTTTTCACTTTGCACTCTACTCTTTACTCTCTACTCTTTACTCTTTACTCTTTACTCTTTACTCTTTACTCTCTACTCTCTACTCTCTACTCTAAATTACCTACATTCTCCACTCGTGCCTCTTTTAATATTGTTATTAGTAGCGAGTGCTTTTGGAGCATCCTTTTTGGACTCGCTTGTCGCTTATGCCGATTCCCTTGCACCGAATGCCAAACTCGGACTTTCTGTTCGCTCCGCCCGCACGGATTCGCTTATATATAACCACAACGGCGGCGATTGGTTTGTTCCCGCATCAACTATGAAACTTTTGGTTACCGCCGCCGCAATAAACTCAATACCTTTGGACTACGCTCCAAAAACGCTCTTGCATTTTGAAGGCATTAAAAAAAATGGGGAATTTTCAGGTATTTTAAGAGTTGAAGGCAGAGGCGACCCAAATATTTCGGCAAGGTTTTATCCAGATGCATTTTTTGTTTTAACCGGTCTTGCAGACTCGCTCAAATCGCGCGGCATAGACACAATTCGAGGCATCTTAAACTTCGATACCACATTTTACAAAGGTTCCCGCAAGCCTGCCGCTTGGAAAAAAAACTTCTTCGATTCGTGGTATGGAGCGGAAATCTCTTCGCTCTCATTTAACGATAACTGCGTTCTCTTTGAAATTAAACCGGGTGCAAAAGACGGCGATTCTGTTGCCATAACCGTGATACCCGATGTTGGTTATGTGAAGGTAAAAAATAACATAAAAACCGCGGGTAGAGGCAATCGAATAAAATATGCCCTCGACCCCGTGAATCCCGAATTTTCGTTCAGCGGAACTATCGGTGCAAAATTCGGTGCGTATAATTTGGTGCTCCCCGTGCGAAATCCCGCAGCATATTTTAAAGCGGCATTTTTGAAAAGTTTGGAAAAATCCGGAATTGTGTATGTTGAGGACAGTTTGGTTTATCACGGAAGGACGAGAGACAGCGTTGTTTTTAATGGAACGCCTTTGAAAAGTATTTTAGATGAAATAAATCAGCGCAGTCAAAATCTTCACGCCGAAATGCTTTTACGAAATTTGGGTGCGTGGGACAGAAAAGAAGGCAGTGCGGATTCTGGAATTATGAGCGAGAGATTGTTCTTATATAATGCGGGACTTCCCGCCGCAGATTTTAATATTGTAGATGGTAGCGGTCTGTCGCCTACAAATAAATTAAAGCCAAATTCCCTTACTCAACTTTTAACTTATATGTTAAAAAATAAATTTGGCGAAGTGTATGTTGCCTCGCTTGCCATTCCCGGAATTTCAGGTGCAGGAAAACGATTGGCAACTGCGGAGTTTGCCGATAAAGTTCGTTTCAAAACGGGTTTTATTGAAGGGGTGCACGGCTTGGCGGGTTATATTTTTGCAGATAACGATACTCTGGCATTTGCATTATATTTTAACAATGCACAAAAAGTTAATGAGAATAAAGCACGGGATATTCTCGATACGCTTGCCGCGAGAATTGCAAAAAAATATAATGAGGAAAACTACGGAAAAAAAATTGCAAAAACAATATGGCAGAGCGGACGCAACATAAAAAACATAAATGAACGGATAAATTTTTTCTCG
>BNUP01000142.1 GCA_025997455.1 Fibrobacterales bacterium | reverse complement strand
CATCGAGAATGTTCAACTTGTCTTTTAGGTATTCCGCTTTGAGGTGCGTGTTCTCTAAGGATACGGTTTTAAGTTCACTCGCACCTAAGTGCAATACCGCTCTTAGAAATTCTTTGAGGAGGTGTATATTCCGCTTTTCGCCAAACAACATTTTGAAGACAAAGTCGTCTTTGGGAGGGAGTATCGTTGGCACTTTTGGGGGTTTTGTGGGCATTGGAGGAAATGTAGAAAAAATAAAGAGAAGGATGGGGTAGCGGAAAACGCACCCGACATTTCGACTACGCTCGAGTGACAGGGTCGGGTGCGGTTGCAGCGAGGGGGAATAAGTATCATCGCCCCATTAAAAAGGAATTGTGATAATCTGTGTATTCCAATGGCAGAAAGCCTCTTAAATTTGCATAAAAACACAGTTCGCCCGTGTCGCTTAGTAGGCTCTGACGACCTCTTAACGAGTTCTTCAGAGTCTACTTTACGCTTTTTTGCGTGGTATTGACCGAACACGGCTCACCGTCCCCTTGCCAAGTGCCTCTATATCTAACTGTGATAGACCGGTAGATTTGATAATGATGTGTAGTGGCACTCCTTCATTCAGCAAAGTACGAGCAGTAGATTGTGCCTTGCGATATTCGCCCAGAGCCTCACCCCTTGCCTCACCCCTTGCCTCGGCGGCGTGCTCACGAGCGTATTGGTCGCGTTCGCCTTTTAGCCTCGATTCATACATATAGCGAGCATTCTTATCTGCACTAATTACTTTTAGCGTGTCATACGCCCGCTTGATGATTTGACTTTTTGCTGCTAATGCCATAAAGTCTGCCTCCTTTTCCGATTTCAAAAACTGTAGCCAATTTTGGCGGAAGTATCGTTGGCATTTTTTTAGGTCTTGTGGGCATCAGGGGAATATAGAAAAGTGTAAAGTTATAAATCGTCATCCTGCACGGAGTTGCAGGACGCAGAATCCATTACCTCAGCATTGCCGCCATTATTCATACAGTTTATCTCAATTTTTTTACAAGTGGGCGGCTATACTTATTGCCGCCATAGTTTATACAGATTATCACGACTCCTTTTTAATTGGTCGGCTATACTTATTGCCGCCATAGTTTATACAGATTATCACGACTCCTTTTTAATTGGTCGGCTATACTTATATGTTTAATTAACTCCACTACTTGCTCTGTATTTGACAACTTCTAAAAATTTTTCTATCTTTTATATATGCTTTTTATAAGTACTATTAGTGCTTTATCTCTGCGGGCGAATGCCCGCAGAAAGGGGTATACCCCTTTCAAAAAATTGGCAATTTTCTGATATAAATTTTACCTGCGGTAGTCCGCAAAGTGTTCTAAAAATTTTATTTCCCCAAACCAATGAGGTACAAAATGACTGTTAAAAAAGTCACCACGGCAGTGTTTTCTGCACTCCTTTCATTCGCCTTCATTTCTTGTTCCTTCGATATAGGAAACGACGAACAAAGTTCGTCTTCCTCACTTGATGTAAGCAGTTCGTCAAGTGTAAGTTCATCAAGCGAGACTATGAGCAGTAGTTCCTCATCCGAGAGTGGCAATTCTTTAGTAAAAGACGGTCATTTAGGCTATGGTTACGATGTCATTAAAAGTTCTTATATAAACAGAGATGGTGTTAAAGTCGGTTATCCGATTTTGGATATAAAAAAATTCATAGATTCTAATTTGGTAGCAGAAATTGCGACAAGCAAAACAGAATTCCAAACTTGGACAGGGTCAAGCATTAGTGAATTCTATAAAAAAAGAAATGCCGGTATTAGTGCCGAATATGGCAGTATATTTTTTAGCGGCAAATTTGCATCTGAATTCAAATCGAACGAGAGTATTAGCGAATCCAGTAAGTTCTTAAAAGGTAGATTTCAGCATTATGTTGGTGAAAGTTACATAAAATCAGCCGCACCCGCCAACCTAAAAAAATATCTTTCAAATGATTTTATAGAAAGTATCGCAAATGAAAGTGCTTCTTGGATATTAGACCATTATGGATCCCATTTGTTAGTTCGCTATTACAGTGGCGGAGCGGCAGAGTTTAATTATATTTATTCAGGTAAGGTATTGAAAACAGATAGTGAACTCAATTCCGCATTGGACGCAAATTTTAAATCTTTCAAAGCCGGAGCAACATACAATAAATCCGACAATAGTCAAGAATTATATGAAAATTCCCAATTTGATTACAAAACTTATGGCGGTAACACTACTAGTTACTTTGACATTGATGAATTTGTAAAAGGTTACAATGCATGGAGCAATTCTATTGACTCAAATCCCGACATAAGCGGAATTGGCGAATTTGAGCAGAGCCTAATTCCTATTTGGGAATTGGTAAGTGATGCAAATAAAGCCTCTGCGTTAAAGAAGGAATTTAACGATAGAGCAATAAAACAAGGTAAACTCCTACTCGTCAAAAAAGCAAAAACATTAACCAAAGAATACAATACGCCCGGAGATTTCTCCTTTAATTTTAGTGACGGATTCCCTGCACAAATTGAAATTTATGCACTCGGCGGCGGCGGCGGTGGTCAGGGCGGTGGAAGAGATGAAGATGTGCTATTTGATAATTACAGTCGAGGTGCAGGCGGTAGCGGATCCGGTGCCGCTTATTTGCAACTTACAGCCGAAAAAGAATTTTCACTTAATATTACAGTTGGTGCCGGAGGTAACGGTGGAGATTATTACAAAACAAGTACAAATTACCAATGGGGATTCGCTGGAGTAGACGGCGGCACTACCGTTGTTGAGTGGGCAGATCAAGGCATAAGATTAAATGCAAATGGAGGCTTAGGCGGTAAAAATGGAACAGCAGGTGCAGGCGGTTTTGCAAGCACAACTCCGACAACACATGATTTATATAAAGTATATCCCATTTTTACGCAAGGTACTGCCGGATTAGCAGGAAATCAAAATACGGCTGCAGATAGTGGTAGCAATGGTGGAAAATCTGCAGTTATAGATACTAATCTTGCTGGTTATAAAGGTTCTTTAAGTTCTTTTGGCGGATATGTAGGGGCAACAAAAAAAGATGCTCAAGTTACAGCCGCAGGTTACGGTGGAGGAGGTGCCGCAGGTTGGGATTTACAGAATGGCACAAACGGCGGTAATGGATTAGTTAATATTAAGATAACCTATTGGGTTGAAGAATAGGACGGTTGAAATCAAAAGGAGAACAGAAAATGAACAATGTTATCAGAACCTCAATAACCTTATTTTTTCTTATTGCTCTTAGTTCGTGCGATAGCGAAGAAGAGAGATTAATAAAGTCCCTCAAAAATTCCCCCATAAGACCTGCAGTCGTAGATGAAATATTAGCCGCATCTACTGATAAAAAAGCGGAACAATCTCAGATTGTCATCTACAAAACGAGTTTCGATTGTGCCAAAGCATCTACCGATGTGGAAAATTTAATTTGCACTACCGAAGATTTGGCGGAGTATGACCAAAAAATGGCGGATTTATATAAAAAGGTCAGCAAAGATCCTTCTGTTAAAGAAGAACAAAGAAAATGGATCAAAGAGCGAAACGCATGCAAATCCGATGTAGATTGTCTTCGTGATCAATATAAATTTAGAATCAGGGATTTTACAAAAGCAAGCGAGCAAGGGGCGGCATTTGCAGGTAAATGGGATTATACTAATTGTAGTGGCGATTTAGAAATTAAAAATTGCTCAGGTAAACAATGCGGTTTTGCAATTGAAACTGTTTGTGGTTCCAGTTTCAGTAGTTGTAGTGTGGAAGGAAAACTAACACTGCAATCTAATAAAACAGCGAACTCGGTGAAAAATGGTTGCACAATTTCTTTTCAAGTGAATGAGAAGGGAAATCTCGTGGTGAAAAACAAAGGTGATAAATGTAGTTATGATTGCGGAGCAAGAGCATATTATGATGGAGAATATAAAAGGAAGTAATTAGCAAAAATAATTGTGAAAAAACCATTTGACAAACCTACTTTATTTTTCTATATTTGTAGGCAATGCGGCGGTAACTCAGTTGGTAGAGTTTCAGCCTTCCAAGCTGACTGTCGCCGGTTCGAGCCCGGTCCGCCGCTCTTCCCCACCAACCATCGCAATATAACAATGTTGCGAATTGCTCCCTTCACGCAATCTCACCTTCAAAAACAAACTCCGCACCACCAGTCATAATAACGCGATTAGTATCCTCTCTCCAATCAATCATCAAATTTCCGCCGAGCAACTCCACCGTCAGCGACCGCTCCGCACCTTTCTTCAACATAGCCGCAACCGCAGCCGCACAAGCCCCGGTTCCGCAAGCGAGCGTTTCCCCCGCCCCGCGCTCCCAAACTCGCATTTTTATATGCTTGCTGCTTACAAATTCCACATACTCAATATTCGACTTATTCGGAAAAATCGCATTCGTTTCCAATTCCTTGCCTTCCGAGAGCACCGGTGCGTCGCCCACATTATCAACAAAAGTCACAGCGTGCGGATTCCCCATTGAAATTCTCGCAAATTCCCGCCCATTCAACTCAACATCGCCTTCCAAAACAGGCTCCCCCATATCAACCGATGCAAAAAACTTTCTTTCTCCTGCATCACATATTTTAGTTTGTATAACCTTAACTCCCGATTTAGTCTCAACTCTCAACGGAGTAGCCTCCACATTCCACCTCTCTCGAACAAATCTCGCAACACATCGAACTGCATTTCCGCACATTTCAGCCTCAGAACCATCAGCGTTAAACATTCTCATTCTCGCGTGATTTTCCGCATTTTGTGCAGGCAAAATCAAAACCAAACCATCAGAACCCACTCCAAAATGTCTATCCGAAACCCTTCTCGCAACTTCCCCGATATATTTTTCCCCTCGGCTTTCCAAATTAAATTCTCTCTCGTCTATATAGACATAATCATTCCCCGCACCTTGCATCTTTGTGAATTTTATCATACTGTAAATTTAGAAAAAATTTGCCGAGCATTTAAAGGCATAACTATATAAAATATTGGGTAATTCGCTAATACGGACTCGGAGACTTCTTTTTGGCAGAAAGTTTT
>BNUP01000141.1 GCA_025997455.1 Fibrobacterales bacterium | reverse complement strand
AGTTCTTCAGTGTCTACTTTACGATTTATTCAAACAAATCCGAGTGAGAACCGGTGCGGGAAAGCATCAATTCATCTTCCTCAGAGAGGATATCCGCGTGCATTTCCTCAACTGTGGCATAACTTTTAGCCTTCACTTTGCCATCGATAATATTTAATGTCTCTTGCATAGCGGCGAGAGTTTCCGCATTATATTTCGGCTCTTCCTCTACTATGGGAAGCATTATAATCTCAATTTTGTGCCCGTTGTATTCGTTTGGAACAACGGCATTGATTCTACCTGCTTGCGGAATACAAGTTGTGCGATATGCTTGGGTAAAAACATTCATTATTGCCTCCTATTAAGGGTCGTTACCAATATAGTAATTTTTCTAATTTCCAACAAAACGGACGGTTAGTGTGAAAGAGAGTTATTTTTTTGTGGGTGTGGCGGGTGTGGGTATGAGTGCACTTGCACAATTTTTGGCAGGAAGGGGAGTAGAGGTTGCAGGTTCCGACCGCAGGTTTAGTGCAGAAGACAGCACACAGGTAAAGAGGCAGTTGGAGGCAAAAGGCGTAAAATGCTTTTTGCAAGACGGCAGCGGAATACACGCGGAACTCACGGCGGTTGTCGTTAGCACGGCAATAGAACAAGGCAATCCCGACCTCGAAAAAGCAAAAAAATTGAGCGTGCCCGTTATGCACCGAAGCGAACTTTTGGCGAAAATCACCCTTGAAAATCCTACAATAGCAGTAAGCGGAACGAGCGGAAAAAGCACCGTTACGGGTTTAATTTGGCATATTTTGAACTTTGCAGGCAAAAATTCCGGTTTGTTGAGCGGAGCGGGCTTGGTTGAGTTGGAGGAAAAAGGGGAAATCGGGAATGCGGCGGCGGGCAAAAATAACGGCTATCTCGTTGCCGAGGCAGACGAAAGCGACGGTTCATTGGTGAGGTATTCCCCAAAAATCGGCGTGATTTTGAACATAGACAAAGACCACAAGGAACTTTCCGAGTTGAGGGATATTTTTAATGTTTTTGCCGATAATGTTAAAAAATGCGGCGGAGTTCTAATTGTAAATGAAAAGTTAAATTTTGATAATTCCGTTAAATTCGGGTGGGGTAATGCTGTTTTATTGGGCGATCCGGCAAACGGATCTGAGTCTACTATTCAAGGCGAAAATTTCTCCGTAAAAGGTTTCGGGGTGGAATTTTCCGTGAAAGGCGTAAATTTTTACCTGCCCGCACTCGGCAAACACAATGCGGAAAACGCCTTAGCCGCCATTGCGGTTTGCTTGCAAGTCGGCATTTCACTTGAAATTTGTGCCTCTGCACTTAAAACTTGGAAGGGCATACACCGCCGCAGTCAAATTTACCCTTTGAAAAACGGAGTGATTTTGGTCGATGATTATGCACACAACCCCGCAAAAATCGCGGCGAGTATCCGCTCGTGTCAGCAAATATGCAAGGCGGGTGTTGCAGGCGGAAAACTCTTTGCTTGGTTTCAGCCGCACGGCTTTGGTCCAACAAAATTCTTAAAAGACGATTTGATAGAGGAAATTTCAAATGCATTGCGAACAGGCGATTCTATATGGTTCAGTTCTATTTATTATGCAGGCGGCACCGCCGACCGCTCATTTAACTCGGATATTCTCGCAGACGGCATAGCAAAAAACAACTGCGAGGCACACTTTATTCCAGACCGCGACGAATGCCTTAAAGAAATTCTCTCTTTGGCAAAAAGCGGAGATGTGATTTTGCTTATGGGTGCCCGCGACCCCTCACTCGCTGAATTTGCAAAAAAAATTGTCGGTTGTGAGAACCTCTATTAACCTCGCAAGTGGTTGACAGAGGTTCTCTGAGCGACACGGGCGAACAATGAGAATGTTTATTTTTTGCAGGTTCGCCGTCGTCTCTAAAAACTCCAATTTTATGATATTGTGGTTCAGATGAGTTTTTAGAGATTTCCTTATGTAGGGAAGCAAAGAGTGTAAAGTTGGGAGAAGGGTTTAGAGAGTAAAGAGTAAAGTTTGTAGGGGCGTGGTTTTTAACCCGCCCGTTTAGCATTGCAAAAATAGGGTATGGAGTGTTGGGTGTAGGGAGTGTAAAGTGAAAAGTGTAAATTACCTAAAAAAATACTTGCATTTTTGCAAAAAAAATTCTATATTTGTTTCATTATGCTTTCAACCGTCTTCTTAGACATATTGTTTGTCTTATATGTAATTGCAGGAACAGGACTCGTTATATACGGATTCAACTGTTATTTTAGCGTTGTTTTGTTTATGAAAAACTTCAAAAAACAGCGAAAACGAGATAAAGAAGATTTGGAAACATTCCTCGCCTCGTGCGACCCGAACGCTCTCCCAAAGGTCACAACTCAACTGCCCGTATATAATGAAGGGAGTTGTGTGGAACGGTTAATAGAAAGCGTTTGTGCAATGGAATACCCCCGCCACCTGCACGAAATTCAAGTTTTAGACGACTCCACCGACGACTGTATAGAGATTTCCACCCGCAAAGTCGCGGAAATGAAAGAAAAAGGCTACAATATAACCCTAATACACCGCACAGACCGCAAAGAATATAAAGCGGGCGCATTAAAAGAGGGAATGAGAACCGCACACGGCGAGTTTTTGGCTATTTTCGATGCCGATTTTGTACCCGAAAAAGATTTTTTAATGCACACCGTCCCGTTTTTGATACTCGACAAAGAAGTCGGTTTGGTTCAAGGTCGTTGGGGACACTTAAATCGCACGGAATCAGGTTTAACTCTCGCTCAAAGCATAGGCATAGACGGGCATTTTGTAATTGAACAATCCGCAAGGAGTTGGGGCGGTTTGTTTATGAACTTCAACGGCACAGCAGGTGTTTGGCGGCGCAAGGCAATAGACGAGGCTGGCGGTTGGGAAGGCGACACCCTCACCGAAGATATGGATTTATCCTATCGCTCGCAACTCGCAGGTTGGAAGATGAAATTCGCATTCGATGTAATAGTCCCTGCAGAACTCCCCGCAGATATTAACGCCTTCAAAAGTCAGCAATACAGGTGGGCAAAAGGCTCAATTCAAACCGCAATCAAAGATTTACCCCGTGTTTTCAAGTCAAAAGTTCCTCTCAAAGTTAAAATTCACCGGATGCCCGTGCGAAAGATGTCCGCCGTGGTCTAACTGCAAGCCGAGAACCTTATCACCCGGCTTAATCGTAGCAAAATAAACCGCCGCATTTGCAGGACTTCCCGAAAGCGGTTGAACATTTATATGCTCGCAACCGAACAACTGTTTTCCCCGTTCAATCGCAAGTGCCTCCACCTCGTCTATAACATCATTTCCGCCATAGTAGCGTTTGCCCACATAACCTTCGCTATACTTATTCGTAAGGGGGCTTCCCAATGCCTCCATCACCGCCTTTGAGGCATAATTCTCGGATGCGATGAGTTCCAACTCGGTTTCTTGCCTATTTGCCTCTTTATCGATAAGAGCCGATATGCTTGGGTCTGTTTGAAGAAGTGTTTTCATTGTGGGGAATGTAGTAATTTTAGAGTAGAGAGTAGAGTTTGTAGGGGCGTGGTTTTAAACCCGCCCTGTTGTGTGAAGAATTCGTCATTCTGCGCGTGGTTGCAGAATCCATAGAATTTTTTGATGTGTTCTATCCACACCGCGTTCACAATTTTTCACTCGGCAGCACAAGGTGGGGTATAGGGTGTGGCGTGTAGGGTGTGGGGTTTTGGAAGGGGATACGGGAATTGTAGGGGCGTGGTTTTTAACCCGCCCTTTTAGAATTGCAAGAGTTGAAAGTGGAGTTTATCATCACAAACCATTTATCATAGACCAACTTGCAAGTTTGTAGAACAACGGCGAATAAGTATAGCCGCCCACTTGTAAAAAAATTGAGATAATCTGTATATACAATGGCAGAAAACCGCTTAAATTTACATAAGGTAACCTCTATTAACCTCCTAAGAGGTCGTCAGTGCCTACTATAATTTTTATCGCTTTTGAGTTGCTCGTTCTTTTTTGTGTCGGCTTTAAGCGGATGATTTGCAGTTTAATTTTTCTGCATAAATCATTCCAACTTTCTCCATATAGTTTTGATTGTAAATTTTTGTTTGAAAACCACTTTCTTTCAACAATTCTACAAGCGGTTTGTAATAATTGTCGTGATATTCCATTATTATCACAGATACTTGTTTTAAAAGCCCTGAACTTTGCAAATCGGGGAGTATTTCCCGCTCGCCGCCTTCGCAGTCAATTTTAAGCATAATTTTTTCTTTGTGTTTTGCAAATATAGGTATAATTATTTCACTTGCTTTTTTTAGAATTGCGGACTGCTTCGGTAAATTCTTATCTATAGAAAATCTATCGTTTACACTGCTCATTTGACCGGGTAAATTTGAGTTAAAAAAAACTTCTATTGTCTTATTTTCATCCGATAGTCCAAAGTTAAAAATCTCTATCTTGGAAGAAATTTGCGGATTGTTATTTATATTATTTTTTGCTTGAATGAAGATAGGTTCAAATGGTTCAAATGAATATACTTTTTTTATAAATTCCTTCCTTGCCAAATACAGTGAAGCCAAGCCGATATTCATTCCAATGTCTATTGCAATAAAGTCCTCTCCGTGATTATCAAAATCGTATTCTCCGCTTAAAACACCCTCTGCCGTCCACAGAGTGTTGTTTGCCGTTCCAAAAATTTTCAAATTGTTTCCATTTATAAAAATTCCTTTTTCATTTTTTAGCACGGAATATCCCAAATCATTTAAGCGGGGAAAAATACTTCCAATAACAGCCGCCTCGCCGCTTTTCAATTTCATATCCGGATAATGCCTAACAGCATAATCGCAAAATATATCAACTATTTGTATTATCTGTCTTAACTGAATTAAATTTTCGTCAATTTGTTCCATAAATTGCTTTATTATCGGCTGATAACGAATTTCAAGGTATTCTCTTGCGTAACTTGTTTCTGTTAAATTATCCGTTGTTGCCATCCAAGATGGAAAAGAGACAAAAGAATCGTTAGTTGTTTTGGTTGGTAAAAGCGGGCGTGAAAACAGAGAATGGAATAGTGAGTGGTGTGTAAAAAGGATTGAATTTTAACTTTGAGAGGAACTTTTGACTTG
>BNUP01000140.1 GCA_025997455.1 Fibrobacterales bacterium | reverse complement strand
TCGATAAGAGGTCGTCTGAGCCTACTAAGCGACACGGGCGAACTGTGTTTTTATGCAAATTTAAGTAGTTCGCCGTCGTCTCCGAAGAACTCCTTGTTTTATGAGATAAAGTTTGGGGGAGTTCTTCGGAGATTACTTTATTATCATCTATAACTCTAACGCTTTGGTAAGATTCAACGCTTTCGTAATTCAAATGCAACTCTGCCAAATGCCGACCTGCTTTGCTGAATGCCCAAAAATCACGCACGGCTTCTACCAATGGCAGGCGGGGCAGCATTTTCTTTAAATCGGCGGCAAAGGTTTCACGGTATTTGGGACTGTGCAAAAAGCCATAAACGAAATAGAAAATATCTTCTTTGCTTACATTTTTTCCGTATTGCTCTTGTGCGCGTTTCAAAATAAAATCACTCACTGCATCTCGGCGAGTGTATTTGTTTTCGTTGCTGTTGAATATATCACGCTGTTGAAGGTTGCTCTCTTCGTAATAGTAGAGGGGGAAACAAACATCAGTATCTAATGTATGGTAATTTGGTAAATAATCAGTTATTAATGCTGAAAAATCTTTACTCGCACCTACACCTGATACAATAATTATTTTATTTTCATAATCTTTGTTTGGAAAAAATACAGGCAACTGATACACACAATTATTGAATTGTCTATTAAAATATACCCATTCTTTATGAAATGGCCTATATAAACCATGTATTGCTGAATTAGAATCAAAAGAATATTGTTTTGAGTTTGCTATATCTTTTCTTTGTTGTCTATCCCAACTAATTTTTGTTGAGTCTAAATCAATAAAATCCTCAACTTCCAAATTTGGATTTTCTTGTTTTTTAATCAAATATTCTCTTGATTGTTGATTGAAAAATTCCAAAGAATTTCTTATGTTTTCATTAACAAGTTTTTTTGAGAAGTTATAACACCAAGCATCTCTTGAAGTTGCTAATCCACTTGAACCAATTACAAAGAAACTCCGTACTCCCACATCAAATTTCTTTTCTGGCTCAAGCGGAATAAACTCGCTAAAAGCATCATTCCTTTGGCTAATCCAATCGCCGTGTTCGTTGGGCGTGAGTTCTTGCCATTCCATATTACTAACGGAACGGAAGTTTCTAACGATTTCCAATTTCTGTTCGCGGCTTAGGTAATCGCCAATGTCGTGGTAGTAGATGGTGGCTTTGGTCATAGATAGTTTTTATGTATGTCTCACATGTCATATATAGAAAATTAACATTTTCTATATATGTTGTAAGCGATACTTTTCTCCTACATTGATGAAAAATTTAAATAATTCTGTATTGACATAATAGTTATTTTTGCCCATTTTTTCTTTTTTCAAAACGCCAATGCGTGTAAGTTCGTTCAAATAGCGGGTTGCAGTAAGGCGGCTTATGGATAAATCCTGCATCATAAATTCTATTTTGGTATAAGGATGCTTAAATATGTTGTTCAATAAATCTTGGCTATAAATTTTAGGCAAATCTATCCGTATTTTTTGTTTTTGCCGGAGCATCAAATTTTTTATCTCTAAAATAATTTGAGTCGTTTGCAGGGAGGTTTGCTCTATGCCGTCTAAAATAAACAATATCCATTCTTCCCAAGCACAATCAGTCCTCACTTTTTGCAATAATGAATAATACTGACTTTTATTTTGGTTAATATATCGGCTTAAATATAAAATAGGTATAGAAAGCAAACCTTCTTTTACCAAATATAAGATATTGATTATTCTTCCCGTTCTTCCATTTCCGTCATAAAAGGGATGGATGCTCTCAAACTGATGGTGGATGATTGCAAGTTTTACCAAAGGATCTAAATCAGACAAATCGCTATCATTGATAAAGGTTTCGAGGTTGCCCATATAGTCTATAATTTCGTCATGATTTTGAGGGGGCGAATATACAATTTGACCCGTATGATCGTTTTTTAATTCTGTGCCTGGTAATTTTCTATAGCTTGCTACAGAGCCTTTCATCTCGGCAAGCGCAGTACGGGCAAGCGCTGTTTTTTTCATGACGACTTTATTTTCAACATCAAAAGAAAGAGGAAGTTTTGGTATTTGATAATTGTCCATAGTTCTATTTCCCCTCCTTCTTTTTCACCAATATAGTTATCGCAATAGGTGTGCGGCTACCCAAACCAAAAACATTGCCCGCTTCTTTCTGTCGTAACTCTCCACTTGTCCGGCAATTTCCACGCAAATTAAAAACATAAATCGTATCAAATTCCTTTTCCAAACATTTCCTAAAACCGTCTGTGCTGTTGCCGTCTAGCCATGCACCATTGCTCACAAAAGCAATAATACCGTCATTGTTTCCTAATCGGTCGGCGCTCCAACGGAATGCCTTTATATAAGCATCGTAAAGCGATTTGTTCAGTCCTGCATTGGATTCTTTGGCGTAAGTCTTCTCTATTTGTTTGTTTAGTTTCGCGTATTCCTGATTTTGTGCATTGTCGTTAGCCGATTTTTGTCCGATAGAATACGGCGGATTTCCCATTATTACGGTAATGGGCGTATTTTTTTGCCGCTGCACCCGCTCGCTGTTTTGCGGAAACATTTCGGAAAAGAGTTTGGCTTTGTCGTCTGTTTCGCCAAGTTGAAAAGTGTCGGTAAGGCAAATACCGTTGAAAGGCACATATTCCTTTTTATTCGGGAGATTCCCGCCTTCGCGGGAATGACAAACCGAACGAGAAGATATGGCATCGTGAAATGCATTTTCAATATTTACGGCAGCAATGTAATATGCCAAAAGCACAATTTCGTTGGCAAAAAGTTCGTGTTTATATTTGCGTTCCAAATCTTTATTGTCAATCAATCCGCTTTGAATAAGACGAGTGATAAAAGTTCCCGTGCCGGTAAATGGGTCGAGAATATTTACATTTTTGTCGCTTATATTGCGGTTAAATTCCTTTTTCAAAACATCATTTACGGAATGTATAATAAAATCAACCACTTCAACAGGCGTATAAACAATGCCGAGTCGTTCCACCATTTTGGGGAAAGCGGTTTTGAAAAATTTGTCGTAAAGTTCAATAATAATGCGTTGTTTGCCCTCTGCATTGTCAATTCCCGAAGCCCGCATTTTAACCGATTCGTAGAATTTATCAAGTATTTCGGCATCTTTGTCAAAAGCGTTGCTTTCCAATAAATCCAACATTCCTTGCATTGAAACCGAAATTGCATTGTTTTTTACAAAAGAATAACCCTCAAACAATGCCTCAAAAACAGGCTTAGTAATAATGTGTTGCGAAAGCATTTCTATTGCTTCTTGAGGCGTAATGCTCGGATTGATATTTTTTTGCAAGCCCGATAAAAATTCATCGAACTTTGCTTTGTCATCGCCTGCACGAACAAGGTTTGTAATGCGTTCTATTTGCCTTTCGGCAATTTCGGCAACCGATTTCGCCCATTGTTCCCAATAGCGTTTATCGCCTACTTTTTGCACCATTCGGGCAAAAACCACATTTTGCAGTTGCTCAAATTGTATGGCAAGTTGGCGGTTTATTTCGGCATTTGCACCATTTTTTTCACCGTTTGAAATTGGGTTTCCGTGTTCGTCAAAACTTATGTCCGGTCGCCCGACAAGGATTTGTGCAGGTCTATGTTTGTTGAGATTTATTTTATTAACAGTAGCACTAAAGCGGTCATCGTGTGCCCGCAAAGCGTTTAGTACAGTCCAAACCACTTTGTATCGTTCGTTGTCGTCTAAGGCTTTTTCGGCTTCCACATTGGCAGGAACAATCACAGGAATAATGATATAACCATATTGTTTGCCTTCTGCCAAACGCATCACACGCCCAACCGACTGCACAACTTCAACCTGCGAATTTTTTGCCGAAAGAAACATAACGGCATCCAAAGAGGGAACATCTACGCCTTCGCTCAAACATTTTACATTGGTAAGCACTCGGCATTCATTGTCCGTTGTATCGACTTTGAGCCAAGCGAGCAGTTCATCGCGTTCCAAGGCAGACATTGTGCCGTCAATATGGTCAGAAACAATGGAAACCATTTCAGTGCGTTTTTCTGCGGGCAAAGAGTCAATATAGGCAGTGGCAGCTCCGTTGAACGAATTTGTAATTTTTTTTGAAATTTTTATACTTTGGCAAAAAGCCACAGCACGGCGCATTGGGTGCGGGTCGGTAGTTTTTATGCTGCCTTCGTCGCCCAAAACCTGTTTTGAAAGTGCGTTGATACAACCTATAAGTTTTGAGGCATCATCGGAAGTAATCTCATTGGTTTCGTCAGAAATCATCTTTTGCACAGCAGTCGGCACATCGCTGTCGTTGAGCGTTAAAATAAGTACTTTAATTTGTAGTAGCAATCCAAAGTCGGTGGAAAAATTTAGTTTGCGAATTTTCATTGTTAAACTTACGGCTCGAAGTGGCAAGAAAAGAATCCACCGCCTGCTTATCAATATATGTGTCTTCTCGATAACATTTGCATTGAATAGCCCAAAAATCTCCTTCAAAAGTTTGTGCCACTAAATCAATACCCGTGTCGTGTCCGCCCAAATCATCTTTGGCGAAAAACTCATCCCATAACCAAACTTTTTTCAGTTTGTTGGCATAAATTGGGTCAGAAAGTAAATACGCCTGCATTAAGCGTTCAAAGCGAGCACCCTTATCGCTTTCAGAAAAAGCCGACCTGCGGTATTTTTCAAGTATGGAGTCAAATGTTGTCTTTGAAGAGCCGACATCGGTCATATTCGGAAAGGTAGAAAATTCTAACAATCTTTTAACCGACCTCTTGTAAGCAAATCGCCAAGTTATATCTCTCCGCTGAGTTTCAGCACTTGCTCTATAAACTTCTCACTCATCCACGATTGCTTAGACTGCAGTTCTTTTAGTAATGGCACAATTTTGGCAATGAATCCATGTTGCTTTGCTTTTAGTAAAACACCAACCGTGCCTGTAATATTTAAACCCAGCAAATTTGCATATCGCCTTCCGCATTTTTCATCGATAATCACTAAATCGGCATTTTGCTCCTGAGCAAGTATAATGGTTTCTGCTTCGCCATCGTCCAAGTCAAAAAGCAATGCCCGCGAATTTTGCGAATCAAGACTCTTTATAACAATCCAATCTATTTTACTTAAATCCGCATAATAATCTTTCTCTTTTCCCG
>BNUP01000139.1 GCA_025997455.1 Fibrobacterales bacterium | reverse complement strand
CCCATTCCCTATACCCAAAAATTTGCTTCGGTAATAATTCTTTTTTCCAATACATCTGCATTTCTACTATAAAATGCCGTCCTTTCTCGTCAAAGCATTTGACATCTACAAAGGAATCCTTGCTCATCGGGTTTTCGGGGAGTATTTCGGCAGGTTCGTATTCTAAATCTATAATTTCGCAGTCGT
Source organism: Fibrobacterales bacterium (assembly GCA_025997455.1). Classification (GTDB taxonomy): domain Bacteria; phylum Fibrobacterota; class Fibrobacteria; order Fibrobacterales; family Fibrobacteraceae; genus BNUP01. Next base: position 5,139 of record BNUP01000139.1, on the reverse strand, counting down.
CTGGGAGCGGGAGGAGTGAGTTCAAAAAACTCATCATTAAATCCTTGTGTTCAACAAAGATTTTTTTGAACGGAACATCGTTTTTGGGGTCTAAGTAGATGGGCATTGGGGGAAGATAGTTATTTTTCACTCAGCAGTGCAGGGTGGGGTATAGGGTGTGGCGTGTAGGGTGTGGGGAAGGGAGATGGTAAATTTAGCATTGCAAAAATAGGGTATGGGGTGTTGGGTGTGGGGTGTGGAGAACTCAGCGTTGCAAGAGTGAAAAGTGTAAAGTTATTACTCTCTACTCTTTACTCTTTACTCTCTACTCTTTACTCTCTACTCTCTACTCTTTACACTCCCCACTCCCCTCTCCCCTCTCCCCAATTGCAATGCCGCGTGACAATTAACTACATTTCAACCCGTGCGAGCGTTCTTCCCTTTTTTGCCAATTGTTTTTGCGACGATAATCGTTGTTTCGGCAATGGCACAAACGCAGTTTTTGCCTAATGCAAAAATTGAAAGGGGAACAATTCCGCTTATTATGGAACACGCAGATTCACTTGCGGCTATGCGAAAGGCGGGAAATCTGCTTTTGCAGGGTAAAGTGAGATTTCGTCAAGACTCTGTGGAATTTAGAACGGAAAGAGCACGGTGGGACAGAAATTCCGATGCGGTTTATGCAGACGGCGGATTTGATTTTCGCTACCCGCGGGGCAATATAAAAGCGGATAAAGGACAATACTCCCGCAAAACCAACATTGCAATAGCAGAGGTAAATGCAGTCGCAAGAGATTCCTCAGGCAAAGGTGAGTTTTTCGGAGAGAAAATAATATATAATCGTTCAACGGAATTTTTGGAAATTCCCGAAAAACCGCTCGCACACTATTATTTTAACGACAAAGGCAAGTTAGACACGCTCAAAATTCGTTCCCGAACAATGACTTACAATCAGCGCGAACAGTTAGCGGTTGCGGCGGATTCTGTTCTCATAACCAAGAGCGGAGTTGTGATAACGGGCGACAGCGGTTTTTACAATCAAAAGGTGGGATTTCTCTCGCTCAAAGGCACGCCGAAATGCACAATGGGCGATTATGTGATAACTGGCGATTCTATGTTTGTTAAGTTGCAAAACAACGAGGTCGAATCGGTTTTGGTGATTAAAAATGCACACGGAATGCAGGAAACTGTGGCTCATAACGGAATGAATGCACAACATTCGGAGGTTTTCGGCGACACGCTTTTTTTATCGGTCAAAAATAACAAGGCGCAAAATCTCTATGTGAATGTGAATGCCCACGGAATTTTTTATGAACGGGATTTACCCGAATTTATAAATAAAATGAACGGAGATCGCTTAGACATATCATTTTTGAGCGGAAATATGCGCCTCGCAGAGATAAAAGGCAGTGCGAGTAGTTTGGTTTACAACATCACTCCGACCCGCAAAGTAGATGGCAGAAACGAGAGCAGCGGAGATACAATTTTTATCGCATTTGATTCGTCGCAAGTCAGCAGAATTAAGGTGAAAGGAAATTTGGCAAGCGGCATATATTATGATTTAAGTAAAAAACCATAATTTGAGTAAAAAAATTAAAACCAGCCGCTCCTCGGAATATGAATTTTCCAAGTCTCTTTTTTTAATGTTTCATCGGTGAGCATTTCAAGTGGCGAGTAGAGAATTATCGCAGGTTTTTCGGCAAATTTATTCAGTGCTCCCGCACTTTCGGCAAAATCGTTCCTTTCCCAAATTGGAAATAGGAATTTTGAACCGAAAAAGATAATTCGTTCGGGATTTAGATTTTTCACCTCTTCCGATAGCGAATTTTTCAGCGAAATTTGTTCCCTTGGCATAACTTTTTTGTCATTTTCGGTAAAAAATACAATGGCACAGTCGTTCAAATTCACTTTTGCAATATTTGCAAAAAAATTTGTAAGCAGAGTTTTTGCTTCCGATGAGAGTTCGCTTGGAGAACGCAATATTAAGAGATAGGAAGCGTTTTTAATCGGCGAAAGAGTGAGGTTTTTTGGTATGACTTTTGGAGTAGCAGGCAAAACGACTTTTTGCGGCGGCGATTGTGGTTTTGGCAATGGCACGGTTTGCTTCTGATTCGGCGGCATGACTTGCCGAATCGCGGTTTGTGCAATTGCTTGCGTAGTTGCCCGTGCAGTTGCTTGTGGCGATAAGTCTAATGGTTTATCTAAAATAACCTCAAAACCGCCGAGTTCCCCCTGCGCCAAAATTGCATTTTCCAAAAGCGACAACACAGAAGGGAAGGTAGAAAATGGTGGGGTATAGGGTGTGGGGTATGGGGTATGGGGAAACTTAGCAGTGCAGGTTGGGAGAAGGGAGAGGGGGAACTTGGCAATGCAAAGGGTTTGAAAGTGTAAAGTGAAAAGAGTAATTTTCAACTTTTAACCTTCAACTTTACACTCTACTCTCTACTCTTTACTCTCTACTCTTTACTCTTTACTCTTTACACTTTCAACTCTTGCACCGCCGCGTGATTTTTCTACCTTCCTCAAATGCATATTTTTGCTATCCTGCTTTTATTTTTACTCGGCGATGCTTTGGCTCAAACAGTTCAAACGACTCAAAGCCCCGACACTTCCCGTGCAGACCTGCTCGGACCCGTTCACATATCAAAAATTCGCACAATGGACGAAGTAAAAGGTTCATACAAGAGTCCAAAAAAAGCGATGTTTATGTCGCTGTTAGTGCCCGGCTCCGGTCAGTTATATGTGGGCGGACAACCGCGGATAATTCGCGGTGCATTCTACATTGCCGAAGAAATCGCCTTAATCTCCGGACTCTATTACAAATCCGTTTATAAATACGACAAGCAAGTTTCAAAATACGAAAAATTTGCAAAAAATAATTTCTCAATCGGAAAATATGAAGAGGCAATGAATGCAATTTTTGTGGATGAATACAAAGACAATTTTCAATCGCTCTACGGCGGCGTGCGTGAAGATTACTGCCGTGCAATTTACAGCGGAACGCTGGGAGGCACAGGCAGCAAATGCATTTCATTTCAAACCGCAAACGATTTTTACAAAAACAACTACATAGACGGAATGCGTCTCTACAACGGCTCGGCTTACTACCGCTTAATCACCGATGAATCCTTTGTTCTCGGCTGGAGCGATGCCGTTCCCGACATTCTCGCAGAGTCAAATTATCAAACCGAAAACCCCGTTTATATCCCGCTTGGCGCCTCCGCAACTCAAGACGAATACCGCTCTCTCCGCAAAAAAGCCAACGAACTCGCCGATTACCAAGCAATTTTTCTCGGTGCAATAATCCTAAATCACATCGTTTCCGCCGTTGATGCCGCCCTTTCCGCCCGTGCAAATAACAACGCTCTCTACGAAGAAAAAGTTTCAATTCTCGACAGAGTGCGACCTTTCGGCAATTACACGGCAGGGGAAAATTTCAAAGCGGAAGTGGGTCTGAGGTTAGTGTGGTAAAAATTTTGGGCGTGCCCCTGCAGGTCGGGCTATTCGCTATAACTGCGTTGTCGCTGCTATCCCTCACGCAGAATTTGCAAGCGCAAATCACAATTTCCGTAGATGAAAATCTTTCTCGAAACAGAGAAAAAAGTTTAGCAGCCTCGCTTGCACTTTCAGCACTTATTCCCGGCACGGGACATTTTTATTTGGGAGAATCATCACTGGGAAGTGCCTTCTTTTGGGTAGATGCCTCTTTGTGGATTGCGGCGGGAACAACTTATCTTTTTCAAAATCAGCAATTAGATAACGCTCGCGGATATGCGGTAAAATATGCGGGAGCAACAGGTGCACCGAGAGACATAGATTTTTTAACCGTAGTCGGAGATTACCGCAGTCGCGGCGGTTCAGATTATCAAAATGCAAGTCCCGATAACAACGAAGACTACAACCAAGCGATGTTAAGAGCGGGTCTTGCGATAGACCGCTATTATCCATATTCAGAAGGCTACATTTGGGACTGGGGTTCAAGCGACAACCCCGAAAATACAGCGCATATTTCCTCATACAAAGAAATGTTAAAGAGATACCGACTTTCAAAAATTGCCTTTCAAGTAACGCTTGGTTTAATGGCATTGAACAGAGTTCTTGCAATTTTAGATGCATTGCGAATTTACAAGGCAACCTCTGCGGAATTTTCCCACCTGCAATTTGTGCCATACACTATGCCGAAAAAATCGGGAATAATGGTTAATTATGAATTCTAAAACTTTATTAAAAGTTCAAAATCTCTCAATAGCATTCGACACACTCCAAGTTACCGATAAAATTTCTTTTGACATTTTGAGCGGCGAGATTTTTACTCTTATGGGTGAATCAGGTTGCGGAAAAAGTGTAACCGCAATGGCAATTCCAAGACTCCTGCCCTTTCCAAGCGGTCGCATTGCAAACGGCGAAATTTTATTTGAAGGAAAAAATTTAGTCAAATTTTCACCAAAAGAAATGTCAAAAATTCGAGGTCTCCGAATAGGCTGCATTTTTCAAGAACCTATGCAGTCGCTAAATCCCGTGATAAGTGTAGGCTCTCAACTTTTAGAAACTCGCCAACCTTTAGACAGAATAAAATCGCTCCTCACAAGTGCGGGATTTTCCGATACAAACCGCATTCTAAAAAGTTATCCGCACGAACTCAGCGGCGGAATGTTGCAGAGGATAATTATATGTATGGCTCTTGCTCCAAAACCATCACTCTTAATTGCCGATGAACCAACCACCGCTCTCGATGCGAGCATTCAAAACGCGGTGATGGATACTATGCAAAAATTATGTGCACAAGAAAAAACTGCACTGCTCCTAATAACTCACAATGCCGCACTCGCCGCAAAATACTCCGATAAAGTCGCGGTTATGTATGCAGGTCGAATTGCGGAAATAGGCACGGCAAAAGAAGTATTGGAAACTCCTATTCACCCCTACACAAAAGCATTGTTAAATGTTGTCCCTACAAAAGGCAAAAAATTAGTAGACCTAAAACCCATAAAAGGTTCGGTTCCAAACCCTAAAGATTTTGATGAAGGATGCAGATTTAGATTTCGTTGTGAGCATGCAAAAAAAGAATGTTCAGAGTATAGGCAAAATCAACCGAGTAATACTTTTACACCTTCCGCAACTCGTTTCGCTTTTTGCCTTGCATCTTCAATTGACTCTCCG
>BNUP01000138.1 GCA_025997455.1 Fibrobacterales bacterium | reverse complement strand
GGAATACAAAACATCGTCGTTCCAATCGGTTTCATCGCCTTGCAACGCGCCGCCTGATAACACATAGGCATTACCTTGAATATTAGTATTTTTCAAAGATTTGAGCGTGTAGGTGATGGAGTAGGTTTTGCCCGCGGTGGCTACAAACGAATAGCCCGCGCCTTGTATTGGGTTATCGGGGTTTAGCACAACCGCATCTGTTTTGCTAAACGAGCCGTTCGCGGCGGTGCCCGAGGCAAGCGTTGGGTAGTTGAGTTCGGTGTAAACAACCTGCGGTATCTCGATAACTTTAATTGTGTATTCTATGTTTTTTCTCTCAAATCCTGCGAGAGCGAGCAAACGCAATGTGCCCGTTTCTTCTGCAACATAATTAAGGGAAACAGTTATTGTGCCGTATCCGCTATTATAACTTTCCGTTAAACGATCGCCTTTCCAATCAGATACATCGCCTTGCAAATCTCCGCCCCTAAGCAGGTTGAGATTGCCGTCTTTATAGCCGGTTCCGGTAAGCGTATATGTGATGTTGTAACGGTTGCCCTCTGTGGCGTTAAAACTGTAACCTGCACCTTTTGCCTGCCAAAAGGGGATTTGAACATCTCGCTCTAACTGCTCAAAATTGCCCAATTTGGGAGTTCCAAGTTCAATCGAGGCATAGTCCAAAGCGGTGTAAGCCACCGCAGGAGGCAAAACAACAATTTTAAAATCCGCACTAAAGTCCCCTGCGTGTGAATTTGAGTAGCCGTTATCGCTCAATACAAGGTAATAGGTGCCCGCATCAAGATGAAGGTCAAACGCGCCATCATTTGGAATATTGTCGCCATTAAAGAATTCTTTATCTTCATTGAGGAGAATGAGGTTTAAATTCCAATAAGGGTCGCTAAAGTTCTCCGCTAAAATTCCAAGTTGAGTTTCCCCTGCAATCGTAACTTTTAAAACAACGCTGCGGTTGCCGAGGATCACCTGTTTTCCCTCATTGAAAACAATGGTTTGGTTATAGGGAAACTCCGTAATCTCTTCATCTTCTGTCGGATCAATTTCCGTAACGGTTACCGAAGGGGGAATAAATTCATCGCCTAAGTCGAACTCATAGCCAAACGGGGCAATGTTTGGAGTATAAACATATTTTTCAGTATCATCATCAAAAGTCCAATCATAACTATGGAAGTTTATAGAGCCGCCTGCTGTGGCTCCCGTAAGGGTTACTTGTGCGTTTAGCACATCGGGGGGATAAGCTCCCTTGAACACGCTAATTTCAGAAGGGCTCGCCGAAATGTCCGTAATCGCCACGGGTGGGCTATCCGGATTGATTATGGAGAGGGTGTAGGAGCCTGTGCCTCCATCATCGGAATTTCTCCAAGTGGTGGCAATAATGTAATAGCTACCAGTCGCTGTTACCGGATATGTAATAATCTCTCCTCTGCCATAGCCACCGTCATTAGATGCAACGGATGTATATCCGCCGGATCCATTGGATTTGTACAAATACAGATAAGTGTCTAAACCCGAATTTTGAAGAACCGCCTGAATGCTGTTGCCCACACTTAGGTTAATTTTGTAGGCCGCGGCGTAAAAATTTTCGTTTTCTTCACGGAATCCGTTGCCGCCTTGCACCAAGGTGGCGGTGCCCTGCCCAAGTTCACCATTCACGGTAAAGGGCAGGTCGGTGGAATAGTTAATTGTGCCCGTGGGATTTGCGAGCAATGCAGCCAGAGAAACGGGGGGGGGGGTGGAGCCTCCACCGCCGGCTTGCGCCATAGCAACGAGCGGCAATAGTGCAATGGATGCGAACAAGTTTTTGAGATTCATAAGAATTCTCCGTTGAAAGGGTGCATGAGCATGTCTGTAGTAGAAGGTAGAAAGTTTGCACTCGGCGTTGCAGGTTAGGGTATAGGGTGTGGCGTGTAGGGTGTAGGGAGTAAAGAGTAGAGAGTAGAGAGTAAAGAGTAGAGAGTAGAGAGTAGAGAGTAGAGAGTAAAGAGTAGAGAGTAATAACTTTACACTTTTCACTTTACATTTTCAACTCTTGCACCGCCGAGTTCCCTATACCCCACACCCTACACCCCATACCCTACACCCTAATCTGCACCGCCGAGTTCTTCCCAACTTTCAACTTTTCACTTTACTCTCTCAACTTTTTCTACCTTTCCCCTATCTCAACAATTTCAGTCGTTCTTCCGGCGATACGAGCGACAAAATTCTAACTCCGAAATTTTCATCAACAACAACAACTTCGCCTCGTGCAACAACTTTTCCGTTTATCAAAATATCAACGGGTTCTCCCGCCAACCTATCCATTTCAACAATTGCACCGGGACCGAGTTCCAAAATTCTCTTTAAACTCATCTGAGAACGACCGAGTTCTATCACAATGGGTAATTCAATATCCATCAACAAATCTAAGGCTTTGTTTCCGGTTGAACCGAACACTCCGCCGCCGCCCATACCACCGCCTGCCATCGTTGGAGGAGCCGCAATGGGAACACCCGAACCGCCGCCGCTAATTACACCGCCAGATGAACCGCCTGAATTGCCCGCAGGAGCGGATAAACCGAGACTTGCGAGACTCATATCTGCAGATGCACTGTTTGCACTCTTTGCCGAACTTTTCGCCTTTATGCCAGACAACAAACCGTCATCTAAAACGATTAAAATTTTCTGGTCGGGAAATTCCTCAACCTTCACTAAAATTGTTGCAACCGCTCCGCCCTTAAAATTATTTTGCCCGCTAAAATCGCTAACCGTAGCCTGACCCAAATCTAAAGATAAATGCAACTGCGAATCTATTGTGGTGATGCAAGAACCGGTAATCTGATTTACAATTTCGCAAATAGCATCTTTATGGTCGTCGTTATAATCGGTATGACCCGAACCCATAAGCATTAAGTCCGAGAGAGTCGCCACTTCCTGCTTGCTCATAACAAATGACATTTTACCTATCACATCTTTTTTTACATCCACTTCCATAGTGAGGGATTTAGAAGTGAGTTCATCGGGAATAACCGAATTTTCGCCTGCCACAAGCCATTGCAATTGAAAATCAACGGCTCGCGAGAGCACTGTGGTAACAACGCTTGATGCCTGTTCGCAAATAATTTTTAGGAACGGGCGTGCCGATTCGGCAGTATTTTCCGCAGGAGCCGCAACAGCAGGTGCGGGCGCAGATGCCGCAGGGGCAGAACCTCCGCCGAGCAAACTCTTTGTGAGCAAATCAATTTCGTCTTGACTTAAAATTCCACTATCATCAGCCATATATTACCGTCCCTTATTACCGTCCCTTTAACCACACCTTGTTCGAGGCACCCGCAGGGCTAACAAGGGGATGTTTAACTGCCATTCTAATTTTAATCTTCATCCCCAACCTCTCTATCGATAATGCCTGTGATTTGAAACGATTTATTTCGACCTATCACTCCCGGCTTTCCCAAGAATTTCGGGCGATCTTCAATGAACATCGTTAAATCTGAAGATGCGAGTTTGTCGAGCACCATAACATCGCCAACGCTTAACTGCAAAAAATCGCGCACGGATAATTGCGTTGCACCTATCTCCGCCCGCAGCATTGCATTGGTAGTTGAGAGTTCCCGCTCCACCATTCTCCGCGTTTCCTGCGTGGTGGTTTTCTGCGCGGAAATCCAACTCTCGCCGCTCAACTTATCGATAATGCTTTCGAGTAAAATAAACGGAAAGCACAAACTCATTAAGCCCGACCCTGTGCGGGTGCGAACTTCAAGCGTCACCAAAACCACGGTATCACCCGGCGGTGCAATTTGCACGAATTGCGGATTGATTTCGTAGTTCTCAATTTTAGGCGAAAATATGCCTATGTTCTCCCACACAACTTTCAAATCTGCAAGAGACCTCTCGATGATTTTATAGATAACAGTCTTTTCAATATCGGTCATTTCGCGGTTTGTGGAATCGACAGAACGACCCTGACCCCCGAACAATCTGTCGAGCATAATGAAAATGAGAGACGGACTGACATCAAAAATTGCACTCGACTCCAAAGGCTCCATTTGAAACACATAAATACAACTCGGCGTGGAAATACTCTTTATAACCTCGCCGTATGTCAATTGCTCCACGCTCTGCAAATTTATATCGACAAGAGTCCTCAAAAGCGAGGTCAGTGTTGTTGAGAGGAGTCGGGCATAACCCTCGTGCAAATTCCGCAGTGTGCTGATTTGGTCTTTTGAAATGCGGTCGGGTCGCGTGAAATCGTATAAATTCACCTTCTTATTTTCCGCACCTGTGGGCGGTGCGTATAACGGGGCTAAATTAAGCGGAGATACCGTTTGGGCGGGTGCTTGGGCGGCGGGTGTAAATTGTTGCGGAGCGGGTTCGGGCGGAGCGGCGGGAGTTGCCGAAACACCCGAAAGCATAGCATCAATTTCTGCCTGAGATAAAATATCTCCCACTATTCAACTCCTATAATTTCACTACTGCATAACAAACGAATCAAAATAACTTCTGCGCACTTTTCCGAGCGAATTTCCTGCAGCATCGTTTTCCGGTAAAATTGCGTTAATTTCGGCTACAATCTGTTCTCTAATCGCTTTTTTGCCGTCGTTGGTCATTAACTCAGAAAGCGGTCTTGAACTCATAATGTCTAAAACAACATCTTTTACCCTCGCTTTTCTCGCCTCCAATTCCGCGCCCAAATTTATGTAAGACGGATCGTATTCTAACTGAACTCCGCATTTTAAGTAGCGACCTTCCTCACCGAAAATATTAACCGTCACTTCTATAGGCGAAGAAAGAGTTGCCCCCATTTCGGTTTGCGCCCGCAAAGCCGCCGCTTTTTCATCTTCCTCTTTTTGCTTTTCGGTATTTACCTCTGCAGACGGCTCTTTCAATTTACCTACAAAGAACACTGCAATTCCCACTTCTATTCCTATGAACAAAAGCAAAATTACCCCAACAATCGCCCACTTGACTATGGATGATTTTTTTCCGCCGCTTGCAGGTTCTGCCGCCGCTTCCTGCTCGCCGGTTTTTTTCTCGTCTGCTTTTTCTGCCATAGCGGGGAATGTAGAAAAGTGTAAAGTGGAGAGTGAGAGTAGAGAGTAAAGAATAATAACTTTACACTTTTCACTTTACACTTTCAACTCTTTGCCCCGCCGAGTTACTTTATATAATCCACAAAAATCTGTATTCTGCGGTTTTTACTTCTGTTCTCGGCAGAGGTGTTCGGTATAAGGGGGCGAAACTCGCCGTAGCCGGTTGCGCTCATATTTGCGGGAGAAATGCCCGTGCTCGACGAAAGCAATTCCACCACCGAAAGCGACCGTGCACTTGACAACTGCCAATTGCTCGCATATTTTGCGGAATGGATAGGCACATCATCGG
>BNUP01000137.1 GCA_025997455.1 Fibrobacterales bacterium | reverse complement strand
AACGATTTATACGAAGCGGGAGCAAGTTTGCACGCTATAGAAATTCCAATTCTCGCAAGGTTTAATTTTGGTTGCCTATATGCAGAGGCAGGTCCGCAAATCGGTGCGAACATCTACACAAAAATTTTGGGAAGTTGTCAAGGTTGGTGCACTCCGTCATTGCGAGCCGTAGGCGAAGCAACACACCGCGTTCACAATTTTTACCCAGTACTCTAACTTACGAGTGCTAAAGCACTCTCTCTACGAAAGCCAAACTATTGGCTTTCAGTATTGCACGCGGAGAAAAGAGAGAAGGGGGAAAATTCTTCCCCGTCATTCCCGCGAAGGCGGGACACCAACGCACAACGGGCGACCACTAGTCGCCCCTACGGAAGGGCGGCATAAAAGCCGCTACATCCACCATCTCCCTTCTACCATCTCCCTTTTCCCCGATTTCAACTTTACACTTTCAACTTTACACTCCCCTTCTCTCTTCTCTCTTCCTCCAAACTTGCAACGCTGAGTTTTCCATACCCCACACCCTACACCCTACACCCCACTCTTTTCTACCTTCCCCAAATGCCAATAACGCAATTAAATTCGGCAATCTTAAACGAGGTTGAGAAAACCATTAAGATAGAGCCTAAACTGTCGCCGTTTGCCACAAAAAATTCGCAGGCGGAGCGATACTATCCTCAAAATGATAAGGGCGATATTCGACCACCGTTTTTTCACGATACGGATAGAATTATACATTCAAAAACATATACGAGATACATTGATAAAACGCAGGTTTTTTACCTTTTCAAAAATGACCACTTAACACACAGAGTTCTGCATGTGCAACTCGTTGCAAAAATTGCACGAACGCTCGGAAGAGTTTTGGAATTTAACGAGGATCTAATAGAGGCGATTGCACTCGGACACGATGTTGGACACACGCCATTTGGGCACACGGGCGAAAGATATATGTCGGAGTTTTTGAAAGAAAAAGGCGAAGGCGTTTTTTGCCACAACGCACAGAGTTTCAGGCAACTTCACGAGTTGGAAAAATCGGAAACAGGCAAGCAGATAAATTTATGCGTTCAAACTTTAGACGGCGTTCTGTGCCACAACGGAGAATGGGTTGCACGCGAATATAAAAACTATTCCGCTAAAACAAAAGAGCAACTTTTTGACGAGTATAAAAAATGCCTGACAGATGAAAAGGCAATTAAATCACTGCGCCCGATGACTATGGAAGGCTGCATTGTGCGGATTTCGGATGTGATTGCGTATATAGGCAGGGATATTGAAGATGCAATTGCGATAAATTTAATTAAGCGGGATGATATTCCAAAAGAGGTCACTGAAATTTTGGGAAATACAAACAAGGAAATTGTAAATTCTTTGGTGCTCGATATAATAAATAACTCTTACGGCAAAAATTCAATATCATTTTCAGATTCGGTTTTTACCGCGTTAAATGCACTGAAAAAATGGAATTACGCAAACATTTACGACAGCGATAAAAAACGCTCCGAAGACAATAAAATAAAACAGATGTTCAATTTTACCTTGAACGCGCTCACGGATTTTCTCAACGGCAGAGGCTCTCTCAAAGGAAATTACGAACTGCAAAAAATGTTGCAAATGTGGTTCAAAGAACAAGACGAAAACTACCTTGACAAAAATAAACCCGCACGAGTTGCCGCCGATTATCTTTCGGGAATGACAGACGATTTTTTGATGTCCGCTTACGAAAAATTGGTGATTCCGCAATCTTTTGGTCTTGAATTTAAAGTCGGGTAATTATTTTTTTTATTGGGTAATTTAGAAAGGTCACTGCGAATTGAAAAAGATTGCATATTTTAGCGGAGAAACTCAAGCGAAAATTAAGAAAGCCTTGTCTCGTTTTTGGCAAGAAAGATTTATCTCCTTAAAAACCGCCGACTCTCCTACCGGCAGAGATTTTCTGCTCAAAAATCCGTTCTTTTTGAACTCGGATCATTTTGTGGAAGACACCGCTTTTCCCGCAACAAATCCCGCACTTCTAAATGAGGCTTTGGAACTCGCGGGATTTTCTCAACACATTTTGGAGCAGGAATTGATTTCCTTTTCAAACGGAGAATTGAGGCGGCTTATGCTTGCACGCAATTTTATGGAAGAGCCTGATTTGTGGATTCTCGATGACCCCTTTGGCGGTCTTGACCCGGAGTATAGGGAGTTTTTGAGAGAGAGAATTGAGAAATTTCAAGAGAATGGAATTGAGATGAGGGTGAATAACCGCAGGGAGGAAAGCGAGTGCGGCTCGTCACCAGCGAGGGGGCACCCGAAGCAACCCATAGAATGCAATGGCGATTTATCATTGCACACTTTGGATTATCAGGTCAAGCCTGATAATGACAAGAAGGGGGGTTGTCATTCCCGCGAACACACCCCTCGTCATTCCCGCGCAGGCGGGAATCCGGGATGCATTTCTGCAAATCAAAACGAACCCCTCTTTTCCCTGCGAAATTTGAATGTCTCTTTCGGGGAAAAAATTGTTTTGAAAAATTTGAATTGGGAAGTTTATAAGGGAGAGCATTGGGCAATTACGGGTGCAAACGGCAGCGGAAAAAGCACGCTGCTCGGAATTTTGAGCGGCGACCATCCGCAAATTTATCGCAATGATTTAACGCTTTTGGGGCAAAATTCGAAAAACGGTTTTTCAATTGACGAACACAAAAAGAAAATCGGTTTTTTCTCGCCCGAAATGGCACTGCAAACTATAGGACAACTAACGGCATTCGATATTTTAATAGAGCATTTTCCGCAACCTCCGCTTGCAGAGGAAAAAAAACAAGCGACTGCATTATTAAATTCTCTTGGACTAAACGAATTTGCAAATATGCATTTGAGCGAACTGAGCGATGAAAATTTGCGATTGATTTTAATTGCCCGTGCAATACTGAGAAAACCGCAAGTTATAATTTTAGATGAACCTACACAAGGTATGAGCGAAACCGCACGGGAAAAACTTTTTTCCGTGCTCGATGGCAACAGCGAAAACTCAACGCTGATTTTTGTTACGCATTACCCGAATGAATTTCCCAAGTGCATAAACAGAGTGCTTAGGTTGTCCCGTGCGGAGTAAAAACGGGCGACCCATTTGTCATTCCAGCCCGATGCGGGAATGACGGGTATGGGCGGGTTTTAACCCGCCCGCCTCTTAGGGTGAACGCGGTGTGTGCCGAGCGCACCAAAAAACTCTATGGATTCTGCGACCACGCACAGAATGACGACCTTATGGGCGACCAATAAGCATAGCCGCCAAATTAAAAAGAAATCGAGATAAACTATATGAATAATGGCGGCAATGGTCGCCCCTACGGAAGGGCGGCATAAATGCCGCCCCTACAATGATACGGGCGGGTTAAAAACCACGCCCCTACACGCTCTACTCTCCCCACTTTCAACCCCTGCACTGCCGAGTGAATTTACTACATTCCCCTTAAACAACTAAAAGAGGTTTCTTCTTATGGCAGTATCTTACAAAGAACTCGGATTGGTGAATACCAGAGCCATGTTCGCAGACGCGATAAAAAACGGCTACGCCGTCCCCGCATACAACTTCAACAATATGGAGCAGATGCAAGCCATAATTCAGGCGTGCGTTGAGACCAGAAGCCCTGTAATTTTGCAGGTATCGAGCGGAGCAAGAAAATATGCAAACCAAAATTTGCTGAAAAATATGGCAAAAGGTGCGGTTGAATATGCACACGAACTCGGCTGTGATATTCCCATTGTGCTCCACTTAGACCACGGCGACACCTTTGAACTCGCAAAAGACTGCATAGACACGGGCTTTTCATCTGTTATGATAGACGGTAGTCACCACCCCTACGAAAAAAATGTTGAACTTACCAAACAAGTTGTGGAATACGCACACAAGTTCGATGTGACCGTTGAAGGCGAACTCGGAGTTCTCGCAGGCGTAGAAGACGATGTTTCCTCAGAGCATTCCCACTATACCCAGCCTGAAGAAGTTCAGGATTTCGTCGGTAAAACAGGTGTTGATTCCCTTGCAATTTCAATCGGCACAAGCCACGGTCGTGCAAAATTTAAGCCTGAACAATGCACTCGCGATGCAAACGGCGTTTTGATTCCGCCTCCGCTCCGCTTTGATATTTTAGAGGCAATTGAAAAGAAACTCCCCGGTTTCCCGATTGTTCTTCACGGTTCTTCTTCCGTTCCCGTGGAATATGTCCGCATAATAGAGCAGTTCGGCGGTAAAATTCCCGATTCGGTCGGCATTCCCGAAGAGCAGTTGCGCAAAGCCGCAAAGAGTGCGGTGTGTAAAATCAATATCGATTCCGATGGTCGTTTGGCGATGACCGCCTTGATTCGCAAAGTATTTGCGGAACAGCCGGGCGAGTTCGATCCGAGAAAGTATCTCGGTCCTGCGCGTGACGAGTTGAAAAAGATGTATGCGGCAAAGAACAAAAATGTTCTCGGCTCCGCCGGTGCAATAAAGTAGTCTGCATTTTTCACTGCATTGCTCTCGGCTCCGCCGATGCAATGCCATGTAACTTTTTTCTACATTACCCTTAGAATTTTTCAAAAACGAGGTTTTATTATGCTGAAAAAATTAATTGCCGCATCTGCGGTTATCGCGTTGTTTGCCTGCTCTTCGGATGATGGCGATGATGAAAACTCATCCTCAAGCACGAACGACTCTTCAAGTTCTTCAATAGAGGAACAGTCAAGTTCAAGCGAAGAACAAGGTCCGATCGAAAAAACGATTTCGGCTTTCAACGGCATTTCTGCTATGTTTGGAACTTACCCATACGGCTATACTGTGGGTGAAAATAAAGAGGATTATTGGGATGTTGCAAATTGCGGGACAGAATCAACCACTACAAAACCCGAAGTTTCTTGCACTTTGCCGAGCAAAGCAGAAAATGCTATTTTGGGAAACGAACTTACCACTCAATATGCCGAACTTCATTACATAGTAGATGGCTTTGCGTTTAAGGGAGTCGGAGCACAAAATAAGGCTATCGGTTTGGTTGATTATAACTTGAAAAAGGTTGCAATAGACGAAGAAGAAGTAGAACAGCAGGCGGCTCTCGGTTTGGATGTCGGCACCGATACAGGAAAGGATGCCTCTGCTCTTGCAGGTGTAACTTCCTTTAAGTACAGATATGTCGGCGGAGCACACGAATTTCGTTTATCAACTGCGGTAGATACGGACTTCTGGGTATATAATGTTCCTGCAACAACAGATACTTTGGAAATTGAAATTCCGCTTGATTCTTTGGTTGCAACGGAGACTTTGGCGGAGACTTTCCCGACGGCAGATGTTTCCAAAGTCCCAAAATTCTTGTGGGTTGTGCCGTTTAGTGCGGAAGTTCCCGCTAACAATACCGGCTCGCTCTACATCGATTACTTGACCGCCGTTATAAAAGAATAAAAAAACAGGGGTCTTTTGACCCC
>BNUP01000136.1 GCA_025997455.1 Fibrobacterales bacterium | reverse complement strand
TTCTGAAACATAAATATCTCCTACATGGAATTAAAAAATAATAATTATCTCTAAAAATTGTACGATTTTTAGATTTTTTTTATATATTTACAATATGTTGAACCCACTTGAAACGAAAAGGAACCATTTTTATTGACGATGGCTCAACAGATAAAACTTGTTATGTCATAAAGCGTTTGGCAGAGCAAAACCCTTTTGTGCACTACCTTGTATTTTCTAGGAATTTTGGCAAAGAGGCGGCAATACTCGCAGGTCTGCAAAAAGCACAAGGTCGTTTTGTGGCAGTTTTGGATGCCGATTTGCAAGACCCGCCGGAACTTGTTCCACAAATGCTTAGTGCGATTCAGTCGGGCGAATTTGATTGTGCCGGAACACGGCGAGTTACGCGCAAGGGAGAGCCTCCAGTCCGCTCATTTTTTGCCCGCGGTTTTTATCGAATTATGGCAAGATTATCAGATATTAAAGTGGTGGACGGAGCACGAGATTTTCGCCTTATGTCGCAGAAATATGTCGAGGCGATTTTGTCTTTGAATGAACGGAGCCGTTTCTCCAAAGGTATTTTTCCTTGGATAGGGTTCAAAACAAAGTGGTTTGAGTTCGAAAATGTGCCACGCCGAGCCGGAGAAAGCAAGTGGTCTTTTTGGACACTGTTTCTTTATTCCATCGATGGAATTATCAATTTTTCTTCAAAATTACTCGCCATCGCCTCGGTGTGCGGTCTCTTATTTTTTGCAATGTCGCTCTGTCTAATCGCTTTTGTAATGGTTCGTAAAATCGGTTGGGGCGACCCTGTGGCAGGTTGGGCTTCTACCATTTGCATTATTTTGTTTTGCAGCGGCATTCAACTATTCACAACCGGCATTTTGGGGCAATACCTCGCGAAAGTCTATACCGAGGTTAAAGCAAGACCGCACTACATAACATGCGAGGAAAAATAACAATGGATTTGGTAGAAAAAACGAGCAATGCAAATAGACACCCTTGGGAATTATCAAGGGCGGAGAGTATTTTAAGCGTTATGGCAAAGGACATCTCTCATAGTGCTAAATTTGTGGACATTGGTGCAGGCGACAGATTCTTTACACAAAAACTTGGTAGTATTGTAAAAGGGGATATTTATGCCGTTGATTCCGGATATAATGAAAATTCAATGATTGATGGTATTCACTGCCTAACCTCTGTTTCCGATTTACCAAAAATAGATGAAAATAGTGTAGATATTATGGGGAGGGAGAGGAGTATAGTTACGATATTGGATGTTTTGGAACACACAGAAGATGCCGTTCAATTTTTACAAGAAATAATCTCAAAAGTTCCACAAAACACAACTTTCTTTATAACCGTTCCTGCATTTCAATTTTTGTTCTCCGCTCACGATACATTCTTAAAACATTTTCGCAGGTACAATAAAACCGCATTATTGAAAGTTTTAAAGGAGAATAACTTAAAAGTTAAAAAATACCATTATTTTTATTGCAGTTTGTTTTTTGCAAGATTATTTTCACGAATTATCGCAAATAAACCAAAAGAGCAAGAAGGTATCGGCGGTTGGAAATTCGGTGAAAAACATTTTATCACTCTGCTCATAAAATTGATTTTGAATTTAGATTTTAAGTGTTGTGCTTTTTTGGCAAACCTAAAAATCTTTATACCCGGCTTATCCCTGCTCGCTGTTTGTGAAAGAGAAAGTAATTAATTCTATGGGGCTTGTATGTCCCTTACCCACTTTCACCCCTCTTCAATCACACACTCATGCTTTTTTGTCTCTTTACTCTCTACTCTTTACTCTCTACTCCCTAACCTGCAACGCCGCGTGCAACTTTCTACCTTTCCCTCACAAGTATGTTCGTGCCCCATTCAAAGGAGAACTCTTATGAGTCTTAAAACTTTGTTTGCATTTGTAGCGGCATTGCCGCTAATGGCTATGGCGCAAGCCCTCGGTGGCGGCTCTGCCCAAACTCCCGTTCCTTTGGCTACACTGCTCGCAAATCCCACGGGCACCATTGACTACAGCACCGACCTGCCCTTTACCGTGAATGGTGAATTTAAGTACGGCTCGGCAACCTTGGTGCGGGGCGATTACGACGACTTCCGACCCGATTACGGTGATGGCTCAAATTATTACGCAGTGGCATATAAAATTACACTGTCGGAGGGCGACCGTATTCAAATTCTCCATAACGGCGATGTAGGCAATGTTGATGCCTATCTTTATCTCTACGATGCCCAAGGCGAACAAGTGGAGGAAAGCGATGATGAGGGTGAATCTTACGGCGGAGATGGTTCCTCTCTTATAGACTTTGCCGTAGATCCGGAAGAAGATTATTACGCAGGTGACTATTATATTGTCGCCACAACTCTTGTTGATGATGCAACGGGTCCCTACACACTCTCCGTAATTAAGCCGGCTAATATTAGCCCGCCCGTGGTTATCACGGGTATTTCGGCAAGTCCTTCTGAAATTAGCGTGTTTAAGGGAATGGAAACTGATAATCTCCTTAATGCGCTAAAAGCCCAAGTAACCCTTACGGGAGTCACAGCAGGCGGCTCTTCTGTAAACTTTCACGGTTCTTGGACTTTTGATGATGATACTGAAAAATATGTTTATACTCCAAACATTGCCCCGTTTGGCTATGAGTTCAACTTAGGCGCTGAATTTAACCCCCCTTCGTAACCGTTACGGAAATTGAACCGGAGGAAGATACGGAAATTACGGAGTTTCCCTATAACCAAACCATTGTTTTCAGTGAGGAAAACCGGGTGCTACTCGGCAACCGCAGCGTTGTTTTAAAAGTTACGCTTGCAGGGGAAACTCAACTTGGAATTTTAGCGGAGAACTTTAGCGACCCTTATTGGAATTTAAACCTCATTCTCCTCGATGAAGATAAAAAATTAATCAAAAATGAAAGTTTAGAGAATGTCGGCAATATTACAAATGACTATGCGTTTGATTTTTCTCTCAATGCGGGCACTTACTACTTTGTATTGAGCGATAACGGCTATTCAAATTCACACGCAGAGGACTTTAGTGCAGATTTTAGCATTGTTGCTTTGCCTCCAGATGTTGTTTACACCGGTTTGGACTATGCCGCGATTGAACTTGGAACCACAAACTCAGGCAATTTTGAGAGATTCGAACCGCGTGTTCTAATTCCCGGTAATATCGCTAATGGAAGAGGTTACAGTTTTAACGCAGTGCAGGGCACTCGTTACCACATTGAATATACGATTAGCGGAACCGGCATAAATGGCGGTAGTCTCATTCTGCTTAAAGGTGGAGATTTGCAAGGCAATGAGGCTGATGGTTGGAATGGCGATTATTTAATGACTATTTCCCCTGGCGATGATGGCACAGGCGATGTTGGCAAAATCACAATGCTAATTTTTTCCTCTGATTATGTTGCAACCGAAACGGGCGCCTTACGGTTGCTCGCCCACATCGGTTTTAATAGCAAAAATGTTGCATACACCTTGAAAGTTACCGAGGTGCCGCAGGCTGTTTACACCGAACTCCCATACCCCGTGCTTGCACTCGGCACTGCCCAAAGCGGTTCATTTACCAAAACCGATGCGGTTGTGCTAAGCCCCGATGGTGAAACCCAAGGCACAGACTATTCGTTTGCCACCACTGAGGGCAAATCCTACTCCATTACCTACACGCTCAAGTCTTTGCACGATTCTTCTGATGTTAAAGCCGCTGTTTATGTGCTAAAAGGCGGTGAATTGCAAGGTGATAAAAACTCTTGGAATAATGATTTTTTAGATTATTCTTACACCGAATTCAGATACGGGAAAAAAACAGTTTCGCTTAACTACACCGCAAATGCCACAGGCAACTTGCGTTTGCTCGCCCTCGCTTATTTTAACGAGACATATAGTATCGAAAGGGTGAGTTATACAATAGAAGTAAAGGAAATTCCGCTTTACACCAAGATAGACTACCCTACCCTATCCTTGGGAGAGAAGACTCAAGGCTCATTGCAAAAAGGCTTAGTTAACGGCACCGTTTTTTCCATAGTAGGTGCAAAATTCACTCCCGAAGTTGGTAAAAAATACACCGTTACTGCTAATCTCTTTTTTGACCCTGAACTTGGCGAGCAGTGGCTTAATTTATTCCAACTTTCAGGGCTAACCGGCGATATTGGTGATGATATTGTCAATGTCAGGTCTGGTGCCAATTCCTCAGGTCAAATTACACTCACTTATATATTTACGGGTCCTGCGGAGGAGGACGAAATTGCAGAGGATGCACTCTTTTTGCTTAGATCCGATGCACCTGCGGGAGTGTATTCTATAAAGATAGAGGAGAGCGTTCCTATTGATATTGAATATGCCTCTATTGAATTGCCGTTCTCCGATTTAGTCACTTTTGACAGCCACTACGCAAATGGTTCTGAAATTACAGGGTTTCCGGAAAAAGTGAAAGGCTTTAAATTCACCTTGCAGGAAGATAAAACAATAGTATTTGATGGTTGCAATTCTTTGCAAGAGTGGTGCCCCAATGTGTATATTTCTCAAGACCCCGACTTTGCAAGTGACTATAGCAGTTTTTCGGCTGAAGATTTTTTGACTGATGGGCAATCGATAACATTAACTGCGGGCGAACATTACATTTTGCTCGGCGATAATGGCTATGAAAATTCATATTTCAGAATCGGAGTTTTCGTTTCGCCTCTGCGCATTTGGGCAGAAGGTGATGAAAGCGAACCCGAAGTGCCCGAAGTGCCCGAAGAACCGATTATTGAAACATATCCTATTATTTCGGCTATAATTTCTCCCATAAACACTATAGCGGTTGAGCAAGATGCTACTGTTAGCGATATTCGTGCGGCTTTGGGTGCTTTAACTCTTAGTGCTCAAATTGAGGGTGAGGAGACCGAAATTAGCATTGCAAACAACCCGTTTGTTTGGAAAATTAACATTAAAGGCAATATTGCGAGTTATTTACCAGAAGCGACTCCGTTTGGCTATAAATTTGCGGAAAAACTTAAACATCTGTTTATTACAATCAAGTTTAAGCAAGCCGCACCCGCTGCTCCCGCACTTGCAAGCAAAAAGGACAACAACATTACGCTTATGGAAATTGTTGGTGCCGAGTATAGTGTAGATGGCGGCAATTGGCAAGAATCCAATGTATTTGACGAACTTGAACCTGCTACCGCGTATTCCTTTACCGCTCGCCTAAAAGAAACCGCAACACTTGCGGCATCTCCTGTAAGTGAGCCTTTAGTTGTGAGCACGGATAAGTCTGCCCAAGCCGCACCCACTGCTCTAACACTTGCAAGCAAAAACGACAACAGCATTACGCTTATGGAAATTGTTGGTGCCGAGTATCGTGTAAATGGCGGCGATTGGCAAAACACCCCTGTGTTTAACGGACTTACCGCAAATACGCAGTATTCCTTTACCGCTCGTCTAAAAGAAACCGAAACACTTGCGGCATCTCCTGTAAGTGAGCCTTTGGTTGTGAGCACGGATAAGTCTGCCCAAGCCGCACCCACTCTAACACTTGCAAGCAAAACCGACAAAATCATTACGCTTACACTGATTAGCGGAGCCGAGTATCGTGTAAATGGCGGCGATTGGCAAACCTCACCAGTGTTTGACGGACTTACTGCGGGCACAAGTTATTCCTTTACCGCCCGTCTAAAAGAAACCGCAACACTTGCGGCA
>BNUP01000135.1 GCA_025997455.1 Fibrobacterales bacterium | reverse complement strand
TTTCCATTAACAAGGGAACGCGGGGTGGGCCGAGCACACCAAAAAACTCTATGGATTCTGCGACCGTGTGCAGAATGACGAATTCTTCACACAACAGGGCGGATTTAAAACCACGCCCCTACAAACTCTTCTCCCCACTTTCAACTTTACTCTCTACTCTTGCACCGCAGAGGAATTTTTTAATTCCACTTTCCATTTGACAAATCCAAAAAATTTTTCTATATTTTATGACATACTGATGCTTCATAGCTCAATGGTAGAGCAATCGGCTGTTAACCGATTGGTTCCAGGTTCGAGTCCTGGTGAAGCAGTTTAAGAATAATTCTAAGGTTTAACCTGCAACATCTCCACCATAATAGGAAATTTCCCGCCGCGAGCCGTTTCCCTTTTGTATAGCCTGCCAATGCTGTCGTAGTGGAATTGCAAGCCAAAAAACTCGCCGTTTTTGAAGTTAAGGGAATCTTTTAACACTCCGCTTTTATACCAATTTCGCCAAACACCGTCTTTTTTGCCGTTTTTCCAAAACCCCTCCGCAACTTTTGAGTCTCCTCCCGCAGCATCTGCAAAATAATCCGCAGAACTCACTTTTTCGCCTTTTTCCCAAAATTCCGTGCGCTTATACTCTCCGTCTTTGATTTTTATGTCTATAAACCCGTCAATTTTATTGTCTTTCCAAGTGGTATCTTCAAATGAGCCGTTCCCGTCTATAAACTCCGTTTGAGCGAGTAAAATTCCGAGTTCGCCGTCATCTCTTGTGCCAAAACGAAACCATTCTCCGTTTCGCATTCCATAAACCCAATTCTCAATTTTACGAATACCGCCGTTTGCATAATACTCAATCCACTGCCCAGACTGCCTGCCATTTTCAAATCGCCCTATTTTGTGCCTTGCACCGCCCGCATAATAAGACATAAAATTTCCGTTGATTTTTCCGTAGAGGCATTCCTGATAAATTATCGGATTGCCGTTTTCGGCGAATGTTCGCAAAAGACCGTGTTCATACGCAGAATGACAAGAGTTTTCTTCCGCTATTTTGCCGTTTGAGTGGAATTTTCTCCAAACGCCAACTGCCGAATCGCCCACAAAAAAATTTTCTGCCGTTAATTTACCGTTTTCATCAAAAATTTCCCATTTACCGTTGCGCAACCCTTTTTTATACAAGCCCCGCATAAACGGCTTATTTTCTACCGCAAACCACTGCCACACGCCTTCACGAAGCGAATCTCGGTAGTATCCCTTTTCCACAACCACGCCCGAAATATTCCATTTCCTGTAAAATCCGTTCGGCACACCGCCAGAATACGGCATTTCCTCCTGCTTTATTCCGTTCCTATACCACGAAAAATACACCTCTTTTTCACCATCCGCACTCACCTCAAACGCCTCTTTCGGTGCGCCGTTTTCAAATGTTTCAACAACCTCCAAACGGTTCGGCTCGCATGAGAGCAAAACTGAGGAAAAAACGGGAATTAAGAGAACCTCTATTAACCTCCTAAGAGGTTGGTAGAGGTTACCAAGCGACATGGGCGAACTGCGTTTTTTATGCAAATTTGAGTAGTTCGCCGTCGTCTCTAAAAACTCAAATCTGTGGAATTGTGTTACAAAGGGAGTTTTTAGAGGTTTCCTTAAGATAATTTTGAAATTAAATTCGAGCATAATCGGGGAATGTAGAAAAATTGGGGTATGGGAAAAGAGATATGCCGCGGGTTGTATGGGCGTATCGCAATACGCCCATACCCTGTAACCATAGACCAACTTTCAAATTTATATTTTCCACAAATGACATCTTTTGAAGAAAAATTTCCCTCTCAAAATTGGGAACTGCTTAAAGAACTCGCAAAAAATGCAAAGAGCCAATTGAGCGGAAACCAAAAAACAGAAATTGTAGACTCTATATCACCGATGCCTTTTGAAATGCTCCGCGATAATCCGCGATTTGACGAACTAAAAAAAATCGGTGAGGAAATTTTGCGAAAAAACGGTGCGGCTGCTTTTATGGTTGCAGGCGGGCAAGGCTCGCGCTTGGGTTTTGAAGGACCAAAGGGAGCATTCAAATTGAAATTGCCAAACGGAGAAAAATCGATTTTTCAAATTCACGCAGAACGGCTTTTGGAATTAAAAAACAAATACGGAAAAAATATTCCCTTTGCAATTATGACAAGCCCGCTAAATCACCAAGAGACAATAGAACATTTTGAGGCTAATTTTTATTTTGGACTAAATAAAGAAACAGTTCGTTTTTTTGAGCAGGGAACAATGTGTGCTCTCAAACCAAACGGAGAACCTATTTTTGAAAATCCAGAAAAGTTGGCTCTTGTTCCCGATGGTAACGGAGGGTGTTTCCGAGCACTTTCAAAAAGCAAAACTCTCGCTTGGTTCAAAGAACTTGGAATAAAGTTTGTATTCCTATACGGAGTAGATAATGTTTTAGCGAAACCCTGCGACCCCGCATTTCTCGGTGCATTTGCCGATTCTGGAAAAGCCGCCGCATCTAAAGTTGTGAAAAAAAAATCGCCCGAAGAAAAAATGGGCGTGTTCGCATTAAAAAACGGACTGCCTACGGTTATAGAATACACGGAACTCCCTCAAAACCGAATAAAAGAATTTGACGGAGGAAACATTGTGGCGCATTTATTTACTATTGAGTCTCTTGAAAAATTGGAAAATGAACCGTTGCCTTGGCATTTGGCGGTGAAAAAAATTTGCGGCGTTGAAGGTGCGTTTAAGTTCGAGCAGTTTTTGTTCGATGCCTTTCCAAAACTCGGCTCTATGTTTTTGGCGGGCGTTGAACGGGAAAAAGAATTTGCACCCGTAAAAAATGCAAGCGGTGAAGACTCTCCGCAAACAGCGGTTGATTTGCTCACTTCAACCTGATTTTACCGCTTTCCTCAACGACAATTCCCGTTTCTGGAATATCGCTTTCGGTCAATTTTTTTATCTCTTTTGCACACGCATTCGTCTCATCTAAAATCGGGCGGCGGTCTCCGTTTTCACCTCGTTGAATCGCCGAAATAATTTCACCGCCGAGAAAATTCCCGTTCCTGTCGGTTTTAATTTTTAAGATAGGTGCGTATCCGCTCACACCGTTAATATTTACGCTGGTATTCGTCGCAAAATTCCCCAAACTATATGCGATAAATTTTCCTTTATATAAATCAACTGCACGGGGAACATGCGGACCGTGCCCTATAACCATATCCGCCCCCGCATCTATCGCAATGCGAGCGAATAAATAAGGATTTCCTCGATTTTCACCCACAAATTCCTCTGTTTGCCGAGTTATGTGATTTTTGCCGTTTCCTTCTGCACCTATGTGCATAGACACAATTACAATATCAGTTTTTTTTCTCAAATCGCTTATCAGTTTCCGTGCCCCCGCAGTGTCTGTAACCCGCACAGTTCCCGTGTTCGGAGCAAAGGCAGCAAAACCGTATTTCACCCCGTCCTTCTCCAAAATATATGTTTCGCTTGTGCCTTCAAAACCCGCATAACCTATTCCCAAGTTTTTCAAAGTCGCCTGAGAACTCTTGCGCCCCACATCACCCATATCACCGGAATGATTATTTGCAATACTGAGCAAATCAAAACCCGCATCTTTGAGAAGTTGCCCGTAGCGAGTCGGCATACGAAAGACGAAGCACACATTCGGATTAGAGCACCGCTTGGCAGTTCCGCCAGAATCTAGCAACACACCCTCCAAATTCCCTATAGTTATATCTGCATTTTGCAGCACACCCTTCACGCTTTCAAAGGTGAGCACCCCGTCTTGCTTTGGCAAAATCGCCTTATCGCTTGGGTAATTTAACCCAATCATAATATCTCCCACAGCCGCAAATGTTAAAGTGTCTCTTGTTTGCGCCGCAATTGCAGTTGCAAAAAAAACTAAGCATAACAGAAAATTTTTCATAACGGGAAATTTAACAATTTTATTTGGTGCGTTCGGCACACACCGCGTTCCATTTTTTTGTCATTCCCGCGAAGGCGGGACTCCAAGCCGTCAGGCGACTGGGCAGACTAACTTCTTTCTTTCTTTTCTGTCAATCTGGAGTGCGTAACCTAAGGATTTATCACTAACAATTTGGATCGGACGGAAATAATAGGTATCATATATTTTATAAATTTTAATACGAATTTACAACAGCAAAAATTATAGTTATGCTTTCGAATCTGTTCTACATATTTACGATAATATGTACAGTATATAAGAAAATTTATAATGATTAAAGCAATGGGACAGATAATCCATAGCCAAGAAAAATTACAACCTATATATTTATAAAATTTATAAATAGTTGCAAAAGCCTTGCCGTTTATTAACATTTTCCGCATATTGCTGATGCAGAGTATTGAGAATATCGACTTTTAATTTATCCTCTTCCATTTTTTAATCCCTTAAACAACGCACACTAAACAAGTAGTTGTCCTTATCGTAGTTGCTCCTGTACACATCCTCGTTGTTGTAGTGCATGCTCCTGCTGTAGGCGTAGCTCGCATTGCTCTCCGTAGCACTCCACCAGTAGCCGTTGTAGCCGACATTGTAGAAACTACCATCGGAGTAGCCGTCGCCTCCGGGCAAAGCACTAAAACCATAAGTGTCCTCATTCACAATACCGCTATAACTATTCCATCCACTCTTTGCTTTTAATTTGTTTCCTGCAGTACTGCTGCCGCCAACATAGTCGGTAAGTTTTGTCCACTCAGCATCGCTCGGCAAGTGCCACCCACCGGGGCAAACGCCCTGATGTTTTGCTCCCGCCGTATAACTGCTTGTGTTATAGGTTGTTGATATTGCCATTGCAGTTGCCCAATCGTAAAGCCGTCCGTAATTATCACAATTCGCAGTGTTATTAGAGTAACACTTACTCCCGCTCGCATTGTAATTCAAGTTCTCTGCCATCCAAGTTTGAGTGCCTATGGTTACATAATCGTAGATTTGCCCATCGCGGGAGTCAGTGAAACTGTCTTTTATTGACGAAGATGATGATAGAGAGTTTATGACTGAACCACCGGAGCAGTATTGTGTAGGTGGGTTATACTCCATACCACCGCACTTGCTATATATCTCCGAATTATAACAGAATTGAGCCGGACTATAGGTAGCATCTCCGCAATGCTCCCAATTATCTGGATCCCAAGGGTTATCTAATAACTCAACATTCCCGCAGGAAATGAGAACTAACGAAAACAATAAACCAATAATAATCCTCATTTTAACCCCCTAATCTCTTTTTCTGTTAAACCCGTGTAAAGAATAATTTTCTTTATATCCTCTTTCGCAAACTTCATTCTCTTTGCAAGTTCTAATTTTGTTTCCGCTATGCCTTCCGCTCTGCCCTCAACCAATCCATCTGCCCTGCCTTCCGCTCTGCCCTCTGCTCTGCCCTCTGCTCTGCCCTCTGCTCTGCCCTCTGCTCTGCCCTCTGCCAATCCATCTGCTCTGCCTTCTTCTCTACCATCTGACAAGCCTTCTATGCGTGCAGTCTTAAACATACTCGTTAAACTGCGGCGGCGGTCTATCTCCTTATCATATTCTTTCTGCTCAACTAATGTCATCTTGTAATAATCCAATACCTTTTTAGCCTTCGCCAAGCCCTTCGCTTTCGGTTTCTCTGGCATCTTATCGGTTTTCAAGTATTCTACCCACTCATCAAGATTATCACGAATTTTATCATTA
>BNUP01000134.1 GCA_025997455.1 Fibrobacterales bacterium | reverse complement strand
CTTGGAGTTCCTTCATCGCCTTTAAGCCGAGCGGAGTGGCGGCGTTGTCTAAACCCAGCATATTCGCACTGATATTCATTAAAATACTTCCGTTTGCAGGATGACCGGCAGGGATACTTGGGAAAAGTCGTTTGAAAAGCGGAGAAACCAACTTTGCCAAAATTTGCACTGCCCCCGCCTTCTCGCCGATTTTCATTATGCCGAGCCAAAACGAGAGCAATCCGGTTAAACCTATGGCAATTTCAAAAGCCGTCTTTGACATTTCAAAAACAGCCTGCATAACTTCGTTAAAGACCGCAGAATTTCCCAACCAGAGCCACTGCACAAGGCACGCTACAAACGCCCCCGCAAAAAACAACACCCAAATTACATTGAGAAACACAAGGGGAAGGTAGAAAGTTTGGGGAATGGGGTATAGGGTGTGGGGTGTGGAGAACTCGGCGATGCAAGTTTGGGAGAAGGGAGAAGGTGGAAGGTTTATGGCTGCCTCTGCATTGCAAGCAATGAACAAATGGAGCTAAGGAGATTCGAACTCCTGACCCTCACGCTGCCAGCGTGATGCTCTACCAACTGAGCTATAACCCCGAATACAATAATCGCCGAAGAACTCCCAAAAACCTTACTTCATAAAACAAGGAGTTTACTATATGCAAATATAGAAATTTTTTGGGAAAATGTCAAATGATTTCAGAGCCTACTAAGAGACATTGGTGAACCGAGTTTTTATGGTGATAATGCCATCCTGTGGCGAATGCTCGCAGTATCGCCATCGTCTCAGAAGAACTCCTTGTTTTATGAGATAAAGTTTACGGGAGTTCTTC
Organism: Fibrobacterales bacterium; assembly: GCA_025997455.1. Taxonomy (GTDB): domain Bacteria; phylum Fibrobacterota; class Fibrobacteria; order Fibrobacterales; family Fibrobacteraceae; genus BNUP01. The sequence goes on along the minus strand of BNUP01000134.1, from coordinate 4,892 downwards.
TGAGATTACTATATTTGCTAACGGTATATAACATTGCTTTTGGAATTATGTCATAAAAAGGAGAAATAATGCGTATATATTTTGACAATTGTACCTATAATCGTCCGTATGACGATCAAACACAAATACGAATTGCTCTTGAATCACAAGCAAAATTATATGCCCAACGACTTGTAACGGAGAATAAATTAGAATTGGTTGTTTCATACATTTCAAGATTTGAGAACAACGCCAATCCATACATTTCAAAAAGAAATCCGATTGATTTATTCTTTCAAAACGCAACTATTTTCATAGATTCTTCTTTTTCTACCTCAGTTGATAAAAGAGCCGCAGAAATTATGAAGCATAGAATTAAAACTAACGATGCTTTGCATGTATCTTGTGCCATTGAAGAGAGGTGCGATTATTTTATCACTACCGATGATATTCTATTGCGGTATCAACCATCGGAGATAAAAATTTGTAGCCCTGTAGAATTTCTAAACTTTTTGGAGGACAAAAATGCGTAATACAACTGTAATTATGGATGAGGCAATCAACTGTTTGCTAAAAACTTTAGGAGCATTAGAAACGGAAGTGTTTATCACAACGCTTTTAAAAGAACCTTTCGATTATACAAAATGGCAACGCAAACGCTTTGCTAACATTACATTGGATGAATTTAGCAGACAAGCGGTTCAGTATGACAAAGAGCATCCTTTTGAGCAAAATAAGTAAATTATAATCATAACCTCACTCTCAATCCGCCTCTGAACCAAGCATCGGTTTTGTTGTAGCCGTCTATGTGATCTTTGTTTTGGGCAATTTGAAATCCCGCACCAGAGAAAATGCTAAAATAAGTGTTAAAGATAAATTGCCCCGAAAAGTCCATAAGGAAAATTTTTTCCTCAACGCCGCCGAGCAGGTTTCGTTCACTGCATTCCTGATGGTCGCTGTATAGTTCGCAATCGCCCTGCCTTAAAAATGCAGTTTCAAGTTCGGCTGAAATTTTTTTGTTCGGAGAAACATATTTCAAATTCCACCACAAATCGAGAGCATCGGGACCGCGGCGGTATCCGAGCGGATAATCAACTATATACATATCGGCGAAGTTAGGTTTGCCTTGTTCGCGGTAATTGCTGTTGTAAATTTTGCGACTCGTCATTTTTTGCAAAGGAACTTTATTGTTGTTGTATTGCGGGTCTGTGCGAACTATATCCAAACGACTTTCAAGGTCGCCCAAATTACCGAATTTACCGAGCGGAATTTTCTGTTTGTAGCCAGCCAAAAACGCAAAAGTTGTGTAACCCTTATCACCCTCAACTTCACCCACAGGACTTTGCAAATCTTCAATTACAAATTGCCAATAAAAATCGCTCATCTTGCCCGGTGAAAGACCTGCCTCAAAAACGGTGCTCATTTTGGAGTAGCCGTAACTGAAATTGTTGTGCCACGCCGCAAACGGAGAAAAGTCGCGAAATTCCAAATTTTTCCCGCCAATTAAACTCTGCTCTGCAATTGATAAAAATCCCCAATCGCTTTTTATACCCACTCTGTGAATGAGTAAATTTTTTGTAGGGTCTGTATAAATTCTGCCTCGCTGATTCGGTATTGTGGTAGTTTGCTGCTGTGCAATTTCCGTTGAGTCGAGCCAAGAATTTAGAGATATTATTAAAAAATCGTATTTGGCAATACCCGCGTTAAAATTCCAATAAATTGCATCGTGATAAGGCACACCGCCTAGCATTATGGTATTTGGCGTTGGCGAGAGTTCAGGTTTGAACCGCCCGAATTTCACAAAGCCCGCAGGATTATTCCACTGTGCCCAAGCATCGGTCGGGACATTCAAATCTAACTCGCTCGGTTTTAGCGTAAATGTAGTTTTGTAGCCGTCGTTATACCACGCCTCAATATCGCGGCGCAAAGGAAATTCCGCGTTTATTACAAATGTATTGCCGTAACCCGCCCCCAAGTTAAGTGCAAAAAACGGAGGCAGAGTTTCAAATTGCCGAGCCGTTTCTAACGGAACGCGGAGTGCTCGCCAATTGCCGTTTTTTCCGCCGAAGTTTTCCATCGTATCTGCTGCAAACTGCGATGCCGTAGGTGCTCCCCAAGAGGCTATGTTTAGAGTGAGATTAAATGTGGAATAGAGGTTATCAGGTTGCAACGACCCTTCTGTTCTCGCAATGACGGAACTCGCAATTACAAAGAATAGGACTAAAACCTTTTTCATTTTCCTTCTCTTGCAACCCGCAAAATATCATCTTTTTTTATAAGGTCTTGTCGTTTATCGCGCTGGTCTTTGCCGCGGCAAATTGCAATTTCCATTTTTACGAATCTTTTTTTGAAATAGAGTTTTATCGGTATAATCGTTAAACCTTTTAATTCTATCGCTTTTTGCATTTTTTCTATTTCGTGTTTGTGTGCTAAAAGTTTTCTGCGGCGGGCGGGTATGTGATTGAATTGACTCGCTTGTGAATACTCGTTTATGTGTGCACCTACAAGCCACAATTCGCCGTTCGTGGAAATATCAACCCACGATTCTCCCAAACTTATATGACCCGCACGAATCGATTTAACCTCCGAACCCGCGAGCATTACACCCACCTCAAAACTTTCCAAAATTTGATATTGGTGAGTAGCCTTTCGGTTATGAATTGCGGGAGTGTCGGTATTATTTTTCATTTAATATTTTCTTCAATTCTTTGCTCGGTTCAAATATTGGTTTTTTGCCAGCCTCTATTTCTATAGGTTCGCCGGTGCGCGGGTTGCGGGCTTTGTAGGCGTTGCGATTTTTTATCTTAAATCTTCCGAATCCGCGAATTTCAATGTTGTTTCCCTCTATTAAAGTTCGTGCAATTGAATCCAAAAAGCATTCCAAAATTTTTTTTGTCTCCACCTGCGGAAGTCCCGTTCTGGCAGCGATTTCATCTACCAATTCCTTTTTAGTTATGTTTCCCTGTTCTTTCATTTTTCTCTTTCTTTAATTGCGAACGCGGTGTGCGCCGAGCGCATCTAACCTATTAGCGGCTATTTTGTTGAAGGGATCAATTTCCAAAATTTCTTCCAAATATTGAACGCTTTTGGCGGTGTCGCCGAGTGCGGTATATGAAGTGCTCAGTTGCTGCAGCGGCGGAATTTTGTCTTTGGTTCCGTTGAGTGCAATTTGCAGGTGTTTTATCGCCTCCCGTTGTTCTCCGTTGCCGTTTAAGATAACGCCCACTCGGTAGTGTGAAAGCGAGTGCAGGGAATCGTTTTCTATCGCTTTGAGGTATGCCTGCAGGGCACGGTGCGTATTTTGGCGAATGGCGGGTATGTAGGTACTTTCGTTTGCGATGCTCAGGTAGAGTTCGCCCAAGTTGAACCAAGTGTTGTAGTCGTAGGGGTTGAGTGCGAGCGATTTTTTGTAGAGCGTTTCGGCGCGGGAATCGTTTTTGAGATAAAATTCTGCCATTCCCAAGCGGGCGATGTATCGCGGTTCTTTGGGTGCGAGTTGAACGGCTTTTTCGAGATAATTTTTTGAGTTTTGGAAGTCGCCTCTCTGCATTAAATATCTGCCGTATTGGTAGTTCGCTTTTGGAGATTTGGGAAATTTTTTGAGTGTGTATTTGAAAATTGAGTCGGCGGCGGTGCGTTTTGTGGAGTCGGGCTGTTCGCCGATTATGGTAGCCTTTGCGGTGAGAATTTCTGCGGTTTGGGCGGCTTTTAATTCGCCGTCTGCAAAATCGAGTGCTGCCTGCGTATTGCCTGAACGGAACAATGCAAAAATATAATCCTCTTTAACGGCTGTTGTTATCGTTGGGTCGTTCAAAATTCGACTTAAAACAGACGCGGATTCTTGAACTTTTCCGTTTTCCAAAAGTATGTGCCCCCACTCGGCGGACAGTTCCGCATTTTTCAAAAGTCTGCTCTCTATTCGTTCGGCGTGCCTGTATGCCTCCTTGTAGTTGTATTCCTGTGCTTTTTGGTGCATAAGTTGCAAATGGGCTTGTCCGTCAAAATCGTCTAAAATCTGGTTGCCTTGCGTAATTTCGAGGGCAGATGTTGTGAATGCAGTATCTGCATTTGTGCTATCTACTTCGAGCGAATCAAGCACTTTGTGTGAACCATCGGCAAAGTCGGGAATGGAAGGCATATCCATAACGGGGAGGGCATTTTCCGCATTTGCGACATCTGGTTCTGGTATGCCCTTTGTGAGAAAATATAACGCAACAGCACTAACCGCCAAAAACGCAAGTGCAACAACACCTATTCTGCGAATGAACCTTTTGTCTTCAGGTGCAAGTCGAGAAAGGAACTGTGAGAGAGGATTTGCCACGGGTGTGAATATAGTAATCTCAGAAGAACTCCCCCAAACTTTATCTCATAGAACTGGGAGTTCTTCTGAGACGACGGCGAACTACTCAAATTTGCATAAAAACACAGTTCGCCCGTGTCGCAATAAGTATAGCCGCCCAATTAAAAAGGAGTTGTGATAATCTGTGTAAATAATGTCGGACAATAAGTATAGCCACTCACTTGTAAAAAAATGAGATAATCTGTATAAGCAATGGCGGACAATAAGTATAGCCGCCCACTTGTAAAAAAATGAGATAATCTGTATAAATAGTAGTGGCAATAAGTATAGCCGCCCTATTAAAAAGAAATTGAGATAATCTGTATAAACAATGTCGGACAATAAGCATATCTGCCCAATTAAAAAGAAATTGAGATAATCTGTGTAAATAATGTCGGACAATAAGTATAGCCGCCCACTTGTAAAAAAATTGAGATAATCTGTGTAAATAATGTCGGACAATAAGTATAGCCGCCCACTTGTAAAAAAATTGAGATAATCTGTATAAACAATGGCGGACAATAAGTATAGCCACTCACTTGTAAAAAAATGAGATAATCTGTATAAATAGTAG
>BNUP01000133.1 GCA_025997455.1 Fibrobacterales bacterium | reverse complement strand
CGCCCAATTAAAAAGAAACCTGAGATAATCTGTATAAACAATGGCGGCAATAAGTATAGCCGCCCAATTAAAAAGAAACCTGAGATAATCTGTATAAACAATGGCGGCAATAAGTATAGCCGCCCAACTAAAAAGAAATTGTGATAATCTGTATAAACAATGGCGGCAATGGTCGCCCCCTACGGAAGGGCGGCATAAATGCCGCCCCTGCATCTCTCCTCCCAACTTTACACTTTACACTTTACACTCTCAATTCTTGCACCGCCGAGTCCTCTATACCCCACACCCTACACGCCACACCCTATACCCCACCCTGCACTGCCGCGTGATTTTCTATATTCCCCTTGGTTCCAGACCCCTTGCAATGATTATTTGCGGGCAAATCGCCAGGGCGAAAGCAGCAACGGACTTGTGAGTTTTTATGTGCAGGGAGTGTCTGGGGCTTTTTTACACAAACCTGTCGCCGCTTTTGGGATCGAGTGCATCTCTAATTCCTTCCCCGATGAACGCGGCTAAAAGTAAAGTTATAAACAACGCGGCAATTGTGAAAATTGCAATCCAAGGTGCATATAAATTTGCGAGACCCTGCGACAGAAGGTCGCCCCAAGACGGAGTTGGAGGTTGCAAACCGAATCCCAAAAAGTCAAGGGAAGTAAGTCCCGAAATTCCTCCGATAAGCGAAAAGGGAAACAGCGTAATTACGGGAGTTAGTGCATTCGGCAAAATCTCACTAAAGAAAATTCGCCTGTGGCTTAAGCCGAGCACAATTGCCGCCTTTACGAATTGCATATTTTTTAACTTGTAAAATTCTGCACGCTCGTAATAACTTAAACCTATCCAACTGAACGCCGCCATTATCAGCGTGAGGAGTAAAAAGCCCTGCCCGTAAATACTACCGAGTAAAATTACCACATATAAAAACGGAAGCGATGCCCAAATTTCTATAAATCGTTGAAGAAAAATATCGAGTTTTCCGCCGAAGTATCCCTGAACTCCGCCAATCACAATTCCAAAAATAGTTCCGAAAATTGAGAGGAGCAAACTGAACGACATACAGATTCTAAATCCGTGAATCAAGCGCGACAACATATCTCTACCGTGTGAGTCTGTGCCGAGCAAGTGTTTGGAAGATGGAGGGTATGGCGGAGTGCCGTCGAGTTCCAAGTCCGATTTTATGGGGTTCCAAGCGATTGGCGGAAAAATCGCACGGACAGGAATGCTGTTTTCTTTTGCATATTCCACGAGTTTTTTGTAGTCGGGTTCGGTTAAATAATCGCCGTAAAATTCGCTTTGCGGATAATGAAAAAATGCGGGAAAATAATATTTATCATTAAAGTTAAAAAATATAGGTTGGTCATTTACGAGTATGGGACTCGTTAAAGAGAGCAGATAAGTTATAGACAAAATCCAAATGGAGAAGTAAGCGGGTTTATTGCGCTTAAATCTTGCGAACGCGGTGTGAGCAGAGTCAACCATAATATCTCATAATTTTATTCTCGGATCTATAAATCCATATAACAAATCGCTGAACAACCGTCCGAGCATAGCCAAAAAACTCGACAGCACAATAATTCCCAGAACCACATTGTAATCGCGATGAACCATTGCATTGTAATACAGCAAGCCCATTCCGTCAATATCAAAAACCTTTTCTATTAAAAGCGCACCCGCAAACATCAGGGTAAAAATTTCGCTCATCCGAGTTGCGAGCGGTAAAAGTGCGTTTCGCAGAGCGTGGCGAAATAAGGCGGTTTTGAACGAGAGACCTTTTGCAAGGGCGGTTCGCATATAGTCTTTGCCGAGTTCTTCCAAAACGGAATTTTTCATTAAAAGAGTTAAAAATGCAAATTCTGCAACCACATAACAGAAGAACGGTAAAACGAGATGGTGTGCGAGGTCAATAATTTTTGCTCCAAAAGACAAATATTCAAAGTTGTCGCCGGTTAAACCTCCGAGCGGAAACATATTTAAGAAAGAGCCGCCGGCTAAAAAAATTATAAGCAAAATTCCAAGAGCATAACCGGGAATAACATAACCCGAAAAAATTAACGCACTAGAAATTGAATCGAATTTTGAACCGTTCTTTACCGCCTTTGCAAGACCGAGCGGAATGCAAACCAAATACGAAATTAAAAATGAACTCAACCCGAAAAATAACGATACGGGAAATCGCGAGGAAATCACATTCCACGCCGGTTCTCCGTAAGCAAAACTATTTCCCAAATCGAAGTGAATGAGTTTCCACAACCATATAAAATATCTCTGAATAAGGGGTTTATCAAAACCGAAATATGCTTTAATTTGCTCTATCTGTTCGGGACTAAGCGTTCGAGTTCCGCCTTTTGCATTAGCCATCGCCTGTGCTTTTGAAATCATCTCTTCAACCGGACCGCCGGGCACAAGTTGAATCAACAAAAAACACACAAAGGAAATTCCGAGCATAGTCGGGAACATTAAGAGAAGGCGTTTTAGAATATAGTGCCGCATCAGTGTTCTCTGCTCTCGCAGTTTTCTTCGGCACATTCGGTTTCGAGCGTGCAGTGCTGAATACCGTTGTGTTCCATTAAATGTTTAATCTCGGCTTTCACCTGCGAAATTTCGTTAAGTTTAACATTCGGCGACAAAACGATATGAGCAGTAAGTGCGTTTTCCGTGGTTGATAAAGCCCATATATGCAAATGATGAACTTCCGCAACGCCGTTAATAGTTAAAATTTCGGAAGTAATTTTTTCAAGCGTAATATCGTGCGGAACACCGTCCATACTCATTCGCACAGATTGTTTGAACAGCCCCCAAGTGCTTAAAAAAATCACAACCGCAATAACCAAACTAACCGCAGAGTCGATCCAATAATAACCCGAAAGAATAATGAGCGCACCGGAAATTACAACGCCGAGAGATACAAGTGCATCTGCGAGCATGTGCAAAAATGCTCCCTTTATATTTATGTCTTTTGCACGGCTAAAGAAAAATAACATTGCGGTTATGCCGTTTATGAGTATGCCGATGGTTGCGGTTATCATAACGATTTTTCCGCTTACGGGAACAGGCGAATTAAAACGATGATACGCCTCATAGATAATTATAACAACGGTTGCAAATAAAATTACGGCATTTGTGAGAGCCGCAAGAACGGTAGATTTTTTGTAGCCGTAAGTGTATGTGTCCGTAGGTTTTGCACTCGAAATTTTGAATGCGAGAAAGGAAATTAAAAGCCCCGCAGTATCTGTTAAATTGTGCCCGGCATCTGCCAAAAGCGAAAGAGAATCGCTAAAAATTCCAATCACCGCCTCAACAACCACAAAAATTGCATTCAGTGCAATTGCAAAAATAAAAGTTTTTTGCATACTTGCAACATCCAAATTATGACTGTGAGAATGCCCATCGTGATTATGAGAATGTTCGTGTGAATGCTCGTGAGAATGCGGCATTTATTCCTCCTTATTTGCGGCAATTGAAACCTTTCGCACTTTTGCCAAATTGCACTCATCGAGAACATCTACAATTTTTCCGCTCGGTGCATCCCTGTCGCTCACAATCACTGCGGTGCGGTCTGGTTTTTCTGCCACCAACTGCAACAGAACGGAACGGAGCGTTCGCAAATCGACTTGACTTTCGTTAATGTGAATTGTTCCTTCTCTGCTTATGCCTATTAAAATACTTTCGCGAGCAAGTTCCTCCGCCGAACTCGCCTTCGGTTTGTTCACATCGATTCCCGTTTCACGCACAAACGAACTCGTCACTACAAAAAATATCAGCAGAATAAACACCATATCCAACATAGGCGCAATGTCTATGCCGCTATTTTCCTTTGCACGATATTTTTTTACAAAACTCATCTTCTCCTTTTTCTTTTTTTTTAGTGCGTTCGGCACACACCGCGTTTACCATTTAACCTCTGCATTGCAGGCTGGGTTTGGGGTGTAGGGTATGGGGTATACCACTCTCACGAGTTAAACAAAAACAGCATAATATCACCATCCTGCACCTCGTATTCCTTTCCTTCCGTTCGCAAGTGACCTGCGTCTTTAGCGGCGTTTAGCGAACCGTATTTTTCAAAATCTGCATAACCGAGCGTTTCCGCACGGATAAAGCCTTTTTCAAAATCGGTGTGAATCACGCCTGCACAGGCAGGGGCTTTCCAACCTTTATGAAAAGTCCAAGCGCGAACTTCTTTTTCTCCTGCGGTGAAGAATGTTCTGAGTCCGAGAATCGAATAACCCTTATGTACCACTTGGTCTAAACCGCTCTCCGCCATTCCCAAATCATTCAAAAATTCCGCCTTTTCCGCCGCCTCCAATTCCGATAATTCCTCTTCAATTTTCCCGCAAATAATAACTACATCTTGCCCGCGTTCCTTTGCGTAAGCGGTGAGTTTTTCGGTATGGGCGTTGCCTGTGAGCACCTCATTTTCGCTGACATTTGCACAATAAAAAATCGGCTTGGCGGTGAGCAACGCAAGTTCAAAAATAATTTCGCCTGCCGCCTCCTTTTGCGGTTCCGAAAATGCGGCTCCGCTCAAAAAGTTTCTCGCCACTTTTCCTTCACCCAAATACTTTGCCAACTGTTCGCACGCAAACAATCTGTCTTTGGCTTTTGCCGTTCCTATTCTCGCATTTTTCTGTTCTTGAGAAAGCCGTTTTTCAACACTTTCCAAATCCTTCAAAATAAGTTCTGTTTCAATAATTTCAACATCGCGCAGAGGGTCAATATTCTCCAAAACATGAATTATATTTTCGTCCTCAAAACACCGCACCACTTCCATTATCGCCTCGCACTCGCGAATATGCGTGAGAAACTGATTTCCCAAACCTTCGCCCTGTGCGGCACCTTTTACCAAACCCGCAATATCCACAAACTGCGTAACCGCCGGCACAATGCTGCGGGGTTTATATGCCGCCACAAGTTTATCGAGCCGTTTATCCGGCACATTCACCATTCCCACATTGGGATCTATTGTGCAAAAAGGATAGTTCGCACTCTCCGCGCCCGCGTTCGTTATCGCATTAAAAATTGTGCTTTTGCCAACATTCGGCAAACCTACTATACCGCATTTAAAACCCATATCGGAAAAGGTAGAAAATAGTAGGTTTGCCTCCTCCCGATAGCCCTGCGGGCGAAAAATCGGGGGGAAGTTATATGACTTTGTTAAAAAGGCATATAACAAGGGGGGTGGTTTATTATAGCAAACCTACTATACCGCATTTAAAACCCATATCGGGGAAGGTAGAAAGTTTGCACGCGGTGCTGCAGGAGTTGAAAGTGTAAAGTTATTATTCAACAAATTATTCTTTACTCTCAACTTTACACTCTACTCCCTACTCTGTGGATTCTGCAACTTCGTGCAGAATGACAACCCCCATTAATCACTCCCTACTCCCCACTATCCAAAATACAATAATTTATGATAAATATCATATAAATCTGCAAAAATTGGCAGTTAAAGAAAAATTTGACAAGGTGCAAAATTTTTTCTATATTTGTGAATGAGATGTTGTGGTCTTTTAACAATTTCGATAATTTGTCGTTCTCTGGCTTGACCGGAGAAGCCAAACGCGAATTGTCATATTCGGGCTTGACCCGAATATCCAAAAAGTGCAATGATAAATCCAAAATCTACACTGATAAATCATCATTGCAAGACCGTTTTTCCTCACGCGCGCGTGAGGTGTCTTTGATCGTGTGCCCCCCCCCCCCACCCCCCCCCCCCCCCCCCCCCACCCCCTGCCCCCACCCCCACAACTCCTACCTCTCTCTA
>BNUP01000132.1 GCA_025997455.1 Fibrobacterales bacterium | reverse complement strand
ATTTTACGCCTCCCAGGTTCAAATTTTTCTATTACCATATTGGATTAAGACATACGGTATAATGCCTTGATGGCATCTTCGTTATTTTCGAGTTCAAATTTTTCTATTACCATATTGGATTAAGACTTATAGGCTCTTGCTTCTTGGTGTCTTTAAAGAAGATGCGGTTCAAATTTTTCTATTACCATATTGGATTAAGACTAAAGGCTCTTCGTTGCTGATGCATTGCCGTCAAGTGCGGTTCAAATTTTTCTATTACCATATTGGATTAAGACCCTTTGCGCTTTATAATGATTTTCTTTTTTAGCGCATCGTTCAAATTTTTCTATTACCATATTGGATTAAGACCGTAAGTTTATTACTCGAGCGACTTGTGCACCGCTCAAGTTCAAATTTTTCTATTACCATATTGGATTAAGACTTTCCTCTGCGATGAGCCACTCTTCATGAAAGTCTTCTGGGTTCAAATTTTTCTATTACCATATTGGATTAAGACCCGTCTATATTGTAAGCCAAGTTCTCAGCCATCCAAACGTTCAAATTTTTCTATTACCATATTGGATTAAGACAACTTTTCATTTTTACGCACGATGCCGTTAGAAACACTCTGTTCAAATTTTTCTATTACCATATTGGATTAAGACTTGTTTCATATTCAACCATCTGCTTGATGAATACATCAAGTTCAAATTTTTCTATTACCATATTGGATTAAGACGCGGGGCGTTTGCCGAGTGTGTTTGTTAGAAACAAAGTTCAAATTTTTCTATTACCATATTGGATTAAGACCTTCTTTTGCATTTTTGTTAGCCATATTTCTATCCTCGTTCAAATTTTTCTATTACCATATTGGATTAAGACCCTTCAAGGTGATAACCATCGGCTATGGCGTTGAATTTGTTCAAATTTTTCTATTACCATATTGGATTAAGACGCATTTAGTTCACTGCTTGTCCACCACCTACTGCTCATCGTTCAAATTTTTCTATTACCATATTGGATTAAGACCGAGCACAAATGCTTTCAATTCTTTTGCGAATTTCGAGTTCAAATTTTTCTATTACCATATTGGATTAAGACTACTTGACGAATACATCAAGTTCTCCGCCAACCAAGTTTGTTCAAATTTTTCTATTACCATATTGGATTAAGACAGCATTGCGCTCGCGCGTTCTACATTCGCCAAGTTCCAGTTCAAATTTTTCTATTACCATATTGGATTAAGACCCGTTATTGATGCAATTATTGCATCGTTTATTATCCGAGTTCAAATTTTTCTATTACCATATTGGATTAAGACTTTCCGACAAATATTTTTGACTTATTATAATCTGCGTAAGGTTCAAATTTTTCTATTTTTTTGCACAAACCCGACAAGTGCCTCAGATAATTCCGCGACTTGTTCTTCCGTGTGTGCGGCGGTGATGTTTATCCGCAGGCGGGCGGTGTTGTTTGGAACTGTAGGGGGTCGAACCACTGCAACAAAAAAGTCGTTTCTTTGTAAATATGTTTGGCATTCAAAAGCGTGCTCTACACTTCCCATAATCACGGGGACTATATGAGTTTCACTATTCAAGCAATCAAAACCTGCCTTTTTAATCTTTTCTCGAAATTCCGCCGCCATTTTCAAGGCTTTCTCTCCGCGCCAACTCTCCTCTTTGGCAACTTCAACAGATTTTCGCATAGCGGCAATTGCACCGGGCGGAAGTGCGGTAGAATAAATAAAACTCCGCGAAAAATTTATCAGATAATCTATTAAATCTTTTGAACCGAATACGCACGCACCGGCACAGCCAAACGCTTTTCCGAAAGTTGTAAGCGTTAAATGAGCCTTAACTTTTAAGTTCAAAATTCCGTCGCTGTGCGCCTCATCAACATATAACAATGCATTGTATTTTTCTGCAAGTTCTGCATATTTTTCTAACGGAGCAATGTCGCCGTCCATACTATAAACAGACTCTACGGCAATTAAACTCCTGCCCGCACAAGCCTCACTTTTCAATACCCGTTCCAAGTCCGCAGAATCGTTATGCTTAAATCGGTGCAAAGTCGCTTTAGACATAGAATAGCCGTCTATAATGCTCGCGTGATCCAAGCGGTCGGTAAAAAGATGTGTTCCTTCGGTGCAAAATGCGGAAATAACGCCGACATTTGCCGAATAACCGCAATTGAAAATTAGAGCGGATTCTGTGCCTTTCCATTTTGCCAAAAACTTTTCTGTTTCCTCAAAAATTTCACAATTACCGCCGAGCAAACGCGAACCTCTGCTTCCCGAACCGTATTTTACATAAGCGGCGGCGGCGGCATTTGCGATTTCTGGATGCCTCGCAAGTCCCAAGTAATCGTTATTTGCAAAGTCAATGCCGACAGGATTCGTTAAAGAGCGAAAAAGTCCCAACGCCTTTCTTTCATTTAACTTTTGAGTTAAAAAATCAAACATCGCCGCTACCTTTCCAATTCACAAAAATTGCTTCTTTGGATTGCTTCGGGTTGCACCCTCGCTGGTGACGGCTGCGTATCATAATCCATCGCCATTAACTCTCAATTCTCTCTTTTCTATAAGTTCCGCTGCCGAGTAAAATATCTATCGGCAATTTTTCAAATTCATATTCATAAGGCGGAGATTTCCACTGAAAATTGTTCGGGTATCTGTGAAACAAATATTTGAGAATTTGAATTGTTGTCTCAAAAGGTAAAAATTCCTCTCTCTCTAAAATATGAATCTGTGCTCCGTTGCAAATTTCACCCGCATATTTATGGAAAGTAGGTTGAAAATGATGTTCGCGAAAATAAACACCGGGAAGTGATAATCCGTTTAAGTAATCGCACATTTGAGCGGAGTCTATCCAAGTCGCCCCAAAAAGTTCAAACGGTTTTGTAGTTCCTCTTCCTTCACTCACATTGGTAGCCTCAAGCAAACACTGACCGGGATACACAATTGCCGTTTCCAGAGTCGGCATATTCGGGGACGGTAAAATCCAAGGCAATCCCGTTTCGTCAAACCACGAATTTCGTTTATAGTTCTGCATTTCGAGGACAAAAACTTCCGCACTTGGAAAACACTCCTCTTTGAACTGCAACGCTAATTCTCCGATAGTCTTTCCGTGCCGCACCTGAATTGAATGCAAGCCGACAAAACTTTTATATTCCAAATCCAAAACATTTCCTTCCGTAATGTGGCAACCTATAGGATTTGGTCTGTCTATAACCACAACCGAAATTCCCAATTTTTCACACGCTTTTATGCAGAGGTAAAGAGTCCAAATAAAAGTGTAATATCTCGCACCCACATCTTGCAAATCTACAAGCAACACCTCAACACCTTTCAACATCTCCGCAGTAGGTTCTCGATTTTTACCATACAAACTATAAACAGGAACGCTCAATCTGGGGTCAATACTCCCTTCCCACTCAATCATATTATCTTGCGTGTGCCCTAAAATTCCGTGCTGCGGTCCAAAAAGTGCAACGAGTTTAAAAAGCGAACCGTTATGTTTTTCTATAGTGGCAAGCGTATGTTTAAGGTCGGGCGTTATGCTTGCGGGATGCAAAACCGCACCCAAGCGTTTTCCTTTAAGGACTTGAGGAAAGTATTTTTCAAGAGAAGTGAGAGCAAGAGAAACCATTATATAAACCTCAAACTTGCAAATTTTAAAACGAATTTTTTCTTTTCACCGTTTGCGAAAAGAATTTCAACTTGTGTATTGTCGCCTGTGCCCGATTGTCCCAAAACTTTACCTCTGCCAAATTTACTATGCTCTGCAAACTTGCCGATAAGTCCGTTTGACTCTTGCGAATCTTCATAAGAGAGATGGCGACCTGCCGATACCTCTCGACCAACAGATGCCTCCCGAATTGGAAACTCTCGATTTCCCGAATAAGAAGTTTGCCGTCCGAATCTTTTATCTACATTTAAGCGGAACGGTGAAACTGCAAACTTTGCCGCACTCGCGGATAATTTTTCAAAAAATATGGTTGAACTATCCATTTCCTCTATAAACGAAGTCGGAGAAAATACTTTACTTTCGCCCCGCCAAAATCTCTGCAAAGTTGTGTATAAAAAAAGATTTTTTTTCGCCCGCGTAATTCCCACATAAAAAAGCCGCCGTTCCTCTTCCGCATATTTTATGCGTTCCGCATTGGTCATTTCGCCGTGCGCCTCCATAGGCAACACGCCGTTATCGCAACCCGCAATATGCACATTCTCAAACTCCAAACCCTTTGCCGAATGCAAAGACATTAAAGTCACAAAATCGCGGGAAACCGCATTTTTATTATCCGCACTCGTCATCAGAGAAATATCCTGCAAAAAACTTTCCAAAGTGGCATCGGGTCTCTCCTCCAGAAAATCCTCAACACCGCGCAACATTTCATCTACATTTCCAATGCGGTCTGCGGCGGTTTCTGGGTCATCTTTTTCCAAATATTCCTTATACTTTGTTTCCTCAATAATTTTTTTCGCAAAGAGAACTATTGAAATATCACTCGCATTTTTTAACTCATCCATTAACGCAGCAAAGCCTTGAAATTTCGGGGTGTGTTTTAGTGCGTGAAAAAGCGAGGTAGAATTTAACTCCGCATTCTGCGACAAAGCCTCCATAGCCTTATCACCGAGTTTTCGCGGAGGCACATTTACAATCCTCTGCAAAGCGGCATTGTCATCCGGATTTACAACCAACCTCATATACGCTAAAATATCACGAACTTCTTTTCTGTCCCAAAATCTTGTTCCACCCACAATAACATTGGGAATTCTTCTATTGTTGAGCGATTTTTCAATAAGGCGACTCTGTGCATTTGTGCGGTAAAAAATCGCGGTCTGCGAATAATTTTCAATGCCCGTTTTATAAATTTTATCTGCGATTCTCTCCGCCTCGGTAGTGTCATCTATCACTTGCAAAATGTGAATGAGTGAACCTGTGGGTTGGTTTGAAAATACTTTTTTTTCCATTTCGGGCGGTCGTTTGTTATGCGAAATCACCGAACCCGCCGCCTTTACAATGTTTGAAGTCGAGCGGTAATTTTCCTCCAACTTTACAATTTGAACCGGAGAAAAATCCCTGTGAAAATTTCGAATTATATTTATATCCGCGCCGCGCCAACCGTAAATACTCTGGTCATCATCACCCACAACAGTCACATTTCTGTTTTCGCCGAGCAACAATCGCAAAAGTAAATATTGAGATTTGTTTGTGTCCTGATATTCATCCACAAATATATATTCAAAATGTGAAGAAAATTGTTCGGCAATTTCAGGTATGGTTTCTAAAACTTCAGTTGTGCGCACCATCAAATCGTCAAAATCCATCGCATTTGCACGCATCAATTTTTCCTGATATTCTGCATAATATGCCGCTACCTGTTTTTGGTCTTCATAAATGCTTTGTGCCATCGCCTCATCGGGTAAAATCCTGTCGTTTTTCCAACTCGAAATTATATTTTTTATTTTTTTTATTCGAGCAGAATTCGCCAAATCGCCCTCTATCGGCACAACAATAGATTTAATAACTCGCGTTTGGTCGTCATCATCGTAAATTGTAAAATTTTTCGTATATGTCCAAGTCATTTTATTTAACACTGCAGGATTTTCCAAACACACTCTTAAAATTCTCACACAGAGCGAGTGAAAAGTTCCCATCCAATCAAGCCGCAAATTCGGCAAATCCAAAATTGTCTTAATGCGCTCCTTCATCTCTTTTGCCGCTTTGTTCGTAAAAGTTACTGCGGCTATTTTTCGTGCCTCAACACCGTGATGTGAAATTAAATGTGCAATTTTATATGCTATTGCTCTCGTTTTTCCCG
>BNUP01000131.1 GCA_025997455.1 Fibrobacterales bacterium | reverse complement strand
CATCCAAAAAGAAAAATCGCAAATAACACAAATATATAAGGCATTGCAGAGGAATGTAGAAAAAGAGTAAAGAATAATAACTTTACACTCTATTCCCCATACCCTATACCCAAACTTGCAACACAGAAAGCCAAGAGTTTGGCTTTCGGAGAGAGAGTGCTTTAGCACTCGTAAGTTAGAGTGTTGGCTAAAAGTTGTGAACGCGGTGTGGATAGAGTGCCCCAGAAAAATTTGCACCGCCGAGTTCCCCACACCCCATACCCTATTTTTGCAACGCAGATGAAACTCTACTCTCTACTCTTTACCCTCTAAACTTTTTCTACTTTCCCCCAATGTCATTAAAATTTGAAACTCCAATAAAGAGCGTGCCGCTATTCCACCAAGGCAAGGTGCGCGATATGTATGACCTTGGCGAGTATTTTTTGATGGTGGCGAGCGACAGACTCTCCGCTTTTGATGTGGTTCTCCCGACTCCGATTTCGGGAAAAGGAAAAATTTTAAATCAACTTTCACTTTTTTGGTTTGAACATTTGAAAATGCCAAATCATTTGGTGACCGCTTCCGTTGAGGAATATCCTGCGGTGCTAAAACCATACACAGATTATTTGCGCGGTCGGTCGATGATTGTGAAAAAGGCGCACCGCCACAGTGTGGAGTGTATTGTGCGAGGTTACATTGTGGGTTCGGGGTGGAAGGACTACCAACGCACGGGAAAAATTTGCGGGCACACTCTGCCTGCAGAAATGAAACTCTGTGCAAAAATTGACCCTGCCATCTACACACCGAGCACCAAACCAGATGTAGGACACGATGAAAATATTTCTTATGAACAGACCATTCCTATTGTGGGTGAAAAAGTTGCCGCAGACCTTCGCGATTTAACTTTACAAGTGTATTCGCAGGCACGCGATTATGCCTTGACAAAGGGAATTATTTTAGCGGATACAAAATTTGAATTTGGCGAAATCGACGGAAAAACTATTCTCATAGATGAAGTTTTAACACCGGATTCTTCGCGTTATTGGGATGCCGCAAAATATAAAGAAGGCGAAAACCAAGAGAGTTTAGATAAACAATACATTCGCGATTGGCTTGAAACGCTCGATTGGAATAAGGAATATCCGGGACCCGAAATTCCGCCTGCCGTTGCAAAAAAAGTACTCGATAAATATGTGGAAATTTTTGTTCGCTTAACAGGCAAACAACCTGAAATTTAACTTCTATATCCAAGGATATCTCGGATATCTTCCGCGAAGTTCTTTTTTGATTTGCAAATAAGTGTTGTTCCAAAAATCCGTTAAGTTCCAAGTTTTTTGAGCGGTGCGATGGTTCGGTGCGAGAATGTTGTAGAGAACGCGAATACGGTTTTGCGCTATAAAGTGTTCGCCTTGCATTCCGAAAAAATCTGCAATGCGTGCCGAAATTTCCACAGTTCCGTCTTCGTTGTAAATATATTTCGCATTGCGACCGCTCGGCAATTTTAAATTTTCGGGAAAATTTTTATGCAAAAAATTGAGTTGATGAGAGCCAAAATAATCTTCTATAATTTTTCTGTATCTCTCTTCGGTTAAATCGCGGAGTGAAAAAACATTGCAAAATTCATCCATAATTAAATCTAAATCATCGGAATCAAATTTGGGTAAATTATATTCGGGGAATATTTGTGCGGCTAATTTCATTTTTGCAAGTAAAGTTAAATTTTGTTCGGTGAGCCATTCACTTTGGTTGCGAATTATAAATTGCATTCCCTTCGCTTCCAAAATTGTTTCCTGTTTTTTTTGTTTTTCCTCTTGAATATATTCCTTTGGCAACGGAGCGTAAAGTGAAGCCGTTGTTTTTTTGCCGTTTTTATTTTCACTGCTCATCAAATCCAAAACTAAAATATATTTTTCATCGCTTTCGCAAAAAACCGAAATCCCGTCTTTTGTTTTGAACGCTTTGTCTGTTGTATTTTTTGTCGCTACGGAATTTGGAAAGGCTGTGAATAAAAAATCTATAACAGATTCATTATTATTGGGTAATGCGGCAGACCACCTCTGTAATTGTTCAAAATGCAATGTTTCTTCTCGATTTTTTTTGCCGTTCAAAAAGTCCTCCGCCAAATGTAAAATGTTGCCGCTTTTATTTTCGTTTTCTAAAATAACGCAAGTTGCGAGAATTGTTTTTGTGAGTGTCGGGTAATTTACAAGAGATGTCGCTAATTGCAACGATTGAACGGGAACAGAGAGAACTTTTTTACCGAGTTCGGTTATTTTATTTGCACTGTCGAGTAAATTTAAATTTACAAGTTCCGCGACTACAATATTTTCCTTTAACTTAGGTAAATCATCGAGCAATGACAACTCTTTTAATAAAGTAGACTCCAAATATTTTTTTTGCAATAAAAATCTTGCCGAGTTTATCCGTTCAATTTCAGGTTTTATTGCTTTTGCAAAATTCTCTTCCTCGCGCTTACTCCACAAACGAATACATAATCCCTTTTGAGTTCGCCCTGCCCGTCCGGTTCTCTGAATTGCATTTTGCATTGAAATTCTCGTGAGCCGTAAAACTTTTAATCCCGTGCTTTCATCATCAAAAGCGACTTTTTCAAAACCTGAATCTATAACCGCTTTAACATTTGGAATTGTGAGCGAGGTCTCCGCTATGTTGGTTGTAAAAATTATTCTACTTTCTTCATTTGCATTCACGGTATCAAAAATTTTTTCCTGTTCGTCTTTTAACTGACCCCCGAATAATGAAAATAATTTCGGTGCATTTTTTCCAAGTGATTCTGCGACTCTTTCTCTGCACTGCGAAATTTCAGCCTTACCCGACAGAAATACCAAAATTGTCCCTTGCACTCCGTTATACAAAATGTTTTTCACCGCTCTTTCAACTTGCAACGGCAGGTTCTCCCCTGCTTTTGGCTCTTGATGAATTATCTCTACGGGAAAACCGGGATTTTCAATTTGCAGGCATTTTTCATTCAAGTAATTTTCCAACGAAATTCTTTCTAATTCGGCAGATAAAACCGCAACTCGCAAGCCGCTTGCAATGCACACAGAAAGAAGCAAATCCATTTCGGCTCTTCGCTCGTGAAATTCATCGAAAATTATCCAGTTCCAATTACCCTCATTACAAGTTTTATTCGCAATCAGTTCCGCTAAAAAACTTCCGTAAGTTTCAAATAAAATTTTAGTTTTTGCACTTATTTTTGTTTCAAAGCGAAATTTATACCCGACAGTTTCCCCAACGATTTCACCGTAATTTTTTGCCAAAAACTTTGCAAGTTCTCTTGCCGCAAGTTGTCTCGGCTGCAAAACTAAAACTCTTCCGTTTTCCCCAGCCAAAAGATGCGGTAAAAACGAAGATTTTCCCGTGCCTGTCGGTGCGGTCAATAACAAATGCCGTTGAGAATTTACACACTCTTCTATTTTATTTTTTGCCTTTACAAGCGGCAAATTTTCTAAAAACATTATTACTTTTCCACTTTACAGTTTCCACCCTGCCTCCTTAGCGGAATACCATTCGGAACTATTGGAGATACTGTCTAATTTTTCTAAAAAACCGGTAATCTGCTCAAAATATTTCTGGTCGCTCTCAAAGTTATCTCCATCTAAAGAAACAGACCGTTTTGATATTTCGAGCGGAATTCGCCTTTCGTTAGCGGTTATGGTAATGAACATACGGAGTGCAGCAGGCAAATCTAATCCATAATGAGCAAAAACCTCGCCGGCGGCATTCTTTATCTTTTTGTCAATTCTTGTAGCAACTTGAACAGAACTCATATAAACCTCTTTTTGTAAATATAGTAATCTCAGAAGAATTTGCATAAAAATACGGTTCGCCCGTGTCGCTTAGTAGGCTCTGACGACCTCTTAACGAGTTCTTCAGAGCCTACTATACAATTATTTTTCAACACTTGCAAACATTTTTCTGCATTTTTCATTAAAACATAGCAGGGAATTGATTTTCTATGTAAAAAAAACTCTATTCATAGTGACCTATGCAAGAGATAATGATAAGGTTGGGTTCTGCCACCCTATAAATAATTCGATTTTTACTGTCGATACGGCGAGACCAAAAGCCTTGCAGTTCGTGTTTTAAGGCTTCGGGTTTACCAAGACCCGTGTAAGGATGCTCGCAAGCATCCTCTACTAACTTTAACACTTTTTTGATGTATTTTGCATTTTTAGTTTGCCTAATCTGTTCGGCGGCTTTTGTTTCAAAACGGGCGATTAGCATTATTTTGCCCCTTTAAAAAAATAATCAGACATCTCTTTTAAATCTTTAAATTCAATATAATTCCCATCTTTATACTGCTTATCTGCACGAAGTATTTTTTCTACAAATTCCGGTTTATAAGTTTGCTCTTTAACCTTGAACGGCAATTCCCTATAGGTTGCCACATTCGCCAAAAACATTCTAATTGCAGTGGTTATGTCGAGCCCAACATTCTTAAAAAACTCTTCCGCCGATGCCTTAATTTCCGCATCTACTTTTGCCTGCACTAATGCCGTTTTCATAAAAACTACTCCTTTTTTATTGAATATAGTAATCTCCGAAGAACTCCTCCAAACTTTATCTCATAAAACAAGGAGTTCTTCGGAGACGACGGCTATCCTGCGAGCATTCGCCGCAGGATGACATTATCACCATAAAAACACAGTTCGCCCGTGTCGCTTAGTAGGCTCAGACGAACTCTTATCGAGTTCTTCAGAGCCTACTATAGTAATTTTTTACATACTTTGTAATGACGAAAGCATACTTTTACATATTTCTACGCTTTTTCGCTCAAACTGATATGCGTTTCCAACAATTGCACAGGATCAACTTCGCTGGGGCAACCGTCCATAGGCGAACTTGCACTTGTATTTTTTGGGAATGCAATAAAATCACGAATGGAGTCTTGACCTTCGAGCGTGGCAACCACTCGGTCTAAACCGAGGGCTAATCCTCCGTGCGGAGGTGCACCGAATTTGAAAGCATCTACAAAGAAACCGAATTTTTCCTTAACCTGCTGTTCGGTTAAACCGAGCAAGCGAAAAACTTTTTCCTGAACTTCCGGGTTGTGAATACGCACAGAACCGCCGCCAATTTCAACACCGTTCAAAACCAAATCATAAGCCTGTGCATTGCAATCCTTCAAATTGCCGTTTAACATCATTTCCAAATGTTCAGGCAAAGGCGAAGTAAAGGGATGATGCATAGACATATACCGCTTTTCTGTTTCGCTGTATTCAAACATAGGGAACTCGGTTATCCACGCAAATTTGCGAACTTTTGAATCGAGCAAACCTTTAATTCTCGCAATTTCCAAACGCAACTGACCCATAGCCACAGCGGCGACCTTTTCTGATCCTGCCACAAAAAACAGCATATCGCCCGCGTGCCCGCCAAGTGCATCTCTCAATGAATTTAATTGCTCCGTCTTAAAGAATTTTCCGACCTGTGTTTCAACCTCATCATTTTCTTTAACGCGCATCCACACCAAACCTTTTGAACCGTAGCGACCGACAAAGGCAGTTAAATCATCAATTTGTTTGCGCGAAAAATCAACGCAACCCGCAGCCGCCAAACCTCTCACCACGCCCTTATTCGCCACTGCATTCTTAAACACGCCAAAATCACTGCCCGCCGCAATTTCGCTCACATCGGTAATAGGCAAATCGAAACGCAAATCCGGCTTATCCGAACCGTATTTTAACATAGCATCGGCATATTTAATTCTCGGAATTTCGGGAACCTCAAACTCCCAAATCTTCGCGAGCACTTCTTTAACAAAATTATCCAACAGAGCCATCACATCGTTTTGCTCAACAAAACTCATTTCCAAATCTATCTGCGTAAATTCAGGCTGACGGTCAGCACGCAAATCTTCATCTCGAAAGCACTTTGCAATTTGATAATATCTGTCAAAACCCGCTATCATCAAAAGTTGTTTATACTGTTGCGGACTTTGCGGCAGTGCGTAAAACTTTCCGG
>BNUP01000130.1 GCA_025997455.1 Fibrobacterales bacterium | reverse complement strand
AAATCCCTCTCTTTGCAATCGCAAATGAAAAGGAGAGAGAGGATTGCCGCCTATATTAAAAATTTACAAATGAAAAATACACTAAGGTACGGCGGCTCTACTCACTCCGTTCGTGGTCAAACCCTCTCCTCGGGTTCGTAAATCCCTCTCTTTGCAATCGCAAATGAAAAGGAGAGAGAGGGATTCGAACCCTCGGTTCTTGCGAACAACGGTTTTCGAGACCGTCACGATCGACCACTCCGTCATCTCTCCGATTTGTAAGTGCAAATATAGAAAAAAAAATTGATTTTGTCATACCATATCTGCAAAAAAAATGTATATTATAGGTATGAATCAAAAAAATCTCCTAATCGCCTCAGTTATCCTCAATGTAGGATTGCTCGTTCTTATCTTTTTGGTAAAGGGCAATGTTACCAAGCAAGCGCAAGAGCATGTCAAAAAAACGCTTGAAAATTCAAAATTTCAAATGGCTCAGGTCAGCGATAACATACAGAATAACAACCTGTTGTGGTCACTTGTCGATAGCACTTGGAAGAGTTCGGATAAATCAATCGCTTTTGTGAAAAAACTCGCCGATGCCTCAAAACTTCCCCGTTGTAGCGGAAAACCCTGCGAAGGTGATGCGGCAAGACTAACCACCACCAACTCCAAAATTACCGGCGGTCGCGAATTTGTAGTTAGAGGCGGCAGATACTTTTTTAAGGTGATTTACGATGCAAAGGATAAGTTTGTCTCCATAGATGCAAGCGATTTACTCGGCAAGTCTGCACCCGTAGTCGAACAAGACGACTCCGATGAAGAGGAGTAGCACATTTTTGAATTTGCATAAAAATACAGGTTGCCCATGTCGCTTAGTAGACTCTTACGACCTCTTAACGAGTTCTTCAGAGCCTACTCAATAAATTAGTTGCTACAGTCATCTATCGGCTTGGTGTCCCGCCTGCACTGCCGAGTTCTCCACACCCCACACGCCACACCCTATACCCCACCCTGCAATGCAATGCAAAGTAAAATTAACAAGGGAACGCGGTGTGGATAGAACACATCAAAAAAAGTTGAACGAGTAAAGAGTAGAGAGTAGAGAGTAGAGAATAATAACTTTACACTTTTAACTTTCAACTTTACACTCTATTCCCCACGCCCCTACAATTCCTTTCTCCACACCCCACACCCTACACCCTACACCCCACTCTTTTCTACCTTCCCCATTATGTTTCGTATTTTATTTTCTCTGCTGTTCTGTTTTTCTTTTGTTTTTGCGGATTCGGTAACTCCTGCAAATTCTGGTGATGCTGCAATTTCCGCACAAAAAGTCGTGCTGCCGAGTGCAAAAAAAGCCGCGTGGATAAAATTGGAGGGCGATGTAGATCCCGGAATGAACGATTATGCCCGCAGGGCAATTGCCGAGGCGAGTTCAAAAAATCCGGACTTAATAGTATTTGAGATAAATACTTTCGGCGGACGATTAGATGCTGCTTTTGATATTGTGGATACAATTACCGCGTTAAAAATCCCTACTATTGCTCTTGTGCAAAAGAAGGCGATAAGTGCGGGTGCGTTGATAGCCCTTGCAAGTGATAAATTGTATATGTTGCCGAGCACCACAATAGGAGATTGCGCCCCGATTGTGCAGAGCAGTGACGGACAACCGCAAATCGTTGGAGAAAAAATTCAGTCGCCGCTCCGTGCGAAATTTAGAAATCTTGCCGAGCGAAACGGACACCCGCGATTGCTTGCCGAATCTATGGTAAGCCTCGATTTGGGAGTTATGGAACTTTCAAATGCAGATACAACCGTATATATGACCGTTGCGGAATTTAATGACCTTCCCGAATACGAATCTAAAAAATGGACTACCAAAAAAACGCTTGTCCGTGCAGGAGAACTCCTCACAATGACGAATGAAGAGGCACAAAAATTGAAATTTTCTCTCGGCACTCCTGCAAACATTGACGAGTTCAAAAAGGAAGTTGGCATAACAGAGACTATTCATATAGAAATTTCTTGGGCGGAAAATTTGTCTCGCTTTATCGGTGCGATTTCAGGCGTGCTTATGATTCTCGGTTTTGGTGCACTATATATGGAGTTCAAAACGCCGGGTTTTGGTGTGTTTGGAGTTATAGGTATAGTGCTCATTGCAATTGTATTTTTTGGACAATACGCAAGTCATCTTCACGATAAAATACCTGCAATTCTATTGTGTTTGGGTGTTATATTTATGCTCCTCGAAATTTTTATTTTGCCGGGTATGATGATTTGCGGGGCGGCGGGAATTATCTGTTTTGTGGCGGCACTTGCACTGTCTTTTGATATTTCAAATTTGCCGAGTTTTGCTCCCGAATTTAACTCTCTTGCCGGTTGGCAATACGGACTTTTATATATTATGATGTGTGCGGTTTTTGCACTTTCTTTACCGATTTTGCTTTCAAAATATCTTCTGCCCGTTTTGCCCGATACTTTAACTCCCATAAACAAAATCGATTTATCGGCGGCTTATTCCCCGACGGAAGAATTTGTTGAAGATGTTAAAAAAGGTGATGTTGGGGTTGCATTAACCGATTTACGCCCAAGCGGACACGCGGAATTTGGCGGAAAAATGTTCGATGCACAATCGCGCAGTGATTTTATAGAAAAAGGCGAGAGCGTGAGGGTGGAATTTGTTGAGGCGGGAAAAGTTTGGGTAAGCCATAATAAATCAGTTTAAGATTTAAAAAGCATCTTTACGCAAGAGGTAGTATGTTATCAACAAACACAAAATTTTCGCCTTCGCCTAAGTCGAGCAGTCAGCAGTCAGCAGTCAGCAGTCAGCAGTCAGCAGTCAGCAGTCAGCAGTCAGCAGTCAGCAGTCAGCAGTCAGCAGTCAGCAGTCAGCAGTCAGCAGTCAGCAGTCAGTAATTTAGAAAAATCTAAATCCTATAATGAGAGAAAGAAATGGCTTGATATTGCTCGTGGCATTGCTTTTATGATGATATGCTATTCCCACTTGAACTATTGTAATAGCAGTTTAATGTACTTTTTCACACCTATTTTTTTAACTGTATTTTTCTTTGTCTCCGGTTATTTATTCAAAAGTAGTATTTCCTTTTTTCAGATGTTGGAACATAGGGCGAGGACAATACTTTTACCCTTTCTCATCTTTGGTTGTGTAAATATTTTGCTAACACAAATTATTTCTTTTCATGAACAAAACCCTGTTACGCAAGAGTTTTTAGATTTGTTGTTTCAATATTCGCATATAGATAGTAAAGGAATAAAACATAGCACTCCATTGTGGTTTTTATCTGCGCTTTTTATATCAAGTATCCCATTTTATTTTATGTCCCGTGTTAAGAGCACAAAAACTTTACTTTCAATAGGTTTATTATTATTTTGTTTATCAGTTGTCTATGGGGATTATTTGAAATTACCGGCGTTGCCTTGGCATATCCATAGCATTGGCTTTGCCTGTTTTTATATGGCTTTGGGATATTCGTATAAAAAATATGAAACCAAATTGCTTTTTTTAGAAATCTCGAAAGTTTTGACATTAGGTTTAATTATCTATACTTCTGTTTGCTTTATATTTATTCATTTTTTACGGCATCCGGCAATAAGTTTTTCTGGTTGCCCTCAAATTTTGGACGCTTTACTCATTACGATACTGGGAATTGGATTGTGTGTTGTAGTTTCAAAAACAAAAATAATTCAAAAAACGGCGTTGTTTTCTTTTATCGGAGCAAATTCATTGTGTTATTTCTGTTTGCACGGAAAGGTTTACGCTGTATTACAAACAATAACCGAAAAAATATTTTTCCATTTTTCTTTGACCCATTCGGTATATGTAGATTTTTTTCTTGGAATAGGGATAGTTCTATTGGATATGCTGATACTCATCATTCCAATAAAAGTCATCAATCGATATTTTCCATTCCTTTTAGGGCGAGGATTTAAGTTATATCAAAGCGATGCTCGTAGAAAAAATAATTTTAGTTCTTGATGCTCAAAAAAACGCCATAGACGCTTACATATTGGAACACTCCCTACTTCCCTCTATCCAAACTGCACCGCCGAGTTCTCCACACCCCACTCCCAAGAATGCAAGGCAATGTTCTCAACTTTTCACTTTACACTTTACACTTTCAACTCCTGCACCGCCGAGTAATTTTCTACCTTTCCCATAATGAAACAACTTTTTTTAATTTTATTCTTGCTTGCAACGGCAACTTTTGCACAGCAAAAAAACAATGCACAACAAAATAACACGCCAAAAAATAACGCAATCGGTCTTTGGCTGCAAGGCGGAAATTCGGGAGAATACTGGGGCTTAGACTACAAAAATCTCGGCACAGATGTGATAACCGATATTTACCTTCACCTTTCGGCATCAAATAACAACTTTTCTCTCGGTCTCTACGGCGGCTACTATTTTGTAAACAATGCAATCAAAGCAGATGCCTCTGCGGGAAAATTCCCCATACATTACGGACCAACCGCAGGCTTCGGTTACTGGAACGATGGCGGCACAGATCAGCACAATTTTAACGGATTTGCCGTTCGAGCGGGCGTAGTTGGCGGAATTTCTTGGATACTTCCGGTCGCATTCCCAATGGATATTTCCGTTGAACTGAATCCCGTTGCGGAATACCAACACACATCTTGGGAAGACGGATACGGAGAAAAACAAAGCGGAAACTCTTGGGAAATTCCAAACCTCTATTTTAGAATTTTATTCCACGCTTATGTATTTTAATTTGGGCGTGCCCCTCATTGCAGGGCGAAATAATCAGTATCGGGTCGGGCTATTCACTGTAATTGCGTTTGCAATTGCCGTTGCTATCCCTCACGCAGAAACCGCCGATAACATCTTAAACAAAATATGGCAACCGAACTATCCCGCCGCTTTTGCCGAAATTGCCGAACTGCCGCAAACAGATTCTTCCGCTTGCGTGTTAAAAGGCATTGCGTATTCCACGAGATTCGATGACTTGGGCGACACTTTAGATTTAGATTCTGCATATATTGCACTTGTGAAATGCAAATCGAGCGGATTTTGGGAATCTTTGCGAAAATATCAAATAGGTTTTTTGCATTCGCTTTTCGGCAACACCATAAAAAGCATCAGCGAAACGAGAAGTGCCGCACAAGAATTTTCACTTCGCTCCGATTTTGAATCGCAGGCATTTTTTGCAATTTACAATTACTATGCGGAAACGCTCACCAATTGGCTGCCCTTTGTAGAATCAAAAAGCGAAACTTATTTAGCGAACATAAAAAACGGCTTTGAAAAAAGTTCGCGATTCTCTCCGCTTTTCGGAACAACACTCGCGTGGATGTTATATGATAAAAAACAATATGCGGAGGCACTCGAAATTTCAGAGGCACTTTTGAAACATTACCCAAATCAACCCGTATTTTTGCAATTAAAAGCCGATATGCTATATAAACTTGAGCGAAAAGAAGAGGCAATTGCAATTTATGAACAAAGCGAAAAAGACTATAAAATGCGTGCCCCGAACAGCACCCGCTATTGGTGCGCCGTTGCAAATTTGGCGATTATGACAGGCGATAAAAAATGGAAAGAAAAATTGCAGTCGCAAGAATTTAAGAATATAAAACACTTAATGCCGCCTTCTCTTTTATAATTCCTGTGGTTGCCTCTGCAAAAGAGTTGAACGAGAAAAAAGTAAAGAGTAAAGAGTAGAGAGTAATAACTTTACACTTTTCACTTTCAACTTTACACTCTATTCCCCACACCCTACACGCCACACCCTATACCCAAAAATTTGCTTCGGTAATAATTCTTTTTTCCAATACATCTGCATTTCTACTATAAAATGCCGTCCTTTCTCGTCAAAGCACTTGACATCCACAAAGGAGTCTTTGCTCATCGGGTTTTCGGGGAGTATTTCGGCAGGTTCGTATTCTAAATCTATAATTTCGCAGTCGTCGGGGAGCGGGAGGAGTGAGTTCAAAAAACTCATCATTA
>BNUP01000129.1 GCA_025997455.1 Fibrobacterales bacterium | reverse complement strand
GCAAAGAAGGTTAAATATTTGAACACGCATAAAATACCGACATTCCAAATAATCGCCATTGTCAAAATGCGTTTTGCGAATACCGAAACGCCGCGCTCAATCCATAACCCCGCCGCCCAATTCACCGCAATGGACAACATCATCACAAACACAAAAAACGGTTCGCCCCAAGCGTAAAAGCAAAGCGAGGCGAGAAGAAGGAATATGTTACGGAATTGCCGCCCCTTGAAAACGGGATTGTAGTAGCCGATTATTACAATCGGCAAAAATAAAAGCAAAAATACAGACGAAGAAAAAACCATAACAATCCTATATAGTTAAAATTTCCAAACCGTGATTTGTTATTGCAACGGTGTGCTCCCACTGTGCCGAAAGTTTGCCATCGGCAGTTAAGGTTGTCCAACCGTCCGAAAGAGTTTTTGTTTTATATGTGCCCTCGTTTATCATAGGTTCAACGGTGAATACCATTCCCCGTTCTATGCGTTGGCTCGGCGTTCGTTGTCGGTAGTGTAAAACGAGCGGGTCTTCGTGAAAACCTTTACCTATTCCGTGCCCGCAATAATCGCGCACCACGCTATATCCCCGTTCCTCACAAATTCCGCTGATAATCGCTCCGATGTCGCTAAACCTCGCACCGGGCAAACCCGCAACTCTAATTCCTTCAAACATACATTCGCGGGCGGTTTTAACCAACTCGCGAGCGTTCGGTTTTGGAGTGCCCACAAAAAATGTCTCGCTTGAATCTGCGTGATAGCCGTTCAAAATTGAAGTTATATCTACATTTATTATATCGCCGTCTCTTAACACATACCCGCTTGGAATGCCGTGTGTAACCACCTCATTTACACTTGTGCATACGCTTTTGGGGTAGCCCTTGTAGCCGAGGCACGCGGGAATTGCTCCGTTTTTTAGCGTGAATTCGCGAACAAAATTGTCTATCTCTTGAGTCGTTACACCCGGCTTGCAGAGTTCTCCGCTCCGTGCAATTGTCTCCGCCACGAGTTTTCCCGCATCTCTTATGCGTTCAATTTCCTTCGGGGTCTTTATGGGTATCTTTGACATCGGCAGGGTAAGGTAGAAAAAGTGAAAAGAGTAAAGAGTAAAGAGTAAAGAGTAAAGAGTAAAGAGTAGAGAGTAGAGAGTAGAGAGTAGAGAGTAATAACTTTACACTTTTCACTTTCAACTTTACACTCTATTCCCCCACACCCCACACCCTACACCCTATACCCTACCTTGCATTGCAAAGTTTTCTACATTGTTACTAAACAATAAGGAGTTTTTATGACTGTTTTCGCAAACAACGCAGAATCAATAGGCAACACGCCGCTCGTCAAACTAAATAGAATAGTTGGGAGCGTAAAAGGGAATGTCCTCGCAAAAATCGAGTCGAGAAATCCGAGTTTCTCGGTAAAGTGCCGTATAGGAGCGGCTCTCGTTGAGGATGCAGAGAAAAGAGGCGTTCTCAAACCCGGCGTAACGATCATTGAGCCAACTTCGGGCAACACCGGAATTGCACTCGCTTATGTAGCCGCCGCCAAAGGCTACTCCCTCATACTCACAATGCCCGACACTATGAGCATTGAACGCCGCCGCGTTCTTGCGGGTTTCGGTGCAAAACTTGAACTGACTCCGGGCGCAAACGGAATGAAAGGTGCAATTCAAAAAGCAGAAGAAATCAAAGCGAGCGACCCCGACAAATACTTCATTCCACAGCAGTTTGAAAATCCCGCAAATCCGGCAATTCACGAAAAAACAACGGGTCCCGAAATTTGGGAAGCCACAGGCGGCAGCGTAGATGCTATTGTAGCGGGAGTCGGCACCGGTGGCACCATAACCGGTATTTCGAGATTTATCAAAAACACAAAAGGCAAAAAAATTCTCTCGGTTGCAGTTGAACCCGCAGAATCGCCCGTAATCACGCAGACCCGCAACGGCGAGCCTGTTAAACCCGGTCCGCATAAAATTCAAGGTATAGGCGCAGGCTTTGTTCCAAAGAACTTAGACCTCTCGCTCATAGACGAAGTAATTCCTGTTGCCAGCGCGGAAGCGGTTGAATTTGCCCGCCGTCTCGCAAAAGAGGAAGGTATTTTGAGCGGTATATCAAGCGGTGCGGCTGTGGCTGCGGCAATTAAACTTGCCGACCGTCCCGAATGGGCAGGCAAGAACATTGTCGTAATTTTACCGGATACGGGTGAACGCTACCTCAGCACAATCTTATTTGAAGGGATAGTGTAAAAATCTATATTTCCCAGATATGCGATTTTTGTTGATTATTCTTTTGGCTCTGCTTGCCTCATCTTGTTCTTCTTATGAAAAACGGGAGGCGGTGCGAGCCGACCATGATATAGATATGAACATACCTACCATAGATGACATTATAGTTGCAAGAAAAAAAGAATACATCTCAAAATGCTACGAACCGGTGCTCTACCGAGAGGCATCGAACAACCCAAAAAAATGTCAAACCGAATTGCAACAACTTTTAGAGAGAAGATGGACTTCGGACTTCACGCAAGTGCAAGCCGATATGGCGGCAGATGAATTATTTTTCACAGATGTTCGCGATTATTTAGATAAACAGTTCAAAAAAGACAGGCGGCTTGGAAACGCGGTCAGCAAA
Source organism: Fibrobacterales bacterium (assembly GCA_025997455.1). Classification (GTDB taxonomy): domain Bacteria; phylum Fibrobacterota; class Fibrobacteria; order Fibrobacterales; family Fibrobacteraceae; genus BNUP01. The sequence continues at coordinate 3,351 of BNUP01000129.1, read as the reverse complement.
AGATTCAGTTCAATGGACGAAATTATGGAATACTACAAACCCAAATATTCGTTTAGGGCAAACAGTAAATAATGCCTCAAAATACGCTTATACAATGGCTTACGGCAAAACATCCGATAATCGCTCGAATAGCGGTGTGGGTGGGTTTGCTTTTGGTGATATACTTTTTGCGGTCTTTCTTTTTGCTGATTTTTCTCACTTTTGTTTTTAGTTTTTTGCAGTTCTCAGCAGGTGAAAAATTAAAGTCAAAAATTCATAACAGGCGGCTCCGCACTTGGATAATCGGCGTTGTTCTGCTGCTTGTGTTAAGTGGCATAATTTATTTTTTGGCAACTGAGGTGAAAATTCAAACCAAACTTTTCATAAATAATTTTGATAAATACATAAGTGCAATTGACGACCAGATAAATACGCTCTCGGAAAAATTTCCCGCAATTAATCAAGTTATAAACGATGCAAAGCACTCCGCAGAGGCAAGCGGTGCAAGCGTAAATTCGCCGACACTTCTGATTTTGCAACAGGGTTTCGATTTGCCGAGCGAGAGTAACGGTGGAAACATTAAAAAGGGTATGTCGCAGGTATTTTTATATTCGGGAAAAATTTTTGGAATTACGGGATCTTTTCTGCTGTCGCTTTTGTTTTCCTTTCTGATAATACTCGACCTTTCCCACCTTGAACGGTCGCTTGCCAAAATGGAAAAATCCAAGTTTGCCTTTGTATTTCAAGAGGTCAAGCCCGATATTGTAAAATTCTCGCAACTTCTCGGTAAGGCGTTTGAGGCACAGTTTTTTATAGCGGTGGTGAATAGTTTTTTAACCGGCATAGGTCTTTATGCACTTGGGCTTTGGCACTATTCCGCATTTTTAATTTCAATAGTTTTCTTTTGCAGTTTTATTCCTATTGCAGGCGTGTTCGCGTCCTCTGTGCCAATATTTATGGTGGCTTTGCAGAGCGGAGGTTTGTTTTTGTCTATGCTCGCCATCGGTTTGATAATTCTAATTCACACGGTGGAAACTTATATTTTGAATCCCAAAATTTACGGTTCGAGAATGCATTTGAATCCCGTTGTTGTTCTCGGCATTTTAACGATTTTCGGGAAGTTGTTCGGCTTGTGGGGTTTGCTGCTCGGCGTTCCCCTCTGCACTTGGTTTTTTAGAGAAGTGGTGGGGGAGGAGAGTGTAAAGTTGAAGGTGAAAAGTTGAAAGTGGGGAGTAGAGTTTGTAGGGGCGTGTTTTTTTAACCCGCCCGTATCATTGTAGGGGCGAATAGTATTCGCCCGTTTGTAGGGGCGTGGTTTTTAACCCGCCCTGTTGTGTGAAGAATTCGTCATTCTGCATGTGGTCGCAGAATCCATAGAGTTTTCTGGGGCGCTCTATCCACACCGCGTTCACAATTTTTCACTCGGCAGCACAGGATGGGGTATAGGGTGTAGGGTGTGGGGAACTCGGCGTTGCAAGGGTTGAAAGTGTAAAGTTGAAAGTTACTCTCTACTCTCCCCTCTCCCTCTTTGCACTGCCGAGTTCTCCACAACTTTACACCCCACACCCTATACCCCATATTTCTACCTTCCTCCAATGCCTTCTCATTTGGAACACCTTTACGAAAACTGGTTTTTAGACTACGCGAGTTATGTCATTTTAGACCGCGCAGTGCCATATTACGAAGACGGCTTAAAACCCGTCCAACGCCGCATTTTGCACACTCTTTACGAAATGAACAAAAGCGACGAGCGAATGCACAAGGTCGCCAACATAATGGGTCGCACAATGCAGTATCACCCGCACGGCGATGCCTCCATAGGAGATGCTTTGGTGAATTTGGGGCAAAAAAAACTCCTCATAGAAACTCAAGGAAACTGGGGCAACCCCATAACGGGCGACAGCGCCGCCGCCCCGCGCTACATTGAAGGTCGCCTCTCGGAATTTTCAAAAGAAGTTCTCTTTAATCCAGAAACAACAGAATGGATACCGAACTACGACGGCAGAAACAAAGAACCCGTCACCCTTCCCGTAAAATTTCCGCTTGTCCTTGCACAGGGAATAGAAGGCATAGCGGTTGGTCTTTCAACGAGTATTTTACCTCACAACTTTTGCGAACTCTGCGAGGCGAGCATCGCCGCACTCAAAGGGAAAAAATTTGAAATATATCCCGACTTCACAAGCGGCGGAATAATAGACATAAGCAACTACAACGACGGAGTTAGAGGCGGTCGCGTGAAAGTCCGCGCCAAAATTGAAAAAGAAGACAACAAAACACTCATAATAAAAGAAATTCCCTTTGGCACAAACACAAATTCGCTACTCGAAAGCATCTCTGCCGCAAATGAAAAAGGCAAAATAAAAATCAAAAAAGTAGAAGACCACACTTCAAGTGCGGTGGAATTGCTCGTGCATTTGCAAGCAGGCAGCGACCCGCAAACCGTTATAGATGCACTCTACGCATTCACCGACTGCGAAAAATCCATAGCCCCCAACAACTGCGTAATTATAGACGACAAACCGCAATTCATAGGCAGTAGCGAAATATTAAAAAAGAGTGCGGAACACACAAAATCACTGCTCGAATGGGAACTCAAAAACAAATTAAACCACCTCGAAGACCGTTGGCACGCCATTTCACTCGAAAAAATTTTCATAGAAAAAGAGGTGTATGAGGTAATTAAAAAAGCCCGCGACAAAGACGAAATGATAAACTTGGTGGGTGAAGGTCTAAAACCTTACACAAAAAAATTACGCAGACCCGTTACACCCGAAGACATCGCCAAACTCGCAGAAATTCCAATCAGACGCATTTCGCTTTTTGACCAAAAAAAGGCAAACGACCTTCTCAAAGAAATTGACGAACAAATCGCAGACACAAACGACAAATTGAACAACATCACCGACCACGCCGTGAATTGGTTCAAAAGTCTTCTCAAAAAATACGGTGCGGGCAGAGAGAGAAAATCGCAAATCGCGGAGTTTAGCAAAGTATCCGCAACCGTTGTGGCACTCGCCAACCAAAAATTATTTGTGCATCGCAAAGAGGGATTTATAGGAACGGGTCTCAAAAAAGAGGAATATCTTTTTGATGTAAGCGAATACGACGACCTAATCGCCTTTTGTGCAGACGGTTCATTCAGGGTATTTAGACCTTCCGCTAAGGCATTTATAGGCAAAGATATTTTACTCGTGGAAAAATTTAACAAAGACGACTCCCGCAGAATTTACAATGTAATTTACCAAGAGGGTAAAGACGGCTCTGCATTTATAAAACGATTTAATGTTGGCGGAATAACCCGCGACAAAGCATACACACTCGGCAAAGGGGCAGAAGGCTCAAAAGTCCTGTATCTATCCTCAAACGCAAGCG
>BNUP01000128.1 GCA_025997455.1 Fibrobacterales bacterium | reverse complement strand
ATAATGATAAATCCTCTGTTTATGCCCCCAAGATTCCCGCCTTCGCGGGAATGACGAGCCGCAGTCGCCCGTCGGCTTGGTGTCCCGCCTGCACGAGTATAACAAAAAGATGTCAAGTGCGAGACACGCAAAGACTGTGAATTACCCAAATTGTTAAAATTCCTCAACATCTATGGGTAAATATAGAAAAAATTTTGCACATTGTCAAATTTTTTTTTAACTATCAATTTTTGCAGGTTTTGTGTGATATTTGAGTGCATTTTCCTACGAATTGCAGACTTGGGTATAGGGTGTGGGGTGTGGAAAATACGCCCTTGCAGGGACGACCATTAAAGCGTTTGTGCCGGCACAAATTTTAATTGAATGTCCATCCCCTTTAATACTTTCATTACGGTATCAAATCTGGGTTTGGATTTTTGGTTCAGGGTTCTATATAAATATTCCTTTCCTAAACCGGAATCATTTGCTATCTTGGACATACCGCGGGCTTTCGCAATGTGGCCAATTGCCGTGCAAAGGAGGTCAATGTCGTTTTCTTCCACTATGGAACTCAGATATTCGGCAATATCTTTTTCGTTGTCCAAGTATTCGGACACATCAAAGTTGCTTGCTATTTTTGTCATGTTCAACCTCGTATTTTTTGGCTAATGCCTTTGCTTTGTTTATATCTGTTGTTTGCGTAGATTTATCTCCGCCTATCAAGAGTAATATAATCGCATTTTCTTTAACTGTGTAATATAGCCTCCCGGACCATAGTCTATTTTAATTTCAGAAACGCCTTCGCCAACAGACTTATGGTCGCCTAAATTTCCTGTTTCAATTCGCGTGATTTTTGTAAGCACGCGAATCTTTGCTACGGAATCCCTAAGTTTTTTGAGCCACTGGTCGAACTCTTCTGTTTTCTTTACAATACTCACATTGTGAAGATACAAAAATTAAAATTAGTCCTGATCCTTTACACAGCGAACGCTATTTTTGCAAACCAAACATTCGGGATCAAATATAGAAAAAATTTTGCACATTGTCAAATTTTTTTTTAACTATCAATTTTTGCAGGTTTTGTGTGATATTTGAGTGCATTTTCCTACGAATTGCAGACTTGGGTATAGGGTGTGGAAAACTCGGCGACAGGCGACTGGACAGACTAATCTATTTATTTCTTTTCTGTCAATCCGGAAGAACGCCAAAGAGAATACGACATACAACTCTCCTTGCTCATACCGGTGCCGGGAAAGTCATCTCCCTGCGTTCCCTCTTGTAAAATTGCCGCTTGTTTATGGTTAAATGCAAAGGCATTTGCAACTTTTTTACGCAGGATTTCATTGTTCCATTCGCTGTAATTTGTGCAGGCTAAAAGAACTCCGCCTTCCTCTAAAATTTGCACAACCTTCACCAACAAGTTTTCAAAATTTTTGGCAACGCTCCAAGTGCATTTTCCGTTCTTAGCAAAACTCGGAGGGTCAATTACAACAGACCCAAACTTTTTTTCCTTCTTAATACACCAATCTACATATTCTTCCGCACTGCCGCAAAAAAACTCTCCTCCTTGCGGTTCAATTCCGTTCAGCAAAAAATTTTCTCTTCCTTTATTCAAATTCTTTTTGCTTATATCAACACTCACCGCTTTTAACGCCCCAAACTTCCGTGCATAAACGCTAAATGAACAAGTGTATGCAAATAGGTTCAACACATTTTTACCTTCACATAACTTTGCAAAAGCGAGCCGTGCATCTCGCATATCGAGAAACAGACCAGGATTGAGCGTGTCGGTTAAATCAACGGAAAATTTGAGAGAATTTTCGGTTATTATGGTATGACCTCCATTGTGTTCCGCCGTTAGGGCGGGTTTGAAACCCGCCCCTACGATGGGCGAATTGCAATTCGCCCCTACAACACCCCCCCCCATCCTATACTTCACAATCAAAAATTTTACCGCAAACAACTCCCTCGCCGCCGCCGCAATTTCATTTTCAAATCGCAAAAATTCATCCGTAAAAAATTGAATTTGATAATTATCGGCATACCTGTCTATCACAACTCCGCCCAAGCCGTCCGCTTGCCCGTTGCAAATTCTGTAAGCATCGGTTAAACTCTGCAAATGCTCGCGCTTTGCCGCCGCATCACGAATAATTTCAATAAAATTCACTATAGGAAACCTCTAAAAACTCTCTTTGTAACACAATTCTACAGATTTGAGTTTTTAGAGACGACGGCGATCCTGCGAGCATTCGCCGCAGGATGACATTATCACCATAAAAACACAGTTCGCTCGTGTCTCTCATTAAGCACTGATAACCTCTTCACGAGTTAATAGTAGCCACCGGCGAACAAATCAACGAACAAATCAAAAAAACGCAATTTTAATTCCAATTGCAATCAACACAACACCGCCAAAAATTTCAGATTTTTTGCCGAAGTTTTCGCCGAGTTTTCTGCCGAATGCAAAACCTATCCCAGAAATAATCAAGGTTACAATGCCAATCACAACTGCCGTAAATAAAAGAGATTTATCGCTCGAAAGCGAAACTCCAAGCCCCGCCGCACCCGCATCTATGCTGTCTGCAACCGAAAGCAACAACACACTCGCAAAAAAAGCGTGCCCCTTTCCAAAATAACCATCAACTTCCGCCTCTTCATCCTCACACTTTTCAAAACCCTCTTTTATCATTTTTCCGCCAATGAACAAAAGCAAAACAAACGCCGCCCACTTCCCCGCCGAACTCAAAAAATTCATTGCAACGGAACCGAGTCCCACACCTGTCATAAAAAATAAAAACTGAAAAAATGCAAAAGAACCCGCAGCCACAGCCATTCTTTTAATGCTTTGGCATTGTTTAGAAACGCTGAGCGCAATAGAAATCGCAAAAGCATCCATAGAAAGCGAAAGTGATAAAAGTAAAATTTCTAACATTACTCCTTCTCCACTTCTCCGCTCAATCTCTGACTTATCCTCATAGCACAAAAATTGGGTCCGCACATAGAGCAGAATTTCGCATTTTTTGCCTGCGGTGCACCGAGTGTCTCATCGTGAAAACTTCTTGCAAGTTCGGGGTCAAGCGAAAGTGCAAATTGATCTTCCCAACGAAAATCAAATCGTGCTCGGCTGAGTGCTTTGTCACGCAACAGCGCCTGCTCATTCCCCTTTGCAATATCGGCGGCGTGTGCCGCAAGTTTATAAGTGATAACTCCGGTTCTCACATCTTCTTTTGTCGGCAATCCCAAATGCTCCTTAGGCGTAACATAACACAACATTGCAGTTCCGAGCATACCTATAACCGCCGCACCAATTCCGCTGGTAATGTGGTCATACCCCGGTGCAATATCCGTTACCAAAGGTCCGAGCGTATAAAACGGCGCACCTCCGCACAATTCCTGCTGCAAATCCATATTCTCTTTAATTTTATTCAGCGGAACATGACCGGGTCCCTCAATAATCGTCTGCACGCCCAAATCCCACGCAATTTTTGTCAATTCGCCGAGAGTTTTCAATTCCGAAAACTGTGCCTCATCATTTGCATCGGCAATACTTCCGGGGCGCAAACCGTCACCGAGCGAAATCGCAATATCATATTCGTGCAAAATCTCACAAATTTCCGCAAAATGCGTATATAAAAAATTTTCCTTTTTGTGTGCCTGCATCCAACACGCCATAAGCGAACCGCCGCGCGACACAATACCTGTCGTTCGTTTTACCGCAAGCGGAATATATTTTCGCAACAACCCAGCGTGAATTGTAAAATAATCCACACCCTGCTCCGCCTGTTCAACAAGCGTTTCTCTGAATAATTCCCAACTCAAATCATCGGGGTCGCCACCGCATTTTTCCAATGCCTGATAAATCGGCACGGTTCCTATGGGAACTGGACAATTTCGCAAAATTTGTTCGCGCGTTTCGTGAATGTTTTTCCCTGTGCTCAAATCCATAACCGTATCGGCACCGAGTTCCACAGCCCATTTCATCTTTTCAATTTCTTCTTTTATAGAACTGCCGAGTGCGGAATTTCCGATATTCGCATTTATTTTTACCAAAAATTTACCGCCTATAATCATAGGCTCGCATTCGGGATGTTTTCTGTTCGCAGGCAAAACCGCTCTGCCCTTCGCCAATTCCTCCAACACAACTTCCGCCGCAACACCCTCTCTAATCGCCGCATATTCCATTTCTGGCGTGATAATTCCAAGAAGTGCAGCCTCTCGTTGAGTCTTATATTTTAGCGGGGGCGTTCCCCCTGCACCCCTGCCTAAGGGGACACCCCTTAAAAACCCCTCTTCGCCTCCCCCGCTCGTGTCATACACCCTGAGCGATGGAATTTCTTTATCGCTCAAAGAAATCTCCCGCATTCCCACGCGAATTTGCGGATAAATTTTTCCTTCAACAAAAACCTTTTTTGAATTGGGATACATCTCTACCCACCTTGTGCCGCTTGAACGGCTAAAATTTTATCATTTTCGTTCAAAATAACCGTATCCCATTTTGAACGCGGAACAACAGCCTCATTAACGGCAATTGCAATGCCATTCACTTCTTCTTCAGAAGTGCCAAATTCATCTTTTACCCATTCCCCAACGGTTTTCACAACTTAATCACCCTCGTATCAGCCGCAAAATCGTGTAATGCTCGTTTTTCAGGGTCAAAAACCGCGAGCAGGCAACCGATACCAAAAAGAGAACTCGAAAAAATTCCCGTAAATGCACGAACAAAAGCACAAGCCCAAGTCATCTGCTTTCCGCCTCTGCGAACAACAGAAATTCTCATCAAAATTTTACCCGGCGTGCCGGAAAAGTTTTTCACAAAAAAGGCATCGTAAAAAAGCATCATATTATACATAAAAAACAACATAGGTGCAAGGTCGCTGAGCGTTGTCTGTTCGGTGACCTGCGAAATAAAACCGAGTTCGGGGTAAAGAGGTTTCAGCAAAACCAAAACTATCTGCAAAATAAACGAGTCTATTAAAAACGCACAAGTGCGCTGCCACAAACTCGCATAAAACGAACTTCGTTTCGCTATAAGCCTATCCCTCTCCACTACAAGAGTTTCTCTATCCTCTACCCGAAGTCTATTGCTCATACCAACTTCTATAAGTTGCTTAATGGTATTCGCCTGAATTTCCGCATTCAATTCGGATTCGCACTCACTCCAAGCCTTCCACTCCGTAAGTTTTTCGCACCAAACCAAAGTATTCGGCTCAAACGCCCCCTGCTCGGCAAAACACAACATTTGCCTCGCCGACCAAGGACCGCTTCGCCGTTTTCCTTCCGTTTTATTTTTGTCTATGTAATACCAATCCATTACTTTTTCTTAACCGCCTTCGCTTTTGCAACCGTTTTTTTCGCCTTAACGGATTTTGCCGCAACAGTCTTTTTTGCAACCTGCTTTTTCACCGCAGATTTTGCCGCACTTTTTACTGCACTTTTCACCGCCGCAGTCGTCGCAATTTTTGCAGGTTGCTCTTTTAAGGTTGCCCCGTTTTTCACCGCACTTTTTGCCGCGGCAATTCTCGCAACAGGCACGCGGAAGGGAGAGCAACTCACATAACTCAATCCCAACTTATGGCAAAAATCTATGGAAGAAGGGTCGCCGCCGTGCTCACCGCAAATTCCGAGTTTAATATTTGGTCTCGTGGCACGACCTCCCGCAACAGCGATTTCCATCAACTTCCCCACGCCTATTTGGTCTAAGGTCGCAAAAGGATTACTCTTCACAATTCCCGCCTCTTTTTCGTAGAACGGAAGGAAATGCCCCGCATCATCGCGGCTCATTCCAAGCGTTGTTTGAGTTAAATCGTTTGTGCCAAAGGAGAAGAACTCCGCGTGTTTTGCAATTTGCTCGGCAGTTATAGCCGCACGCGGAATTTCTATCATCGTTCCAACCTTGTATTCAATCGTGCGTTTTGCCGCCGAAAATTCCTCCTGTGCAACCCTATTTACAATTTCGAGTTGCAACTCCAATTCCTTATCAAAACCGACCAAAGGAATCATAATTTCG
>BNUP01000127.1 GCA_025997455.1 Fibrobacterales bacterium | reverse complement strand
CGTTAATCGCAGGTCCCTTGTCTCGCGGCTCACCTGCTCCCGAAAACACGCGACCAAGCAGGGAATCGCTAAACGGAACTTGCATAGGGCGACCCAAAAACCTGACTTGAGAATCTGTGGAGATTCCGCGGCTGCCCGCAAAAACCTGCAAATCTACAAGCCCGTTATCTAAGCGAATCACCTGTGCAAGCGATACCCCTTGCGGACTTTGCACCTGTGCGAGTTCGTGGTAGGTAACATTATCTGCAGCAACCGTTATAACATTGCCCGCAATTCTCTCTATTTTGTGATAGACCTTATGCATAAACCGTTACCTCCGCAACCGCTTTTAGAATGTTGTTTTCCAATTCCTCAAATTCCTTGCTCTTGAACTCCGTTCTGTTCCAATCCTTAGCGGTTTGAGTGAGTTTTAAGAAGAAGGAGCGCGCGGAATCCTTTTCTTTGAATGTCACCTGTGCTTTGAGAATTTGATAAACTTTATCAAAGACATATTCCTGCCTGTCGCCCGGACACGCCTCGTCAATTTTGTTGTAAGCATCTTGTTGCAAATAAACGGAATCCAAAAATTCGCTCTTTAAGAACAGAACAAAATCGTCCATTGAAGTTCCCTCTTCGCCGACCACCTTCATCATTTGACCTACATCACTGCCTCTGCGTAAAATACCGTGCGCCTCGCCTGATTTTTGGGGATCTATGAGACCTTTATATTTTGACCAAGAATCGAGAGGATGAATTGCGGGAAACCTGCGTTGGTCGGAGCGTTCTCTTGAAAGTCCGTGAAATGCACCCACAACTTTTAGCGTTGCTTGGGTAACAGGCTCTTCAAAATTTCCGCCTGCGGGAGAAACTGTTCCGCCTATTGTTACGGAGCCGGTTTTTCCGTCTTTCAAACGCACAATGCCGCCGCGTTCATAGAAGGATGCGATAACCGATTCCAAGTATGCGGGGAATGCCTCTTCGCCCGGAATTTCTTCCAAACGACCGCTCATCTCGCGCAAAGCCTGCGCCCAACGGCTTGTAGAATCTGCAAGCAAAAGCACATTCAAACCCATTTGCCGATAATATTCCGCAAGCGTTACACCCGTGTAAACCGATGCCTCACGCGCCGCAACAGGCATAGAACTCGTATTGCAAATTATAAGCGTGCGCTCCATAAGTGAGCGACCTGTTCTGGGATCTAACTGTTCGGGAAATTCTTTTAGCGTTTCCACAACTTCGCCCGCGCGTTCACCGCAAGCCGCCATAATAACTATATCCACATCCGCGTGCCGTGCGGTTAATTGTTGGAGCACCGTTTTGCCAGCACCGAAAGGTCCGGGTATGCAATATACACCGCCTCGATTTACGGGGAAGAATGTATCTATAATTCTCTGCTTGGTGATTAACGGTTCAACGGGGCGCAATCTTTCGGCGTAGCATTTGATTGGCATTTTTACGGGATAGGTTTGGAATAACTTCGCCTCAAAAATTTTACCTGTTGAATCTTTTAGTTTTGCGATTACATCGGTAACCACATATTCGCCTGCTGGTGCAATGCTCTCAACCGTGTAAGTGCCGTGCCAACGGAAGGGCACCATTATTAAGTGCTTAAAAATACCTTCGGGAACCGAGCCGAGAGAGTCGCCAGCGGTGAGTCTGTCTCCAACGGTTGCACTTGGAGTGAAAGCCCATTTTTTATCGCGGGGCAAAGCATTCAAATATTTTCCGCGTTGAAGGAAAAAACCGCATTCTTCGGCAAGTCGCGGGAGCGGGTTTTGCAAGCCGTCAAAAACCTGCGTTAAAAGTCCGGGTCCCAATTCTACGGAGAGCAATTCCCCCGTAAATTCAATGTTGTCGCCTTCCTTTAAGCCTGTGGTATCTTCAAATACCTGCAACTCGGCAACAGACCCGCGAATACGGATAACTTCGCTTTTTAGGCGGGTTCCGTTTTCGAGGACGGCAAACGCCACCTCATTTTGCACAACAGGTTTCTCAAACTTAGCGCGAAGCAAATTGCTATTTACGCCTATGATTTTTCCAATGCTCTCTGCCATATAAACACTACCTCTTGTTAAACGCTACTTTTCACTGAACGCAACTCCTCACCAGAGGGTCAAGTTAGAAAATTTTATGAGTGTGAGTGATTAAGCATCTACAATAATCGCTTCTTTTTCTAGTCTTAACAAAAAGTCTTGCACCTGCAATTTTGATGCCCATTTTTGCAAATAAACTAAATCTAACTTATTGTATTGCAATTCATAAACTCTCACACAACGGAACCGGTAAGCATATAATCTATGCCGTTATTTTCCATAATAGATATAATTTTTTTCAATAATTCCGATTGTGACATTTTGCAAGCCTTTCTATATAAAGCATTTTTATTTCTGTGTCAGATTTTTTGGGAAACCTATTTTTTAAGCCTTGCAAAAATAAAGCGTTCGCGGTATCCGATAGTTCAAACGACTTCATCAAGCGTTCTTCAGGGGTCATTTGCCGCAATAACTGTAAATATCGTTTATGGTTGGGTCGTTGTTTTATGTCCATAAGTTTGAATGTAGAAATAAGTAGACTCTGAAGAACTCGTTAAGAGGTCGTCAGAGCCTACTAAGCGACACGGGCAACCTGTATTTTTATGCAAATTTGGTAGCGGAAACTTCCACCGCAGAATTACTGCACCACCGTATCTGCCCTGTCATTTGCTTTAATAAAATCCTCTATTGCCTCTTTTCCCTGTTCGTTGTTGAATGCGGAAAGTCTGGAGTTAATTTGCAACTTCACAATGTATGCGTAAATTTTTGCCTCGGAAAAATATTCAACGCCGGTCAATTCTTCGGTGATTTGCCAACGGGCTTTCTCTAAAGCGAGTTCCCTTTCATAAGGGTTTTGAATGTTAATTGCCTCTGCCAATTTTTGACGCAAGTCGTTATGATACCCCAAATATGAGCGTTCGGTAACACGAATATTTTCACCTTCCCATTTTGAGGCACGGAGAGCGGCGGTGGCATTTTTTATTTCGGTGAGCGCGTTTGCATAGTCTCTTGTGAAGGGGTGTTCGCCTGCAACACCTTCCGCTACCGAATCGAAATCGGATAGATTAACGCCGTCCATACCTTCACATTTATAGCGATATTCACTGACGGAAAAAGGCGGCTTTGCTCCGAATTCCAGCGTTGGCAAACTTGACAATATATAGGTAGCACTCATAATCTAACCGAACCCTGCCCTGCTAACCCTTAACCGCCAATTGAACAACTTTGGCGAGTTGGGGGCGCAATATCGTTGAAAGTGCCTCGGCAATTGCCTCGTTAGTCCATTCTTGGCTGACTTTGCCGTTCTCAAACGAGAGGCGAAAACCCGCGAAGATTCCGCTGTCGCTCTGCACTTCCACGCCCGCGCCCAACTTCTTTTGAAATTCGCCGGAGAGAAACGCCGAGAGTTTTTTTGTGTCGCTTTCGGAAAGGGAAACTGTAACCGCTTTGTTAGAACTGCTCTTTGCGAGTTCCAATAAAACCTGTTGCAGGAGTTCGGGAGTGAGGGTCTTATCCACATTCTGTGCGAGAATGCCGAGCACGACTTTTTCCACACCCTGCCCTACGGCGAGTACCACATCTCTTGCCGCCTGAGCAAGCGTTTTTTCACTGCGCTCCGTGAAAGCCTTGCTGTCAAGGTCGGCTTGCGCCACTTTGGACTTAGCCTCGCTCTCGGCATCTTTGATTATCTGGGCGGCTTTCGCTTTTGCTTCAGACACAATTTTTGCGGCTTCCGCTTCGGCTTTATCAACGGCTTCGCGCTGAATTTTCTCTATTAAATGTTGCAATTCTTGAGCCATATTTCTCTCCAATATGAGTTAATATAGTAATTTCCGAAGAACTCCACAAAAACTTATTTCATAAAACAAGGAGTTCTTCGGAAACGATGGCGATACTGCGAACATTTGCCGCAGGATGACATTATCACCATAAAAAACGCAGTTCGCCCATGTCGCTTGGTAACCTCTACCAACCTCTTATGAGGTTAATAGTGGTTACCTATATAAATTTTTGGAACGGTGCGGAGATTTTTTTACATTTTGCCAAGGCACCATAATCATAAGAGAGGAATTATGAAATTATCCAAAAAATTAGCCCTTATGCTACTCATAAGCGGGGCTATGGTTATTTTGATATTGACGGGATTTTTGCTCATCAGGTTTTCCGATTTGTCGCAAAAGCAAGAAAAGGAATGGGCTTTGTCGCAATCAAAGAGTGCAGAACTTGAACTCGGCAATTACTTAAATACTAAAATTGCGGAGTTAAAACCTATTGAGGCTATGATTAAAAATAAAAATTCCATTAGCGATAATGCAAAATTGGCAATTTTAGAAGATATGTTCCATTCGATAATGGAAAAAAATGAGGGAATTTCCGATGCCTATATAGTTCTTGAAAGAGGTGCATTTTTTAGCAAAGATTCAACGGAAGAAGGAACCACATACAATATAGATGTATTCCGCTCGGTGAACGGCACCATTGAAATTTCGACCGATGCTAATTTTAAGGTAAATCCAGAAGATGATTGGTATAATTTGCCAAAAGACAGCAAAAAAATCGCTTTAATTGAACCCTACAAATGGCAATATGTGCCCGAAGAACCGGAACGAAATATGATTACCATAGGCTACCCGATAATTGAAAATGGAGTGGTGATAGGTGCGGCAGGGCTTGATATTGAGTTGGAATCTTTGCAGAAAATTTTGGGACAATACAGCGATTCCGAACTCGGATCATTTTTAACTTTCATCTCATACGAGGGAGTTTTTGCAGGACACCCAAATAAAGAAATGTGGTTTCAAAAAGCAGGAACGAATTTGGATTATGCAAAGCAGAATGAACTTTTGAAAGAAATTAAAGAAGGCAGGGTTTATCAGGTGACTGAGAAAGATGATAACGGAACTCAACTCGTAACTTACAGTCCGCTTTTGGTTGATGGTGCGAACTTGCCTTGGAGCATAGGTCTTGTTGTGTCTGCTGAAGTTTTGCAGGCAAATCAAAGAGAGACTATCAAATTAGTGGTGTTATTTGCACTTACCATATTGTTCGTGTGGTCGATAGTTTCTTATCTCGTGCTAAAAAGAATTTTCAGCGGTTTTTCTGTTGCTACCGCGATTTTTAGAAACAGTGCAAAGGATGGCGATTTGCGCAAGCGAATTGCGGTAAAATCAAAAGATGAAATTGGTCAGCAGGCGATGAGTTTTAATCAACTTATGGACAAATTGCAAGAAACCATAGGGATAGCAACGAGAGCGAGCAGTGAGATTTCAACGAAAAATAAAGTTCTTAGCGGGGCGGTTAAAAATTTGGACGAAATTGCAAAAATGACTCATAACAATACTTCAAGCGTTCTCGATGAAACAAGAGAAACTACGGAAAGTATAAAAACCATAGCAAACGAGGCTGAACAGGCAGGAGCAAATGCGAATGAAATTGCTACGGCATCCGAACAGATGAGTATGAATATAAATACCGTTGCAAGTGCAATGGAAGAGATGAGTGCAAGCGTTGGAGAAATTGCGGCAAATGCGGCACAAGCACGGGAAATTGCAGGAGATGCACAGACAAAAGTCGAGACTGCAACTTCTACTATGATAAAGTTAAGTTCTGCCGCAGGAGAAATCGGGCAGGTTACGGATGTGATTAAAAAAATTGCGGATAAGACGAATCTTTTGGCATTGAATGCAACAATAGAGGCGGCGAGTGCAGGTGAGGCGGGCAAGGGTTTTGCGGTGGTGGCAAATGAAATTAAGGAGTTGGCGAACCAAAGCGCAAACAGTGCAGGTGATATTACGAAAAAAATTAAAAGCATACAGAATGAGACTCAAAGTGCGGTTGAAGAGGTTAAAAATGTTGCAGGTGCAATTGAAAAAATAAATTCCTTTGTTGTTCAAATAGCAACCAGCGTAGATGAGCAAACCAAAGCGAGTAATGAAATTGCGAGTAATGTTGTGCAGGCGAGCACGAGTGCAAAACGAGTTGCGGATCAAGTTTCCGACCTTGCAAAAATTTCGGGCGATGTGG
>BNUP01000126.1 GCA_025997455.1 Fibrobacterales bacterium | reverse complement strand
TAAAAGGACTTCGCGGTATTCTTAAAATAAGAGAAGACGGGGTGATTCGCCCAATGTTAAATTGGACAAAAAAAGAATTAGCGGAATATGCTCAAAAAAATAATTTGGAATGGCGAGAGGATTCCACAAATAAAAATACGGATTTTTTTCGCAATAAAGTTCGCTTAAAAATTTTGCCCGCACTCAGTTCTTCAGAGCCTACTATAACAAATACGCTGTCGCACATAGCAGACCTCGCTCAAAGCATTTACCCCAAAGCGATGCAAATCATAAACTCGTTTTTTAAGCCATACTTAATAAATGCCGAAAATATATCTGCATCACAAAAAAGCGACAGGCCAAATATTTCACTCAACAATTTTTACCTGCCAATCGGTTATGAGGAACTTTTTCGTTTGTGGCTTGCCGAGAAGGGATTCAGTTGGGAAGAAACGCAGGAGGATAAAAAACTTTACCTCAAATTGCAAAAAAACGCCTCATTCAAATTTAGACTCGGCAAAATTTTCTTTGAAAGAAAAAAAAGAATTCTTACGATTGGAAATTTATGCTAAATGGTTAGTTGGGAGTGGATAGTCTTCCCTATTCCTCGCAATAATTGAATGCTTTTCCTTATAAAAATTGCAATTGCAGAAGATGATATTTTAGCAATTTTTAGAGATTTTCTTATAGTAATCACTGATTAACTCAGGTAAGAGGTAATCAGTATTACTAAGCGACATTGGCAACCGATATTTTTATGCAAATTTGAGGGTTGCCGCCATTGCTTATACAGATTATCACAACTCCTTTTTAATTGGGCGGCTATACTTATTGCCGTCGTCTCTAAAAATTGCAATTGCAGAAGATGATATTTTAGCAATTTTTAGAGATTTTTTATATCATTGCTCTAATTCTCGAATTGGGGCTGTTTTTAATTTCATCGTAAAGCATCGGCGGAGTAAGTTTTCTATCTATCAAAAATGAAATTTTGCTATTCAAATCCTGTGCAATATGAAGGTCGTTGATAATCATTATAATAGTGGTTTTATAGAGTTCCCTCAAATTATCTATAAGCGACAAAAAATTATTTCGGCTGTTTATATCGAGACCTGCCGTTGGTTCATCGAGTAAAAGAATTTTTGCATCTAACGCCCAAGACCGTGCCACCGCCACCCGTTTGCGCATTCCGAGCGAAAGCGAATAAGGGTAATCACTTGAAAATTTACTCGCCAACATCAACAGCAACGCCCGCTGAACTTTCTGCTCAATATCTTCCTCCGTCCCAATTTTATGATAGCGAAGAGGAACCGCAATGTTGTCATGCACCGTTAAATCCGAAATCAGCGCGTTATTCTGAAACACAAAACCAACGCCCTTTTGCGCCATAGAAAGCGCGTTCCAATCACGAATTGGCACCGACTCGCCGAACAGAGAAATCTCGCCCGAAGTAGCCTTTTCAAGACCTGCAATAACACGCAAAAGCGAACTTTTTCCCTCACCCGATTTCCCGGAAATGCACAGAATATCGCCTTTTTCCATAGTCAAATTTACATCTTCCAAAATGCTCATCGGTTTCGGTAAAAAAATAGCGTGAGTGAGTTTAGCATTTGTGAGCGTTCGACTCAAAATATTTGAAAATGATTTTGATTTCAGGGCAGATAATTCCGACGATGCCAAAACCGTATGACTGAAATTTATGTTCCTGAGCGAGATACTTTCCATTCCAAAATTTCCAAATTCTTTTCCAATCGATTTCTCTCAATTTCCACGCGAGGTGCAATACTCTCTAAATTCTCACCGGGGAAAGGAGTAGATTCATTTGCAACTTCCAAGCAGTAATCCAAACTTTTATTAAAATTATTCGCCGCAACTCTCAACCACGCCGCATAATCCTTATCGCTGTTCCAATCATTAACCTGCAAAGCGAACCAATCGCCATACATCTGCGCCTCTTTTGCAAACATGTGCGGTCTTTCGGGAGGAGTTAAATCCGGAATTCTACCGTAAATATGATCCACCATCTCCTGCATTGTGTACTCGCGATTAAACCACGCAATATTTGGTCCCGGGCAAATCGATTGAGGTGCCTTCAAATCTGCGGCTTGTTCTGTCGAATACTCACCTAAAAATATAAGTCCGCTGTTTCCCAAGTGGTCGCAAATGCATTGTTTTTCATAAACTCTCTCGCGTGCCGCCGCCTTTTCCTCGGCACTTGCACTGCTCTCATCTATCTGCTTTAACTTCCGCTCCTGATAAAAACGAGATGCCGTGCAAACAGGAAATTCGCTGAACTCCGTATTATTCTGCAAAAAATTCTTTGTGCAGGGACTGCCGGGTTTCCCCAATTCAATTTGTTTTTTGTGCCACCGTTCCGAACCCGAACCTCGCAAATTATTAAAATAAACATTCAACGGCGAACTGTTGCTCATATACAAATCGTCCTCACCCGCCTTCGCAAGTAAGTCCCTCGTATCCTTATCCACGGGCGACACTTCGGGGCAAAGCAAAAACGGGCTTCCCCAACCGACTCCGTCAATTCCGTAATATTCCTGCATTCTAAGAGACTCGGCGTAATTACCTATGCCGCCTTGAACGGTCACTCTCGCGGGAGGAGCCTCCTTAACGGCATCGGCATTCCAACCTTTATTCTCATAAAACTTTACAACCGTTTCGTGAAGTTGATGCAAGAGACCTCGCTGTGCTCTAATCTCATTCAAAATTGCAGGCAACAATTGACCTTGAGACGGAAAGGCGTGCCCTCCGCAATTCAAGCCGGATTCAATACGGTACTCGCTCACCTCCAAACCCTTTCTCGCCAAAAATTTTCCCTGAATCAACGCCGACCGCAAATCAGATGCCTTAACGATAATTCGCTTTCCGATTTCTCCCGTAGTGCTCCGATAAAACTCCTTGAACTGTGCCATATAATTATACAGCGACTGATTTATTCCCGCACTGAACACAATTGCACTATTTCTCAGTTTAGAGAGGGCATAACCTTTTAATGCGGTTTTTGCATCGCTCATCTCATCGGGGAGCGATTCTTTTCCGTTCGGGTTCGGCGGCAGGCGGTCGAGTTTCACCATAATGTTCACATCTATGGATCCCTGCAGCATACTCTGATTGAGTTTGGTTTCAATCTCATTTTTTTCGGAGCAGTTTTCGTCCTTTAACCCCATCAGTTTCAAATACAAAAGCCTAAGCGGGTGAGCAGTCGGCAACATCTCAAAATATTTCGCCTTGTCGTTCTTTTGAAAAAACGGCTGCTTTTTAATCTGCTCAAATTTTATTTGCACCACATCTGCAAGCGTATTCAGGTAAGCGGTGATTCGTTTTGCCCGCCCGTCAGGCTCCCTCTGCGGAATCGGCTCGTAATTCAAGTCAAACTTCTTCGCATAAATTTTGCGAAATCTCTCCAACAAAATATCATCTACAAGCGAAACCACCGATGAAATACCAAACGGTGCAACCCTCGCAGGCGTATCTGCCGTATAGCAAGTTCCCATTACGGGAATATGAAATGTGTGCAGTGTAGGAAACATATTTGGGAAAGGTAGAAACTTTGCAATGGGGTATAGGGTGTAGCACTACTCTAAATTAACTACCTTCCCCATATATGTCTCAGAAAAAATACATCGTGTTTATGCCATACAAAGCATCTATGTGGGATTCTCTTGAGAGCGTGTGGCGTGCGGCAGCGAATAACCCCGAATGCGAGGCAGTGGTTATTCCTATTCCGTTTTACACCATATTTAACGGCGGCGAAAAAACGGTATTAAATTACGAGGCAAATTTATTCCCCTCTTATGTCCCTATAACCGACTATCGCCGCTACAACTTAGCAAATCACAAAATAGATGCGATTTTTGTCCATAATGTTTATGACGAATACAACACCTTAACGCAAGTTCTCCCAGAATATTGGACAAAAAACTTAAAAAAATACACAAAAAATTTGGTGTATATACCTTATTACGGCGGATTTTTCACCTCCGAGCATTTTACCCAACTTCCGGGCTTATCAAATGTAGATGCAATTATAGTGGCAAACGAAAAAGCAAAAGAACAATTTGAAAAAAATAACCCAGCAAAAAAAATTCTCGCACTCGGCTCTCCAAAAGTAGATGCAGTTGTGAATATGGATAAATTTCCGCCGATTATTCCTCAAGAATGGATGCAAAAATGCAAGGATAAAAAGGTAGTTTTCTACAACACAAGCGTTGGAACTTTAATGACCGGCGGAGCGGAGGGCTTGGAGCAATTACAAGAAACTCTGCAATATTTAAGCGATAAGCCGGATGTAGAGGTGATTTGGCGACCGCACCCGCTTTCGGAAGAGAGCATTGCCTTTGCAAACAAAAGTCTTTTAGCGACTTACGAAAAAATTGTTGCGGATTTTAAGCAAAATAATATGGGAATTTATGACGACACTCCGGATTTCCACGCCGCCTTTGCTCTATCGGATTTGTATTACGGACACGGCTCATCTCTTGCAAATCTCTACGCATTTACGGGAAAACCGATAATGTATCAAGGTGTTTCGGCTAACCCTTTCTCACAATTCGTTTTCTTTAGAAATTCCCTACTTGAAGATAAAACAATGTGGATTTCCGCATGGCACTTTAACGGTTTATTCAAGTGTGAAATAGGAAAAAGCGAGGCAGAATTTTTGGGTAGTTTTCCAAACGAACACTTAACAAGCGTTGCCCTTTACGGAAAACCTGTTCTCATTGGCAGTAAGTTAATTTTTTATCCTATATATGCAAATGAAATAGCGATTTACGATACTGAAACAAAAGAATTTTCTAAAGTTCTCTTGCCAAAAACCGAAAAAGAAATTCCTCCGACAATAAGTAAATTCGCTGCTCCCGTTGTTGCTCTTGAAAATAAAATTTATATGTTAGGATATGAATACCCCGGAATTGTTTGCTTTAACATAAGCACCGGAAATTGCGAGCGAGTTTTGGAAGAAACAAAATTTACAGGAAATGCTTGTGTAGAGGGTTCAGTAATTATCTCTGCAATAAGAGATACAAATAAAATATTAGAATTTAATACTGAAACAAATGAGTCTCGCATAGTTGAACCGCCTTGCAAAAATAAGTTTTGGACTCATTCCGCCGGCGGCTACATTTTTTTGATTCCGCTTAACGGCGAAGCAATTGCCCCGATAGTTCGTTGGAATAGGAAAGACAACTCGTTTAAGGAATTCGGTAATTATCCTGCAGGTTTTGACCATAAAGCTAATAACGGGTATAGATTTACGACTTGGGGATTTGCCTGCGGTTACCTTTGGCTTTTCTGCGTTTTCCAAACAAATACAACTTTTATTCGTTTGAATATTGAAACAGGTGAAATGACTAATTACACAATGCAAGAAAAGCACAATCAGTATCCGTATTTTGTTGCGGAATATGGCAAAGCATTTTTAATGTCATTTAATAGTAACGATTTATATATTGTTCTTTGTGAGGGCGAACCGAGAATTGTTCCATTGCCGCAAATTTGCATCGGCAATGATTTTCCGCTCGAAAAATACACAAAAGAATTATTCTCTAAACCTAACATAAATGCAACGGGAATGGGTGCTTTTATTCGCAGCGAACTTTATCCGTTAAGCCTTCTCGAATACCTTCTTTACAACTTAGATTCTGCAAAAACATTATCACAAAAGCAAATAGAGGCATGTTCCGCCGAGTTTGCAAACGGAAACGGGAGTGCGGGAGAGAGTATTCTAAAAGCGGTTTTTGTAGGTAAGTTATAAACTATTCCTTCGCATACAATTTTTCAAGTTCGCAAATAGAATCTCTTATATCATATCCTGCTTTAGCACAAGATTGCACTCCATCTGAATGAGCATGTTTGCCAAATTTTGATAATTTTTCAACCCACAAGTTTTCATCTAACGGTAGAAATTCGAGGTTATCGGTAATTTTTACTATAGTGCATTCTTTTTTGGGCAGTGTCATAAAATGGTTAAAACATCAAATTTTCTTTCAAAGAAAAAAATATTGATAAATGTTCCTATTACGCTTTTGTGAATATCTTTGTTTTTTGAAAAGCAGATTGTCTTTCTGCATAAC
>BNUP01000125.1 GCA_025997455.1 Fibrobacterales bacterium | reverse complement strand
TCTCCCACGCCGCAGATTCATAGCCTTGCGGAAGCAGTTCTTGTAGTTGCTCTATGTTGTTTTTTTGCCCTGTTGGCATAGTAGTACCTCTATGCCTAATATACATTTATTTAACTTCGTGCGTATGGGGGTATAGGGTGTGGCGTGTAGGGTGTGGCTAACGGGGGGGGAATACTTTTATGTCATTCCCGTGCAGGCGAATCTTGGATGCATTGTCATACCCGTGCCCCGACACGAGTATTCAAACCTTAGGGAATCAAATAACACTCAGCTCTGTTGTTGCTTTCGGCGGCGTTTGTGCGGTGGGGCGGAATTTTTGAGCCTTGAGAATATGTGAATATTCTGTTTTTGTCTATGCCGTAAAATGTTGAGAGTGTGTAGCGAATGCGAATCGCGCGTTGGTGTGCAGATTCATAAGCGGCAAAAGCAGAGGCGAGGTTTTCGGAATAACCTACACAATGCAAATTTTGCGGTTTTGCGTCACTACTCATAGAGGTGTGCACAGAGGCACGCATAGAGTCGGCAATTTGCGCAATAATTTTTAAGTGCAGAGAATCGCTTGGACTTGTTCGATTTTCAGGGTAATAGAATACAAATTGCGGTTCGCCCAATAAAAAAGCGGGGAGTTCGGGAATTGAAAATACGGTATCTGTCGGCAACACAATATTCAGGTGCGGCGGAGCAACACTTTGTGTGGGTTGCGGTTCAAGTGCGTTTGTAATAACGGGAGGCGGTGACTTTTTTTCAATCACTGCAACATTGTGGTTAGTATCTTTAAGTGCAATATTTTTTTCTTTTATATCATCTTTATTTTTCTCATTCTCATCTTTATCTATTTTTCCCTTAAACGCAATTTTCAATTGCACGCCGAGTGTCCAAGGACGCCAATTGCTCCAGCCGTCACTGACCCGCAAATCCGCTCCAACCTGATTTTCAACTCTCTCTACAAACGGAGGAAGGTCTCGCGAAAATCCCTTGTTAAAAGAGTAGTCGGCAAATAATCCCGCGAACAAGTAAAAATTATCGGTGAGTTTATATTTAATTCCGCCTTCAAGTGCAAGCATAATTAACGACTTAGTTTTAATTTTTATTTTGAAAGAAGAGTCGTTTTGTGCACCGAAACCCTGATAACTCGGAGCGGTTAAAGTTAAATCGTA
Organism: Fibrobacterales bacterium; assembly: GCA_025997455.1. Taxonomy (GTDB): domain Bacteria; phylum Fibrobacterota; class Fibrobacteria; order Fibrobacterales; family Fibrobacteraceae; genus BNUP01. The sequence continues at coordinate 5,191 of BNUP01000125.1, read as the reverse complement.
TTGCGGGTAATAACCCTCCGTACTTAAATTTTCGTAAGTTGATTTAACGGTTGCATTTTGATAAACTCCTATTTTCACACCCGCAGAAGTGTAAAAATCTTCTCCGTTATATTTTAGCAAAATCGGAATTTGCAGAATTTTTGCAAACCGTTCTTCCTCATAACTCGCCATTGCATATTTGAAAACAAGAGAATCACCTTCGCTGTCGGTTGTTATGCTATTTGTTCCGCTCAAATTTTCATCGTTTTTGGTAACCCAATGAAATGCGTATTCCAAACCTATGGATGCACCGAAATTTTTTACGGGGTAAAAAGAAACTGCAAATCCCGGAACGCTGTTAAATGCAAGTTCGCTCGTGCCGAATCCATAATGAAAATCGCCTTCTAAAACTTGGGCGTGTCCCGCAACTGTTAGAAATAAAACAAACAGAAATCTATTTCTCAAAATAAACCCCAAATGCTTTTTCTTTAACAACCTCGCCTTTTACGGTATAACTTTTCGATAATATTTTTTGCAGCAACGGTTCATTATCTTTTACAATCGAGTTCCCTTCACAAGTAGAGATACGCATTTTTGAATCGCCCACACCATAATAAAACATTGTAGTTTTGTAGGTATCTGCGGCATTTAAAATATCCGTTGCCGTTTTGCCTGCGGAGTAGAACTGTGAAATTCCCGATGAAATTCCGTTTTTGAACCACTCAAATTCAGTAAATTTATAACCGCCGTTTTTCAGAGAATTATTATTCACATAAAGGACATTGTTCCATTTTTGCCCAATAACGCTTTCAAACTGCAAGGGCGTTTCTATCAAAAGAGTATCGCTCTCGGCGTAAATTCCGTCTCGCGAAAGTAGGCTGTATATCAGCGTATCTAAACCCGGTTTTCCAAATCCAAAGGGAATGCTATAAACATCAAAACCATCTGCATTTACCTCACTCTTTTGCGGAACATTGCCGATTTTCAAAATTATATCCGGTTCCTTAACAGTCACAAAAATTTCGGTACTGTCTGCTCTTTTAGTTTGGCACAATGGACTTGAACTCCCCGCCACAAAATATTTTTTTAACTTATAAGTTAAATTGCTATTCTCATTTTCGCCATCGCCTTTGTCTGCACCGTTCAAAAATACCGAATCTTCCGCAAAACCCACACTCGAAAACGATATATTATGAATTATGGTTGTTGCGTTTCCCCTTGCAACCTCAAAATTTGCAGAGTCCGCCGCACCGCTGTAATTGCCGGTTTCTGCCAAAGTTGCCCGCACCGACCAATTACCTATGCGATTGGGCAAATGCGAGGAGTATTCACCGCCTTCTTTTTTATATTCAAAAATAACATCCTCATCTCTCACAAAATTATTTTTTTGCTTTATGCTCGGCATTGTCGGGTTTGAAAGTTCGTAAAGTTTTGGTGCGGTAATTTCTAAAATTCCTATTGCACGGGTAATATTTGCAACAGCACCAATTTCAGTTCCAAATTGGAGCGTTTGCAGATTGTAATTGTTATACAATAAACTCGAAGGATTCCAAGAAACGGTTCCATTTATCGCAATGTCATTTCCGGCATTCGCTGTTGCAAAATTCGCTTTCAAAGAATAATCTCCTCTTGAAACAACATCGTTAACAAGAAGAGAATTAAAATTTACCGTTGCAACTGCCACAGTTGTGCCGTCATACACCTTGTTTTCTGCACTTGCTGAAGTTATAGAAAGAGTTATATCAGCCTTGCCGATTATGAGCGAGCCGAGTGCAACCGTTGCCGAATCGTAATCCCCTGTCGGACTCTTTGCTATAAATGCACCGATGGAGTAAGTTCCTGCGTTGGTTGGCGGAGTTTGCGAACCGTTATATAGAGTTGTAATTGTTCCAAGCGTGCCGGTTATTCCTGCCTTTTGCGAAATTAAAATAGGTGCAATCGGTAACGCGTTGTATTTTAATCCGGGTGGAATTGCTCCGTTTAAAAGTGCGGCTGTGGGTCGCCCGCCTTTAACAAATTCCCATTTTGCGTAAAAGGTTGTGTTGCCTGCAACGCTGTATGTATTGTAGTCAAATATTTGAGTGACTTGTCCGTCTTTTTCGGTGAACCACCCCTTAAACTCGTAATAGTTTTTTGTTGGAATCGGCAGAGTCCCGATTGCCTCTCCATAAATTACTTTTCTATTTGTTTGTGCAGGAGTTCCACCCTCCGAATCAAAGTTAATAGTGTATTCGTTTGGCGACCAATTCGCTTTTACCAATGTATCCTTTACAATTGGAGTTGCAAAATTAAAATTCCATTTTTCAAATGTAAAGCCGACTTTTGTGGGGTTTGCTTTAGGCGGATTAGCATTCCCGTTAAAATCCACTGTTTGTTTTTCGCTTATACCTTCAAAAGACACTTCTTTTTTTTGCGGTTTCCATTTCGCTTTTAACTCTAAATTGCTCGTTATAGGAGTGGTGAATGCAAACTGCGAACCTGCAAGTTCCCAATATTCAAAATCATATCCCGTTCTGCTCGGCGGCGGATCTGGGGCAGTAGCGAGTTCATTGTAATTTATCGTTTGACTTTGAACACTTCCGCTCAAAATTCCGTCTCCCGCAAAACTGACCGTGTAAGTATTGATTTTCCATTTTGCAGAAATCGTAATGTTTGCGATTATTGGTGTGTTGAAATTAAAATTCCATTTTTCAAATGTGTATCCGACTTTTGTGATACCAGCACTCGGAGGTTCTTTTGCTAAACTGTCTTTTAGAATTAATTGCGGTGACGGTTCAGTGCCTGCTCCTCCGCTTAAATCAAATGTAACGGTAAATGAGGGGCGCGGTTTATAAGTAATGGTTATTTCGTCTGTTTCACCATCATCTCTGGTCGCCCTATATGTTTTAGATGTTTCGCTCGTAGGATTAACTGCTAACTTGGGAGAAAGTGTATATTCCGTGCCGAGTTGATCGTTTTCCAAATTACTCCAAATGAAATTTCCCACTTGAGGAGAAACCGAAAGCGTAACCAATTCTCCAAAAATGACCGTTGTTGACGGATTTGCAGAAATCTGAAAATCAGGTAATTGCGCCTTCCCAAACGAAAAGCACAACAATACAAAAAACAGCACATACCTGAGAAAAGCCATAATACGCGGGTAATATACAAAATTGAACCCTTGCAATTGCGATTTAATTTTTCTATATTTGCACCCGAAATGTTTGGGTTGCAAAAATATATCCATAAGCCTGCGGGGGAGGTTTATCGCCAAGACTTATACAGATTATCACAATTTCTTTTTAATAGGGCGATGATACTTATTCCCCCTCGCTCGCACTTCGTTGCTCGCTACCCCCTCATTCGTCTCCAATTAATGTCGGGCGACCAATAAGTATAGCCGACCAATTAAAAAGACATTGTGATAATCTGTATATACAATGTCGGACAATAAGTATAGCCGACCAATTCGGCAATGGTCGCCCCTACAATTTGTCATACTCGCCTCGCACGCGAGGCATATTCGATCGAGTGCCCCCCCCCCCCCGCGAACAATAAACTTTTAGCGAGCAAATTTGGGCTTACCAACGGGATGGTAAGCGATGCGTAATTTACACAAACAAAACATATTAGAATTGCTTGAAACATTAAAACAAGCAACCATAGAACTAAAAAAACAGTCTTCGGAAAATACCCGTAATGCATTCATAGACGAAATACTCGAATTTATTAGCGGCATTGTGGATTTTTTGAGCACAGTAGGAGCAAAAGAGAGTAAAATTACCGAGCAATTTGCGGAGTTTTCAAAACTTTTATCAGATATAAAAAATAAATCTGGTAATATTGACCACGCTAAAATAAAAGACCAAGTTTATCAACTTAAATACGAAACAAATAAAATACAACCAAATAAAATAGAAGTCGCCTTCTGTTGCTACGAGGCAAATATGAGTGACTGCTTTGAGAGTGTTTATTTTGAGGCAGAATCAGACCCGCAATGCGATGCGTATTTTATTCCTATACCATATTTTGACAGAGCACAAAATGGGTCGCTTGTCAATATGAAGTTAAACGGCGTTGCGGATTATTCAAATAAATATAAACTCATAGACTATCGCAAATACGATTTTAAGGAGCGAAGACCCGATGTAATTTTTATAATGAATCCTTATGATGAACTTAATAAAATAACCTCAGTTCATCCCGATTTTTACGCTAAAAAACTACAACACTACACGGATTTATTAGTTTACATTCCTTATTTTGTTACCAAAGATGATATTATGGAGCGGATTATTTGGACAGTTTTCCAATTTGTTTTTGCTAAGCGAAGTGGATTATGCCGATGTGCCCGCCGTGATAAAATCGTTCGATATAGCGATTATCCCATATTTTTGGAACATCAAAAATAGAATACCCGTTAAATTGTTTGAGTATTTTGCCTGCGGCAAGCCCGTGGTTACAAGCGATATGCCAAATTGCACCGTTTATGCACCGGTGTTTGCAAGCGACAGCCATGGGGAATTTGTGTGGCAACTAAAAAAAGCAATGACAGTAAAAGACGACCCCGCTTTTACCCGCCAGGCTAAGGAAATAGCATTGCAAAACGACTGGGCAGATAAAGCAGAGCAAGTAGTGGAGTTAATTAAACAATAAACATCTATAATTTCTACATTTACGCTAATGCCAAAACGCCCCGTCCGTTTTTTCAACACCACAGGTCCTTGCAACCCCGATGACCACTATATGCTCCCTCCAGAGGAGCGGCTGGTGGGTGCTCAACTCTCCCGTTATATCGGGGACAAACTCTACTGGGTGCTCCACGCTCCACGCCAAACCGGTAAAACTACTTTTTTGCAAAGTTGGGCAAGGGAACTCAACGCAAGCGGCGAGGTGGTGGCTTGCTATGTGAGCGTGGAACGGTGCCAGGGAGTACCGGAAATTGAACGAGCCATACCATCTGTTTGCAAGGCTATTCAGGAATCTGCCAAGTGGGAAAAATTAGTTGAACCGGAGGTCAGGAGTATCGATGCCGGCAGTATGTTGAGCGATATTCTGCAAAACTGGTCTGAACTCGTGGCTCCTAAACCGCTTATCGTATTGTTTGATGAGGTGGATGTTCTTGAAGGCGATGCTCTTATTAGTTTTTTACGGCAACTCAGAGGAGGCTTTGCCGTCAGAGGTATTGGAGCCTTTCCCACATCCATTGCACTCGTAGGCATGCGAGATTTAA
>BNUP01000124.1 GCA_025997455.1 Fibrobacterales bacterium | reverse complement strand
ACTTCATTAGTAGGCTCTGAAGAACTCGTTACTTTATGAGATAAAGTTTGGGGGAGTTCTTCGGAGATTTCATTACTCATTACTGGACATTACAAGATTTGAACTTGTGACCCCTACCATGTCAAGGTAGTACTCTAACCAACTGAGCTAAATGTCCTTACTACAAAAACTAAGTATAGAATATAGAAATTTTTTGAGGAAATGTCAAATGGATAGGATCAAATGTGTGAATCTTGCGGGAAAATTTCACCCCATCAAGGTTAACTAAAACTATAATGCTTCCTAACTTATGCAATTTGGGTGTTTTGCGGATGAGGCGAAGTCATAACAATTACTTCCTTCTTGCCAAAAACCACAATCGGATTCACAAGAAACTTGTTTATTTTGCATTTCACTTAAAGCGACATCCGAATTGCATAAACGGCACATATTGCAAGCATCAACTAAGCCATTGTCCAAAGTATAAATATTCGCTAATTCTGGTGTTCCGCCCAAATTAACGCAATCTTCGTTCAAAGATTTTAACGCTAAAATACCAACATCAGCAGAAATGTTTCTATATGGTATAATTTCCATAATTAACTTGTGCTTTAATTTCTATTGTGCTTATAAATATCAGCACACAAAGGTGCATACTCATTTTTTTCATCTATACTCTCGCAAAGCGAATCAATTCTTGCTTTATGTTTAGGAACATCCATAATATCAATTTTATTTTTTGGATTTGCATACGGAACTAAGACCGTGTCATTATTTGATATTACAAACCAGCAACCATTATGTTCTATACAACAATTGTGAGAAGCAATGCTGTCTTTTGAATAAAATCGCATACACTCCTGCGGAATAGCAAAAATTTTCTCTTTTGGCACAGAATTTTCTTGTAAAACAACTTTATTCTCCTTGCAACCTGCAAGGAGAAACAGCACAACTCCGCAAACGAAAAATTTTCTTAAAGCAAACATAAACCTATACACACAATAATAGAAAAATATTTTTGATTTATCAAATGATTTTTGCAACAATGGTGGAGTGTCAAATGGGGTGAGTGTCTTTTTTTCTATCTTCCTCGAATATGCCAACTACTCCCTTGCTTAGTGCCATTCAAAATCCCGATGACCTAAAAAAACTTGCAGTTAATCAACTGCCTGCACTCTCGGCGGAAATTCGAGAAACTATAATTGATAAACTCAGCAAAGTAGGCGGACACATTGGACCCAACTTGGGTATTGTGGAGGCTACGGTTGCCCTGCATTATGTATTCGATTCGCCCAAAGATAAAATTGTGTGGGATGTAAGCCACCAGAGCAACACGCATAAACTCTTGACGGGACGCCAAGCACAATTTGCCAAGTTCCACGCAGAGGGCGGTTGTTCGGGATTTACGAGTATTTCCGAAAGTCCTCACGATTTTTTTAATGTAGGGCACACTTCAACTGCTGTTAGTCTTGCAGGGGGGCTTGCAAAAGCACGCGATTTAAAGTTTAGAGCAGGCGATACTTCGGCAAACGAAAATATTATTGCGGTGTTGGGCGACGGTTCGCTTTCCGGCGGAGAGGCTTTTGAAGGTCTCAATGTAGCGGGTGCTTTGGGGAGTAATTTTATAGTTCTGTTTAACGATAATGAAATGTCTATTGACCCGAATCACGGAGGTCTTTACGGTTCTTTGAATTTGTTGCGACACACACAAGGCGGATCGCCCAATAATATTTTTAAGGCACTCGGTCTTGATTATAAATATGTGGAACATGGTAATGATGCCGTAGCGTTGGTTGCCGCTCTCCGCGAGATTAAGGATATTGACCACCCGATTGTGCTTCATATTCACACAAAAAAAGGCAAGGGGTTAAAATGGGCGGAAGAAGACCCTGCGCATTGGCATTATCATAATCCGTTTGATGTTGCGACGGGAAAACTTTTGAAACAGACAAATTCTGCGCCTGACCCGACACTCGAATATTTATCTGCGGAACTCACCAAAAATTCCAAAGCGGTAGTTGTAGTTGCGGGAACTCCGATGCTCGGAACGGTTTTGCAACAATCGCATCCGCATCAGTATATAGATGTGGGAATTGCCGAGGGAGAGGCTGTGGCGATGAGTTCGGGCATTGCAAAAAACGGGGTAAAACCTTACTTGGTGGTTGCATCAACTTTTGTTCAACGGGCATACGACCAAATTATGCAAGATTGGTGTCTCAATAATACTCCCGCGACACTTATAATTCTCGGCGGAGGTATTTCTTCGGCAGACCACACTCACGCGGGTTTATACGATATTCCAATGCTCTCGAATATTCCGAATCTCGTTTATTTGGCTCCGACTTCCGTTAAGGAATATCAAAAAATGTTAGAGTGGGTTGCAGTGCAGCCTTTCCCGACTGCAATTCGATTTTCCGGCGGTTTAACTGAGGGTGAAGGCGAGGTTGCTCCTATTGAACTCGGTAAATCGCAAATTGTTCAAAACGGTTCGGAGGTCGCTTTGGTTGGTCTCGGTAATTTTTTGGGAAAGGCAAAAGAAGTATCTGTGCTCCTGCAAAGCAGAGGAATTTTGCCTACGATAATAAACCCGCGATTTATTACTCATTTAGATACGGAACTGCTCGCATCGCTTGTTGAAACTCACAGTGCGGTAGCGGTTTTGGAAGACGGAATGTTGAGCGGAGGTTTTGCCGAGCACATTGCACGGTTTTTTGCGGATAAACCAAACAGCAACGGAAAAATTTTAAGAGTTCATTGTTTTGGAGCAAAAAAAGAATGGACAGACGGCGTTCCTTATTCAACGCTTATAAATCGCTATCACTTGAATGCGGAGCAGATTGTTGAGGGGATTTTGGGATAGGAATTCCATTAAAAAGGTGGCAACCGTGTTTTATGCAAATTTAAGTGGTTCGCCATCGTCTCCGAAGAACTCCTTGTTTTATGAGGTAAAGTTTGGGGGAGTTCTTCAGAGCCTACTATAGGGAACTTCTAAAAATCCATCCAAAATCATTTTTCGGTAATACAGGATTTTTAGAAGCGACGGCGAACCCGCATAAAATCAACTCTTTTATAGTTCGCCCATGTCGCATCGGTAACTTCTATCAATCGCTTACGCAATTTATAGAAGTTACCGATAGAATGCGTTTTTGACATTGTCATTTTTTCTTCATTTTTTATTTTTTGCAGGTTTTGTGTGATATTTTGAGGAATAGTTTACAATGCTTTTATTTCGTCTACAGATAAACCCGTTGCGGCAACAATAACACTAACTGCCACGCCTTGGGATTTGAGATTTCGGGCTATTGCTAATTGAGCCTCCTTTTTACCTCGAACCTCACCTGCCAACTCACCCTCCGCTCTGCTTTCCGATAATTCCATTGCCCTAAATATGATACCCTCATGAACTTTATCGTAGGCTGCCCGTTCCTCTTCGGTGTAGGCGTATTCTCGGCATAAATCCAATGCTTTCGAGATAATTTTATTCTCTTTTAACGCTTGAGAAATTGTTTCTTCTTTGGTTTGCTCGCCAATTTCCTTTAAAAATTCTATCCACAAGTCCTTCATTTTTTGGTGACCGTCCAAACTCGGCTTGAACAATGGAAGTTCTATTAGCGTTATATCTATGCCGTTTATTTTCTCTTCCGAGTGCGTTTCTTCCGTCATTCGATAGCGGTGGTAATAGTGAGTGTGATTTTTGTTCATTACATCGTTTAGTATTGCAAGACCATAATTTGGGGTGTAGGGTGTAGGGTGTGTGGTGTGGTCGTTTTCCCCAGACCCTATACCCCATTCCCTATACCCAAAAATTTGCTTCGGTAATAATTCTTTTTTCCAATACATCTGCATTTCTACTATAAAATGCCGTCCTTTCTCGTCAAAGCATTTGACATCTACAAAGGAGTCTTTGCTCATAGGGTTTTCGGGGAGTATTTCGGCAGGTTCGTATTCTAAATCTATAATTTCGCAGTCGTCTGGGAGCGGGAGGAGTGAGTTCAAAAAACTCATCATCAGGTCTTTGTGCTCCACAAAGATTTTTTTGAAGGGGACATCGTTTTTGGGGTCTAAGTAGGTGGGCATTGGGGGAAGGTAGAAAAGTGGGGTATGGGGTGTAGGGTGTGGGGTGTGGAGAACGCGGCGGTGCAGGGGTGTAGGGTGTGGGGAATAGAGTGTAAAGTTGAAAGTGAAAAGTGTAAAGTTATTACTCTCTACTCTTTACTCATTACTCGTTCAACTTTTGCAATGCCGAGTTCCACATTCCCCACTAGCCAACCTGCACTGCCGAGTATTCCATTAACAAGCAAGCACGGCGTGTGCCGAGTGCATCAAATGCTATAAATTGCTACACAATGATTGCAATTTTGATTCTCATATTATGACGGAGGATGGTATAATTCTCTAATTTGTCCCATAAAGAACTTTGATATTTTGGGGAGTGACCTGCCTTGATCCCATAAAAATATTCAGTAAATTTGGCACAAATCGATTTAATAAATAATAAAAGGTTAGACAAAGAAAAATCACGAGCACAATTCCAATAAAATACAGAAGTACCAAAAATAAAGGAGTTATTGGAAAAATATTTTTCAATATCCATATACAGCCATTAGTCAAAAGCGGTACATGAGCCATATAAATGAAAAAGGAGGAGTTTATAAAAAAACGGCTCATCAATTTACCTTTTTGAACATAATACGCACTCACTACCATTGCAGAAAAAATCGTAGAAATTATAAATAATGGAAAAAAGAATAGAGAGTATTGATTAGTATTAAAATAAAGAATAAAAACGAATGTTATTGCTGAAATGCCAAAAAATAAATGGTAGTATTTTAAAGAGAATAGCGTTATATTTTTTTGATGAATAGAAAAATATGCTCCCAAAGAGAAAAAGAAAAACGCCTCAATAGAAAATCCCGGAATATAAAACCAAAATTTTGTATAATATAGCACCCCAATTAATATCAGTCCATAGAAACGGGTATATTTTATGAAATAAAATATAATCGGAGTTAATAAAGATACAATCATCAAATCTCTAATAAACCAAGTTGTTCCAAGCAATGGGAATGAACTGTAGAAGTTAGATCCAAGAATTGTTATATGTGGAACCTCTATATAATTCCAAAAAATATTAATTCCGGTTTTAGATAATTCATTTAAAAAAGACTTAACACTTGCCCCCCCCCCCCCATTAGTTTTACCTAAAAATCTCATAATAATATATGGAATGATAGAAATTGCATTCCATAATATGTATGGGATCAGTAAAGTTTTTACCCGACCATACATTTTTTGAATATAAAGAGTATTTGTAAAAGTTTTTGATTTTATATTGTTAAAGAAAAGAAAACCGGAAAACATAAAAAATGAAGCAACGGCAACTTCAGATAGTTGATCGCTCACCGTTTTAATAATAGATAGATTATCAATTGGAGGCAAACAACAATGAGCACATACAACTAAAATTGCAAGCGGAAATCGTAAAAAATCAATGGTTTTAGACTGTAATTCCATATTTGTCATATTACTACTGTCCGGTTATATTGCAACACCGCCCCCCAATACCCGTGCAACAATGCGACATTCTGCCCCTTGCTGTTTCGTAGCGGATTTTTTATGTATGCGTAATACATACGGAACGCAAGCATGTAAGAGTCTATTAAAAATAATCGAGGCACTATATGAATGTAGATTTTTATGTGGGCGGTTTTTTTATATAGTAGGCTCTGAAGAACTCGTTAAGAGGTCGTCAGAGCCTACTAAGCGACATTGGCAACCGTGTTTTTATGCAAATTTAAGGGGTTGCCGTCGTCTCCGAAGAACTCCTTGTTTTATGAGGTAAAGTTTTGAGGGAGTTCTTCGGAGATTACTATAGGCGGGGGGCAGGTTCGCCGTGCTCGCCAATCGCCTCCCAACGAAAGCCAAAAGTTTGGCTTTCGTAGCAAGAGTGCTTTAGCACTCGTAAGTTCGGGCTTGCTGATTTAACGCCCCGTTTAATTAACAAGTCTCCTCTTTGGAACGCACCAAAAATTAACTCAAATCTGCATTTACTTTAGATTGTTATATTTTTTTGATTTCAAACTCGGATAGTCCGGTTATCTTTGCGATTATGTCAATTGACACACCTTCTTTTTTCATCGCTTGAACTATCTTTTGCTTAGTTCGAGCCTCACCTGCAAGTTCGCCTTCTGCTCGTCCTTTTTCCAAACCTTCCGTTCGTCCTTCGACTCTGCCCTTAGCCAAACCTTCGGCAAGTCCTTTGGCTAAACCCTTTGCTAATCCCCTAGCCAAGCCTTCTTCCAAACCCTTCTTTCTGCCTTTGCTCTTTGCAGTATCTACCACATTTATTAAATCGCGATAAACTTTTAGACTCTCTTCATAAGCGAGCATTTCAGCATCGGTAAAATTTGCAACTTCGGCGACATCGAACAAATTCTTGAATACGC
>BNUP01000123.1 GCA_025997455.1 Fibrobacterales bacterium | reverse complement strand
CTAGTTTTAAGAGTTCCGGCACCCGGGCAGCGATTTGTTCTTTTGATTTTCCCGCCGCGATTAAGGGGAGTGCAATGTTGTCGTATATGGTGCGCGAGTGTGCTAAGTTAAAGTGCTGAAATACCATTCCGATTTTTTGGCGTGCAGTGCGGAGTTCTCTTTCTGCAAGTCCCGTTATATGCCTGCCGTCTATGAGCACTTCACCGCTTTGAGGCTTTGTTAAGAGATTGACTGTGCGGACGAGAGTGCTCTTACCCGCACCCGATAAACCGATTATGCCGTAAATTTCGCCGTCTTTCACCGATAGCGAGACATCATCTACCGCTCTTACAACGCTACCGCTTGCACCGCGTGCCGAAAAATGCACAGAAATATTTTTTAATTCAAGCATATTATACTATTCCTACCAATTTAGTAGGAATTTAGAAAAAAATTTTGTGTTTGTCAAGGGCAATTTGTTTTTAAGTGTAAAATTTTCCCAAGATAATGACCCGCTAAAAAAGTCTTGCGTTTTTTGAAAAAATAATGTATATTATCAGCATGAGAAAAAACGAACCTACGCAAGACTTTGTTGGTGGAGTAATAATGACCGTAGAATTTGTTTTTTGACAAACATCCTTGTGATTTTTTAATATCCGAAGGATAATCAGGCTGTTATAGGGAGGGTGCGGATCTTTTTTCAATGAACAAATCAATATCTTTCACAACATATTCTCCTCCTGTTGTATGCATCGATTCATAATTATCTAAAATATAATCGAAAACTCCGAACTTCAAAAATAAATCTACAACTTCTTTGCCGTTTAGATTTTTTGAAAATTTGTACTCCTCTATGGCATATATCAAAAATTCATTTTTTATAGTAGGCTCAGACGAACTCTTAACGAGTTCGTCAGTGCCTACTAAGCGACATTGGCGAACCGTGTTTTTATGCAAATTTAAGTGGTTCGCCGTCGTCTTTGAAGAACTCCTTGTTTTATGAGATAAAGTTTGGGGGAGTTCTTCGGAGATTACTATATTTACGCTCATTACGATTCCTCCGGGTAAATTAGCGGATTACCGCTCAACTCAATCTCTAAAAGTTCAAATAACGCAAGCGGGCTTAAATGCCATAATTTAGTTTTTTCATTTTCCAATGTTTCGTATATCTTTGATTTATAAAAAATTTCAGTAGCATTTTGAACAGATACGACCTTTTTTTCCATTATAATTTGAATAACCATAGGAGTTAGCATTTGCAAAGTTGCCTTGAACTGCATTTTTTTATTCATAATAATTTTCCTTCAAATTTCAAAAATGACAATGCCTTTTCAGTGGTAAAAACCATTTGATTATATAATTTACGAATTTTTAATCGTTTAATTGTTTCTTTTTTTGATAAAATACCATTTTGATACACAATGAAGGTTCTAAAAATAGTATCGTTTGCAACCGCTCCGTAAATAACATCAAACTTTTCGGTGTATGTACCGGTTCTATTTTTTGATACAAAATCCAACCACTCTTCGTTTGGATTTTCAAATATTTTTACATTTAAGTTTCTTTTAATATATTCAAAATCAACAGAATAAATAGAAATAACTTCTTTTTCAGATATATTTCTTTCTCTGATTTTTTTCGCAAAACTTATTGCCTGCTCTTTATTCGTTGTAGTGTAAAATCCCACACCGAAATCCAATGCTCTTGCGGACTTTCTTATCTCCGGTTTTTCAACCAAACAATCACTCCCGTGATAAACAATCATAAACAAACTCCATAATTTTTACTTGTTGTTTTCTCGTCCTTCTAAAAAATTTAATTCACCATCAAAATTCCACTTCCAACTTTTTCATGATAAATATCCGCTTTTTCTCTTGAACTTTCTAATTCAGATATTTGTCTTTCATGTTCGTTTTTTGCTTTTTCTATCTCGCCTTTTCGCATTTTTTTAACCGCCTCATCGGTCAACTGCGATATTATATTGTTGAGCCGAGTTATTTTATCCTCATAACTTTTTGTTAAACTCTCTTTTTTATAATCTATCCGTTTATTATTTTTGCAAAGATGTTTCTCTTTTGCCTCATTCCATAATTTATAATGATTATTTTCCAAATCTGAAAAATCATTGTAGTAATTTATCTCACTTTCTCCTTCTTTTGCAGTTTTCAAAAGATTTAATAATTGCTCATTCACAGCATTGTTAGAAGAAATTATTTTTAATTCCACTTCTTTTTTGATTCCATGGTATTCCCATAAATATACCGCAAAGTGATATTTTCCAACAGGAAGTTCATTGGTATTTGCCGATAAAACAACCGAAGGTTTATTTTCATGCTCAAAAAAGAAAGATGCCTGTTTCACCAAAGGGTGGAGCATGCTAAGCAAAAGGGCATTTTCATTGTCTTTAGAAATTTTCTGCTCAAAAGTAACGGAGATATACCGCCGCTCATTCTCGCCTTTCCATAAGTTTTGCCCTTTAAGCCATTTTTCCCAATCCCGCCAAATATGCGATTTTTCGCGTTTTAGTTTATTAAAATCGATTAATAACCGTTTTTTTGTTTCTTGCGAAATATCAAATTTTTTGAGCAGATTTTCTTCGTTAGTCAGTTCCACTTGTTCTTTATCGGCAATTTTTTGCAGATAAAGTTTTACCATTCTATAAATGGCATTTGGAGAAAGCCAAAAACTTGAAGCATCGTCTATTTCTTTTTGCATTTCGTTTTTAGGTAATTGAATACCAAAAAGTTCTACCTGTTCTTTTTCTAATTTTTCTATTTCTTGAATTTCACGAATTTCATTATCGGCGAGTTGTTGCAATTTTTCTTTTCTTTGCGCCTCATCTAAATCAAAATTGTTGGCAATATTTTCTATTCCTTTGGAAACTTTTTTCCCTAAAATATCTTCGCCATCTCCAATTACATTTTCAAAAATGCCTATTTTGGTTAAGCATTTTTCGTAAATATCGGCATCGATAGTTTCCGGGGTAACCAAATTGTAAATCAGTACTTTTTCGCTCTTTTGTCCGTTTCTGTCAATTCTGCCTATTCTCTGCTCAATTCTCATCGGATTCCAAGGTAAATCATAATTTATCATTGTATCGCAAAATTGATAGTCCAACCCCTCGCACCCGATTTCCGAAAATAACATAATATCTATACAATCTTCCTGTCCTTTATCTTTTTCAAATCTTTCTCTATATTGCCTTCTCTCCTCGTCTTTTGTCCCTCCGTGCATAAGTCCAATTCGATAATTGTTTTCCAATTTTTCATAGAGATAACATAGCGTGTGTCTAAATGTGCTAAAAATCATTACTTTATTGTTGGGCAATTTTTGTTTTTCCTCTATAATTTTTATGAGGGCATCTAATTTATTATCTTGCTCATTTTCAATTTCTTTTGCAAAATTTATTAGGCTTTTAATCCGTTCTTTTAGCGAATCAGAAGATTCTATTTTTTCTCCATCTTCATCCCCCCATTCATCCACGCCCGCTTCTTCACAATTGTTGTTTAGAAAGCCTTTGATAACCGGAACTAACCCAAAAGGAGAACTTGCTATTTGCCTGCTTATCATAGATAGCACAAATTTATCGCTTGTAGTCGCCTTTCCATGTTTTTCTAAATAAAGTTCTTTTTTTATAGATAAAAATTCATCATATAATTTCTTTTGCAACTCGGTAAAAGGAATGTTCACAGTATGAGGTTCTCGGATAGTAAAATTCCCAATATCCCGCCTTCGAGTCCTATTGATGAGACTAAAAAAAGTGTTAAGTTGTTCTATTTTTCCGATAAGTTTAACTTTTTCTGCATTGTCTATATCTCCCGATTGCAATTTTTCTTTGATTTCAATAAAATCAGGGCTATTCACAATAAAGTTCTTTCCCCATGATGTCTCTCTTATTTTGTTTAGCTGTTCCAGCGCAGAGCTTATCCAATTTTCATTTGCCTTTCTTATTTCTTTAACTGCCTTTGTTATATATTGATTAGGTTCCGACATATTACCAAAACTCGACCTGTCAAAAATTATATCCGGGCGCAAAACGCTCAATAGGCTATATAAATCATCATCATTGTTTTGTATAGGGGTTGCACTTAAAAATACAACCGCATCTGCGTTGTCGCAAAAACATCTGACCGCGCGATGCCGCAAATTTTTATTGCGGATATGGTGCGCTTCGTCCACAATGACCAAATCAAAATGAGGGGCGGGATTAAGAGACTCCAACTTTTCTACCACATCCTCGCTAAAAAGAGAATACGGTATGATTATTTTTGCATATCTATCCGACCATTCTCCATCACAATCCGCTTCTTTAACCGCATGCCTCAGTGTTTCGCCATTCAGATCGGTAAAATCCTCCCCAAACCGTTTCATCTCGTTTTCCCACTTTCTTTCGGCAACAAGCGGCTTGGGGCAAATAATTAAAACAGAACTGATGTCTTTTCTTGCTTTTAATTCTTGCAAAATAAGCCCGGCTTCAATGGTTTTTCCTACGCCAACGCTATCGGCAATGAGCATTCTTGGTCGGTCGGCTTTAATGAATTTTAGTACAGGACGCAGTTGATAGGGGATAAAGTCAATTTTAGCAGAATTGAGAGAATAGAGGTTAGAGATAGACGGGTTTCTGATTTGCAAAGCCGTGATATGGCAATTAAATAAAGCCGAAGAAACTATTTTATACTCTTGTTTTTGTTCCACTATTTGTAGTTGCGATTCATAAAAATTTTGTTCTTTCTCATCAATAAACACTTTATATTGCGTTTCTGTGTCATTGGATAATACGGCAAGAATCACGCCAAGGCGGTCGTTTGATTTTAGTGCAACTTTTTGCCCGATAGTAAATTTACTCATTTTCGCCCTCAGATTTCAAAATATCTCTCAAATCACAAAAATGTTTTTCGGTAAAAAAAATGGTTGCTTCTTTATCTAATAGTATTGGAATTTCATAATTTCCGTTTGCAGTTTTTATACTTTTGTCAATAATTTTCTCTTTTACTTCAATTTCTGTTTTTTTATCTATCCAACCGCCACTACAGAATTTTGCAGCACAAATAGGGCAAAGTGCTAAACTATTTTTATCTGTTTCTTTTGTAAGAATCTCTTTCCCCGTAAATAATTTTACTTTTTCAAAATAAGGTTCACCGTCTTTTTTTACGAATGGCATGGGAGTTTTGCATATTTGGCAAACGATTTTTTTGTTGTCATCGTGTTGATAATTTTCTTTAAGATATGGTTCCGAATTTATTTTATTGCTTGAACTTCTAACGCTCCTTTGCCTCATCTCATAACTTATTTCCGATGAATTTTCATATTCTTCTTTAATTTTTTCGCTCCTGCGTTCTGGGTCTTTTACGGAATTAGTCGGTAAATCACTGTCTTGTTTTGGAGCGTTTTGTTCATCTAACAATTCTAATGCCTTTTTAATTTCTTCTTCACTTCGACCTTCTACTAATTTTGCAATTTTTTCTTTTTCAGTTAAAACAGACTGAAATGCTAATAATTTTTCAAGTTGTTCTGGATTTTCATAACCTTCATCCAAATCTTTAATTGTAATCTCACGCGGGGCAACAAAATCGCCGTTTTTGGTAAACAGCCATTTGTCATTCTTTAATTTTTCCTCCTCAAAATCAAAATAATCCTCTGTCTGTTTACCATAATAATAACTATGAATTCCTTTTAAAAAATTAGAATTCTTGTAATGGTTATATATTTCATTTAAAAATCGCCACAACAAGATAGATTTTTTTAAATCAATATTTCTAATAATTTGAGATTTACCGTCAATCTCTTTAACAACTACTTTATTTTTCCATTTCGAAATGAACATTTGTTTTATTTTTAATTCCTTTTTTTCATCCAATTTTATAATTTCTCTTGACAATACTCTCGGCAATTCACTAACTCCAAATTCCAACAAAAATTTCTTCAAATGTTCTTCTCGGTTTTCTTTTTCTATAAATTCATAGTAGTAATTTAAATCTACAAATTTTGTATCAGGTTTTGTTTCAAAATACTTCTGCAAATCATCAGTAGGAAAATAAATTTCGGTCGCTTTATCTAAACCTTTTCCTTCTTGTGTTTCATATTGAATAAAGGCACAATCTCTTAGCAAATTTATCAAATCAAGTTTCTTGCCCTCTGTTGAACATTCTTCGGAATTGTAATAATCAAAAATTATTGAGAAATGAGTTTCTGATTTAAATTCCCCTTTATCAATCAAAGGCAAGATTTTCATTTTAATTTTATCGAACAAATCTGGCTTGTGTATATTTAATTTACCAAAAAATTGAAAAACTATTTTATCTTCTATAAATATATTTTTCACAATTTTGTAGCTTTTATCGGTACTTGTATTCGTAGTAGGTAAATAGGCAAATTTGGGTAAAATCTGTTCATTTTCAATAGTTCTTATTATTGGCAATTCTTTTATATCTTTCTCTCTAATAATTCCAGCAACTTCATTTTCTTTTGTTT
>BNUP01000122.1 GCA_025997455.1 Fibrobacterales bacterium | reverse complement strand
GAATGGATTGGCGATTTTTCATATTCCCGCAACTTGTCCGTAGAAAAAGCCACTTGCTCTTGGATACTCTGGATGGATGCCGATGATGTTGTCCCGCCTCCGAGTCAAAAGGATTTTTTGAAGTGGAAAAAATATCCGCTCAACAGAATTTTTCAATTTAGAATTATAGATACCATTGAAAACGGCAGACCCGAAGGCAGAATGTTTTCGCAGGCGAGAATGTTCCCGAATCGCTCCGATATAAGATTTAGCGGTAAAGTTCACGAGTCATTTACACCGGCTGCCTTAAAAGCGGATTTAGAATTTACCAAAACCGAGACCGTTATTTGGCACACCGGCTATGAAACTCCAGAAATTCGCAAAAGAAAAGCAATTCGCAATTTGGAAATTCAAAAAAATGACCCTGAGCAGGAAAACTCCGTAACGGGACTGATTGAACTCGGCGATTCTTACAGTATGTTCGGCAACAGCGAAAAGGCGATAGAATATTACCGCCGTGCAACGGAATTTAAGGGTGCATACAAAGAATATATTAAAACGGCGATGAATAAACTCGGTAATGCACTGATGAGTGCGGATGATTTTGCGAGTGCTCGCGATGTGTTTGCCGAATGCACTCGAAAATTTCCGCAGAGCGAGGATGCTTTTTTCGGTGTTGCAAATGCGGAATACAGGTTGGGAAACGGCACAAAGACTATTGAAATTTTCCAAAAACTCTATAAAATGAAACCCGAAAATTCAGAAGGCGGAAGTCAGCATTTATACATACGGATGATGGTTCTCCGAAACTTAACGATTTTTGAGGCAGGTAAAGGAAATATGAAAGGTGCTTTAGACTACGCCCGCTTTTTCGCCCGCGAGTATCCTGCAAACGAGGAGGCGCAGTTACTTTTTGAGAAATTGAAGGAAGAGGTGGGGAAGTAGGGCTGTCATTCTGCGGTGCAAGAGTTGAAAGTGAAAAGTGTAAAGAGTAGAGAGTAAAGAGTAATAACTTTACACTTTTAACTTTCAACTTTACACTCCCTTCTCCCCCACCTGCACCGTCGAGTTCCCCACACCCTACACCCTACACGCCACTTTTTCTACCTTCCCCTTATGCAAAAAACGGCAATATTTTTTACACTGATAATTTTTGTGGCGGGAGCGGCGGCGCAGATTCGGCAAAATCAGCAAGTTCAGAACGGAGAAAAAATTTTAGAGCAGGCGAATTTATTATATGCAAACACGAGGTATCCGCAGGCGATTTTGCTTTATCGCAAGGCGGAGGAAAGGGGAGCAAATGCAATAGCGACAAGTTTCAACACTGCAAACAGTTATTTTCAGATGAATAAATTGGCAGAGGCGGCGGCGGCGTATAAAAAAGCGGTGGAGTTTTCGGGTGGAGAATTTGCACCTGCACTTGCAAATTTGGCGGCGGTATTTTTTAGAATGGGTGAGTATGGTGAGAGCGTAGCAACCTACAGGCGGGCGTTAAATTTGGATGCGGAAAATGTATCGGCGTGGATTTACTTGGCGGAGGCTTATCAAAAAACGGGAGATTTTGTAGGTGCGCTTTCGGCACTTGAAAAAGCACGGGAATTGGATTCTGCGGATGTGTCTATTATTTATTCTTTAAGTGAAATATACATCGCTATGGGTGAGTTTGAAAATGCGGAAAGGACGGTTGAAAGTGCGTATCAAAAAAATCCTGAGGAGACCGATTTTTTAGTGTATCTCGGAGATATTTATCGTTTGAATAAGGATTATTCTTCGGCAATTTCCGCTTATCGCGAGGCGGTTGCCCTGAAACCGAATGACAAGGAACTTTTGTATAAACTTGCAGATTGTTTGGCAGAAGATAAAAAGAATTTTTTGGCAATTGATATTTTGAACAGGGTTTTGCAAATGGATTCTAACTTTACCGATGCGGCAATTTTTTTGGGGAATTTATCGTTTGAGGCTGCTTGGTTTGACCGAGCGGAGAATGCTTATTTGCTCGCGGCGAGGCACGGAAACGATGAGGCGATTTACGGTTTGCAAAATATTGTTTATGAATATGTAGATAAAAAAAGATTGGGCGATGCCAAAGAAACCGCTCGAAAAATTTTGGAATTGTATCCTTCAAATGTGGCGTTAAAAGCGGAGTTTGAGGAGTTATTTTAAATGCCTGTTTCCCGTTCTCGTAAATCCGCAACACCCGATCCTTTTGCAAAGGCGGTAAAACCGCTTTCGCCAGAAGAAAGCCTTCCCGGAGTTTTGCACATTGCTCCGCCCGCCGAACCGGTACCCTTTATTTTGAAAAGCGACTACAAACCCGCAGGCGACCAACCGAAAGCGATAGAAGAACTGATTAAACAGTTCAAAAACGGGGAGAAATTTCAAACTCTGCTCGGCGTTACGGGAAGCGGAAAAACTTTTACAATGGCAAATGTCATAAAAAACTTGGGAAAACCAACGCTCATTTTAACGCACAACAAAACTCTTGCCGCACAACTCTACCAAGAATTTAAGGCATTTTTTCCTGAAAATGCGGTGGAATATTTTGTGAGTTATTACGATTATTATCAGCCCGAAGCGTATATTGTGGCAAGCGATACATTCATAGATAAGGATTCGGCGATTAACGATGAAATAGATAAACTGCGGCTTCGTGCCACAAAAAATTTGCTAACTCGGCGCGACACCATTATAATTTCATCGGTGAGTTGCATTTACGGTTTGGGGAGTCCTGCGGAATATTTTGAGTTGATGGTGCGTTTGAAAACCGGTGATGAACGCGAACGAGACAGCATTTTACGGGATTTGGTGGCAATTCAATATGACCGCAGCGACTTTGTTTTGGAACGAGGAACATTTAGAGTGCGCGGCGACCGAATAGATATTTATCCGAGTTATGACGATGTTGGTTTGCGGGTTGAACTTTTCGGAGACACAATAGAAAAATTGTCTTGGTTTCATTTGGTTACGGGTGAAACTATAAAGGAAGTTCGAGAAATGACTGTTGCACCTGCAAAACATTTTGTCACAAGAGAGGAGAGCAGAATTAGAATCACAAATCAAATTCAAAAAGAACTGAATGAACAGGTTGATTTTTTTCAAAACAGCGGACGCATTGTTGAGGCACAACGAATTTCTACCAGAGTTCGATACGATATGGAACTCATAAGAGAAACGGGAATTTGTTCAGGTATTGAAAATTATTCGCGAATCGTTGAAGGGCGGTTGCCCGGCACGCGACCATATACTCTGCTCGATTATTTTGGGAAGGATTGGTTGTTAATTGTTGATGAAAGTCACCAGAGTATTCCTCAAGTCGGAGGGATGAGTGAAGGCGATAAATCGCGCAAAACTACACTTGTGAATTATGGTTGGCGATTGCCCTGTGCACTCGATAACAGACCTATGAATTTTGCGGAGTTTGAATATAAACTTCCGCCGCAGGTGCTTTTTGTTAGTGCAACTCCATCCGATTACGAATTACAAAAAACCGGCGGTGCAATAGTGGAGCAGATAAACAGACCTACGGGTTTGTTAGATCCTGAAATTGAAGTGCACCAAATTGAGGGGCAAATAGCCGATTTACTTTTGCGAATTAAGAAAACGGTTGCAGACAGCGAACGGGTGTTAGTTACGACTCTCACAAAAAAAATGTCTCAAGACCTCACCGATTTTTTGATTGAAAAAAAAGTAAAAGCAAGGTATCTTCACAGTGAAATTAAAACGCTTGAGCGGCACGGAATACTTCGCGATTTGCGAATTGGAAAGTTCGATGTTCTCGTGGGAATAAATCTTTTGCGTGAGGGTTTAGATTTGCCTGAAGTTTCTCTTGTGGCAATTTTGGATGCGGATAAAGAGGGTTTTTTGAGAAATTATCGTTCGCTTATTCAGACGATGGGGCGAGCCAGCAGGAATTTGAACGGTCGCGTAGTTTTGTATGCGGATAAAATTACGGATGCAATGCAAAAAGCGATTGACGAAACTCGGCGGCGACGGGAAACACAGATAAAATTTAATTTAGAACATAAAATTACGCCACGCAGCACTAAGCGAAAACTTGAAGACTTATTGGAAATTCAAGATCCGTTGGAAGAGGTGCGTGGAAAGGGAAAGTCGCAAGGTGCGGGGAATCGCGGGACAAAGTTATTGCAAGCGGCGGATTCCGCTACTATTCAATACGATGCCCGTTCCGTAGAGGAATTAGAAATTGCAATGAGAGATGCGGCAGCACGACTCGACTTTGAGGAGGCTGCAAAATTAAGGGACTTGATTAAGGGTATGGGTGACTAATGCAACACAGCCGAAGAACTGATGATTTTGCCATTGTGTTCAAAATGGACTATGTAAGTTCCTTTTGGTAAATTTGCACCGTCCCAATTGAGAGAATTTGAACCGGTATTAACGGAAACTTCTGCAAAAATTGCCTTAACATCACCATCAGTACTGATAATTTTCACATTGGCATTACCGCGATGTTTTGCATCAAAAGTTAAAACTTCCCTGCTGAATGCAGTTATTGCAATTTCGGGAACGGGAGTTGGCGATTTTGTTTTTGTGGAATCTTTGCCTTCCAAATAAACATTATATGGTTTGTTATGAGTGGCAACTTTGGCGAGAAATTTATCGCCTTTATTTTTTTGGAGATTTGTGTTTTGTGTGTTTGCCTCTTGAATTTTCAAAGGAGCACGGATAAGCGTAAAACGCAAGGTATCGTTTGACCGCAGAATTTCCAAATCAATAGGAAATCCTGCTTTCCCGCGTAAAATGTTTTTTACATCTGCCAAAGATTTCTCTTCAAGAGAATTTCCGTCTGCGGAAATAAGCAAATCGCCGTTCTTTATGCCCGCAGAATCTGCAGGCGAGCCAATTACAACTTGCTCAACGCCAGCCCCGCCATTTGTAGAATAGACTGCAAGCCCGATTCCGCCAAAGTTCTCAGCAGAAAAGGCGAGGGAAAAAGAAAGTGCGAAAAACGCGATGAGTGATTTCATTGTAGATCTCCGTTTATTAAAGATGTAGAACAATTTTTGCCACAATCATAAAAATTTTCGTCTTTGCAAAAAGTTCTTTGACGAACCAAATAAAAACCTCCGCAATACCAATCGTCATAGTATTTATATGCCAAAGAAAAACAGCCATCCGCATCATTAACATCCAAAATTACAGTTGGTTCGTAACTGCTAAATATATAATCGTATTTTGTCTTATTTAAAACAGAATCTATTTTCACAACACCTAACGAATCTTTTGTGACATTTTTAATTAAATGCATATTTGAATTAAGATCAAATTGATACCATTTTTTAATACAAGAGTCCTTTGCCACACTAAAATTTCCTTTCATAATTTCTATGGTGTCGGCTGAACTATCAGGAAAGGCAATTTTTATAAAAGATAGGGAACTATCGCCATCTAAAACTAAAATTTCCTTGTATGGAATTATATTCTCAGAATTTCTGTAATAAGTTCCAAAAGATAATTTGTGCTTTAAATTGCCTTCATCTGATTGAGGTGAAGAATCAGAGCAAAATAAATACCCGCAAGATGAGTATAACAAACAAATTAAAATACAATAAAATGTGATTATAATTTTTCTCATTTATCACCCCGCAAAGAATTCTAAAATAGCGTTAAAAACTATTCCTGAATTGTCAGGAAAAGCAGAATTTGCAGAAATTGATATTTGAGAAAAATCCAACTTAACTCTATAATTAACTCCGCCCAAATGCTCAACCGAGCCATTACCGCCTCTTAAATCGTAGGATTCAAAAACAAGATTCGGTTCTGTTGATGTGAAATAATAGTATGCAGTGAAACCGTTTATATTTTCTTGCGAATTGTTAATGAATTGTATTCTTGGAATGGAGAGATTTTGACTTTGCAAAGAGGACTCTAACGACTGAACTGAAAAGCCTGCAAACGAACTAACCGCAAAAAACAACACTGAAAATAAAGAACGCATTCAACCTCCATAAATTTCTACACTCAAACATAGAAAAGTTTTTGAGGTTTGTCAAATAGAAACAACACAGAATGGAAACAACACAGAGTGGAAATTGGTCGCCTGCCGGCTTGGTGTCCCGCCTGCGCGGGAATGACACCCCCATTAGCCACACCCTACACGCCACACCCTATACCCCACCCTGCACTGCCGAGTGAAAATTGTGAACGCGGTGTGTGCCGAACGCACCAAAAAAATAAGTGCTTATTCTTTCAACAACACATCTATAATCTCTTTTCCCGCCTTTGCAATTGGGGTTCCGGGTCCAAAAATTCCCGCCACTCCCGCATCGTAGAGATATTGGTAATCTTGTGCGGGAATAACTCCGCCCGCCACGACCATAATGTCTTCGCGACCGAGTTTTTTTAACTCCCCTATAACCGCAGGGACAAGTGTTTTGTGCCCTGCCGCAAGCGATGAAACGCCGAGAACATCGTCATCATTCTCAACTGCCATTCGAGCAGCCTCTTCCGGTGTTTGGAACAGAGGTCCAATATCAACGGTAAATCCCATATCGGCATAGCCGGTAGAAACCACCTTTGCACCTCTGTCGTGCCCGTCTTTGCCC
>BNUP01000121.1 GCA_025997455.1 Fibrobacterales bacterium | reverse complement strand
TTCTCAAAAGCCAATCACAAATCCCTTTGCATTTTATATTTGATTTTTTGGGTTCTTCAATTACAAAATAATTTTTGAATATATATGGGATTATTTTTTTACTTGCTATAAGCATTTGTTTTATATCATTGTCTAATTTACTCATGGGTCTTAAATTCATTAGTTTCGCTTCACGATTAAATTCAGTCTTTACAAGCAATTCGTTATACGATGGAGCTATTATTTTTATTCCAACTTTTTCTCCGTTTTTTTTTGCCTTATCCAAGTAATATTGTAGAACATTCGGATAATTAAGCATACTATCATGTTTATTGTTAATGATAATATCGGTATTTATGTTTAGAAAAGAAACTATTTTAATTCCAGTCCGTCCTGCCAGTTCGACTATATCGGGTAATTCTCTAATATTTTGCCTCATTATTACTGTTGCAAAATTTTTGTCTACATTGGGAGATTTTTCATGCAACAAACTTAAGTTTTTTAAAAAAGTATCAAATGACAGATTTTTTCTAATTAACTCATATGTCTCTTTAGTGGCTGCGTCACAGGACAGCTGAACACTACTGAAATGCTTACATATCAGAGAAATTAAGTTATCGTTGAGGATTGATAGATTTGTATTACAAGTAATTTTTGCTCCAAATTTAGAAAATTTCTTAATTTGAGAAGATATATAAGGATTAATAAATGGTTCTCCCCTGCCATTTAATGCAACGATCTTTATATAAGGAAGCATCCTATATATTCTTTCGATAATACCGTCAGATAGATGTGATGAATTGTCATTTCTAGTATAATAATGACTACACATGATACATTCTGCATTACACTTGTTAGTTGTTTCTATCTGGAAATAATCTGGGAAGCCTATTGGTTTAGTTCGTCTTACTAAAAAATCAGAATTCAATATAATATCATTAATTTTTTTAGCTGCATCCCAGTGTTTTTCAATAATATATTGATTTCGTAATAAAAAAAGTTTTTCATCATCCTTTATTATAGAGAAAATTTGATTTTGTCCATATAAATAAACATTATTCAAGTTTTTAAAAGTTATGCCAACAAAATTTTGACTATCTTCGTTGTCAATGATAAGAATATTGTTTTCAATATTTTGGAAATTAAAATCTTCAAAATAGACACTATATTCAAAAATTTGAGCACATAATTGTTTAATCTGTTTGCTTCTTTGTTTATTGTTTGCATAAATAAAAATAAGCACTCTATTACTCCTCTACTAAGAATGTAATTTGTCAATTATGAAATATTCAATATTAAAAATCGCATTTACAGCGAAATCTATAATTCCCTTGTAGTCGATATCTCGAATATATTGTACTATTTTTTTATAATGATCATAATCCGCAATAATAATCGCGTCTAAATTAAGTTTATTAACATCATCGTCCTTTTTAATTATTTTCCGCTCATTAAATATGCCATTATCTAATATTTTCAATTTCCATTGATATGCCTCTATTCCAAATCTTAATAATTCAGAATAAAAAATATCTGAAATTGAATTAGAACCAACTATTGCCACACGGTGATAATTCATTCTACTGACTATCCATCGATCAATAAATAGGTTTTGGCTTTTATCACATTCCAATTGTTCCTTCAATATAATTTCTTGTTCAAAAGAATAATCTTTTGTAGTATAATTTCGATCTATATGGCAATTAGGACAAGTAAAAATAATGCTAGATTTTAATATTTCAGAGGTAACTTGAGAGACATTGAATTTATTGTTGCATTTTGGACATTGTAACAATGCCTCACCTTTATCACTTTGTATGCTGATAACATGTCCATAATTATATTTATCAATTCTCATAAAATTGAGTATCCGTATTATTCTATTCCAGTCATAAGATGATAATGTTGTCATGTTTATGTCGGGTATATTAGCTTCGATGAATTGTTTTGTATCTGTAATCAACCTGCGTTTAAAGCTATTTTTAAAATATTCTGAACCTGGAAAGACTCTAATCGTAAACCACCAAATTCCATAGTCCCTATGCTTATTCCACCAATTAAAAGATGTTTCAAATGTTTCATTATCATCGGCTTCTGCTCCGAATAAAAGATTGGCATGAAACCGAATTCCTACTTTTGTTGTATTTGCCACTGCCTTATCTAAATCCGTATAATTTATTTTCTTGTTCATGTCGTCAAGTATTTTTTGTGAGTAACTTTCAAAGCCAAATAAAATCGATCTGCATCCCGCATCTTTCATTGCTTCAAGTACTTCAACTGAGGCAATCTCTACCCTTGTTTGAGCGACCCAATTCATTTTGTACTCCTTTACCCGGTAACAAAATTCAAGGATATATTTTTCATTTATTCCAAATAAACCATCATGAAGTATAAAACTGTTAATATCGTATTTGGCAATCCATTGCTCAAGTTCGGCAAAAAAGTTGTCAAATGTTCGTATACGATATTTGCTACCTAACGAATGGAAACAAAATTTGCAATTATAAGGGCACGCTCGACTTAGTGTCATTGGAATAGTACGAGGAATATTGTCAAAGCAATAATCGGTATGTAAATATCTGTATTTGTTTTTTTGAAACTCAAACAAACTTTCAATGCCTAATCCTTCATAAGAAGGAAATATAATCGTGTCCAAATTTTCAATGACACATCGCGGATTAGTTTTTATGTATTTTCCATTATTCTTAAAAACTAGACCAGCAATTTGAGATGTATCGTTACCGCATTCCAAGGCAACCAGGAGATCCAGCAATGTTACCTCACCTTCACCAACAATTGAATAATCGCAATCCAGCATTTCAGAAAAAAGAATTGGTTCGGCTGAAATTCCAGAGCCTCCCGATACTGTCAAAATATTAGGGTTTGCATTTCGTGCTGCCTTAAATACATTTTGTATCGCTCTGTACTCAAGCAAAGTTCCCCCACACAAAATAATGTCGGGATTTAAATCTTTCACGGTTTGATAAATTACTTCTGAAACAGAACCATTAACAAAATTTAAGTTAATGCATTCAACTGGAATTCTATTTGTTCTAAGCATACCGTTAAGATAAGCAATGCCCAATGGAATCAAGTTTTCCTTGATGCTAAAAAATCGTAATTCTTCGTTAGTTCTTGGGACAACTAACAATGGTTTCAATCGTTTATTATTATTCATATTATAATTCCTCGAAAATCAGAGAGAGACGAAGTCCAAGAAAACTGAAATTGAGTGATGGATGAATGGGAAGACGTTCCGCGGTTCGACAATCAATAGCAAGACTATTCCAGCCGCCGCCGCGAACAATACGATGCGTACCGGTGGATTTTCCTATAGGATCGGTTACAGGACTATTTGGATAGTCGCAATTCCAGTTTGAACACCACTCCCATACATTACCATGCATATCGTATAATCCCCAAGCATTTGCCAGATACGCTCCAACGGTTTTCGTCTGTTGCTTTTCGAAATTTGCTTGATGCAGATTTAGTATGTTTCCAAAATGATACGCTGTCGTTGTGCCGGCACGGCAAGCGTACTCCCACTCCGCTTCTGTCGGCAACGAAAACCTTAAACCTGGAATACCAACGCTCAAATCATTTAATTTTTGAATATAATTCTGACAAGCATCGAAAGATACCTGTTCAACAGGAAATTTTGCTCCTTTAAAACAACTAGGATTATATTTCATCACACATTCCCACATTGTTTGAGTTACCTGCGTTTCGAGTATCCAAAAACCGCGAGAAAATGTTACTTGATATTGTGACTCATTTGTATTTCTACCAATTTCATTATCCGGACTACCCATCATAAATGTACCAGCAGGACACCATCGGAAAGTAGCATATTCGGTCGAGTTGAGTGATAGTGTTATACGCTCACCAGCACGGCGAGTGACCAATGGAGGCGGAGTCTGTGCGAAAGATAATTTCGATTTATCGTTATGAATTCGCTGCTGTATGGCATATTTCATTTGTTGAAGCCTTTTGCCAGAAAATTGCTTTGGTTCATGTATTTCCGGGTATTTGACTGTACACAGAGAACATGCTGACATAACGCCCTGATTTAAATATTCCAAAATTTCTGCTGTTGTATTTTCAAAAGATATAGGTTTATGCGTTAATAATTCGTTCCATTCATTGCTCAACAATCCCTTTTTAACCATTTCTGTACATGTCGCCACATTTGCACATTTATACAAACAATTGCCTCGTATAGAAGTTGTATTAATCCCATCGCAATTTGCAAAAGATTCTTCTGGTTTTTTTTCATTATGCGGAATAGGAACGCCATCATCGTCAATAGCATACAAGGCTCGCCACAATAGATCCGCCTTATAGACACTGTGTGTAATGCCAAATTGTTTTAGTTGTGAGAATGACTCGGCAATTTTATCTAAATGATTTTGCGTGCGTAAATGGCGTGAAATTGTGACATAGACATTATTTTCACTGAAAACTCTAAGTACATCTTTTGAAATATTTGAAAGCAATATCCCATTCGTAATGATTTCAATTATGGAATCCTTCCAATAACTGCGTGCATCGGATACTATCCCAACTATATCAGGATTTAGTAAAGGTTCACCACCATACAAAGTAACGATGCTAGGATTTAGTTTGCGAGACCATTTTTCAAATGAGTCTGCCAATTCTGCTCTCTCACATATTTTTTTTTCGTGAAATGGATAAAAACAGTACTCGCATTTCAAATTACAGGCGTATGAAATAATATACCGTACTTTCGGTAATTCTATTTTATCGTTCCTTATTACAAAATTCGGAACTTCATTAACACCTGTAGATGCAAATGATTCATCCAGTGCATTATTTTGTGAACAATTGCGTTTTTTCATGATACAACCTCTTTTATGAAAATGACATCACTTCCTGCTATCATTAATATTTTATATCCTTGTTTTTCAACAAATTTAGAAACATCGCTACTTTCTCCAGTTTCTATCGATATTAGTCCAAAAGAATATTTATCAAAATCTATCGACTGTATAACATTCATTTCATGACCTTCGGTATCTATACTCAAAAAATCAACATGCCTTATGTCCGGAAAATCTTTCATCATATCATTGAATGTTAATGTGTCCACAGTTATAGTTGACATATAGCTATAACTTCTTGCTTCATCAATTTGTTTTTTAGACATGGTCTCTGAAATTCCACTTCGGGATGTCCTTTTTGGAAAATTAATAAATTCTACACCATTTCTATTTTCATCCGATATTGCAAAATTATATAAGTTACAAAGTCTATTCATTTTTAATTCTTTAAATATTTTTCTCTCCGGTTCAACACAAATACCGTTCCACCCTAATTGTTCCGCCCAAAAAGTTGTACTACCTGTGTAACCATCATTTGCCCCGATCTCAATATAAAAACCTCTATTCTTTCCTTTGAAAAATAAATATGCAATAATATCTTGAGCGCATTGTGCCGAGAACCTTATTTTTTCTTTTTTAGCCTTTTCCATGAGAAATTTATTATTTTCATTATTTAATAACAATTTGGAACAAAATATTCGCAATATATATTCTCTTTCTTTTCCTAAATTTGACGAACTATATTTTAGATTCCAAAATAATTTTAATAATTGATTTGGCAAAACAGCGTTTATAGTTCTTTTAAATAACAGTAAAATATTTTGCATAGTTTTATTTCCTCCAATCTTGTGTTATTTCGAATCGATTGCCGAAGCTAGAATAGTTTAATGCTCCGTATGGTAAAAAAATAACCTCTACTCTTTTTGAAAGTAGTTTAGTCAATTGCACTACTATTGTATCGGTATTGTTTGTTTTTGATGATTCAATCAGGACTTCGACCTTTTCGTTCGATATTTTAACTTTATAATCTCCGATAAAACCATTTTCAAACAGTATATTTTCTACATGCTCAGGGAATACATATACGCCTTGACTATATATATGATCAGCCATTTTCCCATGAAAATATAATCGCGGCAGGCTGCTGCCACACTTGCATGTTTCCATATTGATACTAATAAAATCGTCCGACCAATACCTTAAAAGAGGAAAACCCTTTTGCCACAACGAGGAGTATACGGCAATACCAATTTCGCCATTTTGTGTTGGTTTGTGAGTTACAGGATCAATAACTTCAATGAATAAATAATCGTTTCTATAATGCATACCATCACGAAATGTACATTCTGCTGCAATAGGACCAAACATTTCACTCATTCCAAAAAGATTATAACATGTCGCATCCCATACATTTTCTAAAAGTTTTCTTCGTTCCTTTGACAAAAAACCGCCACCCATTAAAAGTGTATTAACTTTTGATTGACGGGCCGATTTTACCCATTCTGGGGAGTAAGCCACACTTGAAGCCACATTTGGTACAGTAGCAATTATAGTAATGGGTATATTTGAAATAAAATCAATAATATTATTAGGAGATGGAAGTTCACAGGGTTCCTTTTCGTTTCAAGTGGGTTCAACATATTGTAAATATATAAAAAAAATCTAAAAATCGTACAATTTTTAGAGATAATTATTATTTTTTAATTCCATGTAGGAGATATTTATGTTTCAGAAGC
>BNUP01000120.1 GCA_025997455.1 Fibrobacterales bacterium | reverse complement strand
GATTTACGAAGCGTTCTTGGGTTGAAAGGTGAAGCATATATGGGAAGGTAGAAACTTTGCAATGCAGGGGTATGGGGTGTAGGGTGTGGGGTGTGGAGAACTCGGCAGTGCAAGAGTTGAAAGTGTAGAGTGAAAAGTTATTATTCTCTACTCTTTACTCTTTACTCTCTTGCATCGCCGAGTGACAATTATCTACCTTCCCATCGTGCCGTTTTTTTTGTTAATCGTATTTTTGCTCTTTTCCTGTGCCACAGTGGTTGCACCCGGCGGAGGATCGGAAGACAAATTTCCGCCCAGAGTCAGCGGAACTTCGCTTGCACCAAATTCCGTTAAGCAGGGCACAACTCTTGATATAACGCTACAATTTGACGAATGGATAGTGCAAAAACCGCCAAGCGGAGCAGTTGCAATTTCACCGCCCATAGTGGGAAAATTAAGAGTTAAAGTCGATGGTGACAAAATGCGAATTTACACCGATGAACCGCTCGATTCCAATACTACCTACACGCTCACAATAACCAACGCCGTGAAAGATTTGCGAAATAATCCGCTCGAAAAATCATTTCAAATTTTATTTTCAACCGGAGATTTTTTGGATTCACTTAAAGCCGATTTTTCCGTATATTTGCAGGACTCGCTTATCAAAAAGAAAAAATTTCCCGTTGTTGCGTTTTATCCTGTCGGTGCCGTGCGGGCGCATAAAAATTATTTGAGAAAATTCCGCGATTCCACAATTACGGCGGAGGTGGATACAACCCCGAATATTACAAAGGAAATTCCGCAATATATCGCGCAGACCGATAGTTTGGGAAACGGAACTTTGCGTGGAATGCAGGCGGGAGAGTATTTGGCACTCGCATTTCTCGATGAGAACAACAATCAAAAATTGGAAACAGATTTGGAAATAGCAGGAGTTGCAAAATATCCCGTTGTTATTGACGGGGGCGATCTGCAACTCAACTTTTCGCTTGGCGATTTGGACACATCTTCAATAAGTTTGGATGCCACATCACAAAGAGGCAATTCTGAAATTGAACTTTCTTTTTCGCGGAATGTCCTTTTTGATTCTCTCTTAAATTGTTCCTTTGCAACTGCAAGAGACACCATTTTTCCCACAGATTTCTATTTGGAAGATTTGAGCAAAAATCCCGTACTTGTAGTTCAAGGTTTGCAAAACGATACCTTATATAATGTAGTTTGCAGAGCAGTTATAGATTCGCTTGGCAGGCAACTTTCGCAAACTCTCAACTCCACAAAATTTCGTTTCAAAAAAATAGAAGAAAAAAGCATTGTGCCTACTGCAATTTCAAGAATTGAACCTTCAAAAATCGCCGCAGATGTTCTGCCGAACTCACCGATAAAAATTTCATATAACCACCCGATTTCCGCCGATACAATTATTCCAAAACTTCGCCTTTATGTAAATAAAGACAGTGCAAAATTTGAGGTTAAACAAACCGATGCAACTCATTTGGAAATTCCGCCGATTTGGTCTGCCGGTTCAAGAATAAAATTTGTTCAAGTTGTGCAAGACTCGGTTGTCGATACGCTTTTCCAAGAAAAATTATTGACTCAATTCAACACTGTTTCAAAATTAAAACTCGCCTCGCTTAAAGGTGATATTCCCGGCGGTGATGTACAAACTATAATCGTTTTGCAGGAAACGACAATTCGCAAAACCGCTAAATCATCGATTCGCTCTCTCGGAAAAATTTTCACAGCAAAGTGCGATGAAAACGGACATTTTGAAATTAACGGTCTCGCCGAAGGCACATATAAATTCTACTATTTCAAAGACTTAAACGACGACGGCAAATTAACAAGCGGTTCATTATTTCCGCTCCGTGCAGGAGAACCGTTTTTTGCACCATCCGAAGATTTAATTCTCCCACACGGTGATGACAATTTTTTGAAGGAACTTTTTAAGGACTTGGGTTCTTTGTAACAGCCCTTTCCCTCCACACGCATTGCAACACGGGCACAACAAACATAGTGATACTTTGAATAAGCATTCCGCCGAATGCAGGAATTGCCATTGGCACCATAATATCGGAGCCTTTTCCTGTTGAAGTTAAAACGGGAAGAAGTGCAATTAAAGTTGTGGCGGTTGTCATTGCGGCGGGGCGAATGCGTTTTGAGCCTGCTATTACCACGGCATTTTGAATTTCTATTTTTGTTTTGGGATTGATTTTCAAAAAAGTTTCGTGAATGTAAGTTCCCATTAAAACGCCGTCATTTGTGGCAATGCCAAACAATGCGATAAACCCAACCCAAACAGCAACGCTCAAATTTATCTCGTGAATGTGAAAAACCTCTCGCAAATTTATGCCGCTGATTTCAAAATTCAAAAACCAATTTTCCCCATATAACCACAGCATAATAAATCCTCCGGCAAAAGCCACAAACACACCGGAAAAATGTATGCAACTCGCAGTAATGGTTTTGAACTGCATAAACAGCACAAGAAAAATCGCGAGCAATGCAACGGGAATTACAATAAGCAGTGTTTTGGCGGCGTGCTGTTGCTGCTCATAAGTTCCCGAAAATTTATAAGAAACTCCGTTCGGCAATTTTAACTGACCGCTCTCAATTCTTTTCAGTAAAAAATCCTGCGCATTCTCAACGGCATCAACTTCCGCAATGCCCGCAACTTTATCGAACAAAACGAAACCCGTTAAAAATGTATTTTCACTGTTTATCATTTGCGCGCCTTTTGCAAATTCAATTTTTGCAACCGAACCGAGCGGAATTTGTGCACCGCCCATTGTGGGAATTAAAATTTTTTCCAATGCATCGGGAGAATTGCGAAGTTCGCGCGGGTATCTCAAACGCACCGAATATCGCTCTCTGCCTTCCACCGTATTGGTGAGCGACATTCCGCCGACCGCCGCAGAAATTACATTTTGTAAATCCTCAACATTCAAACCGTAGCGAGCCATTTCGGTGCGTTCCAAATGAATTTCCAAATACGGAGCACTCACCGAGCGGTCGTAAAAAACAGTTTCACTCTTTATTGAAGGAACTTCTTTTAACGCAGTTTCTAAAAGTTTTCCTCCCTGTTCAATTGCCTCCAAATTCGGTCCTGAAACTTTTATACCCATAGATGCACGCATTCCCGTGGATAACATCACTTGTCGAGCGGCAATTGGAGCGAGTTTCGGTGCACTTGTTAATCCCGGAAGTTCGGTGACTTTCACAATTTCATTCCAAATATCATCTGCACTTTTTATATGCGGTCGCCATTGCCTTATTGTTTGCCCGTTTGAATCGAGAGTAAATTCCGTCTTGTAATTTATGGTATTTTCAAACATCTGCACGGGGGCGGGGTCAAGTGCGGAATTTGCCCTTCCCCATTTCCCTATTGTGCTTTCAATTTCGGGAATTGAAGAAATTCGTTTGTCGAGTTCGGAGATAAGTTCCCTCGTTCGTTCTATACCCGTGTGCGGCATAGCGGTGGGCATCAGTAAAAAAGTTCCCTCATCTAAATTCGGCATAAATTCCTTGCCTGTATTTTTCCAAATTATTAACCCAAAAATTATTATTAAAACAGGCAAAATTAAAAATTGAGTTTTATGAGCGAGACACCAACGCAAAATTTTTTCATAGAAAAATACAAGCGACCAAAGAAACGCCAATATTACACCCACCGTTAAAACCACAAACAGGACATTCCAAAAAATGCCCGCCGAATGCCCAAGCGGCAACCACTCAACGGCGAGGAAAATTGTCGCGATTACTATTACAAAAATTCTAATTCCTTTTTGAATTGCTAATGCATTTTTTTTTAGGGCGTTGCGGGGGGACAAGCGAGCGGCAAAACCGCGAAGCCCCCCTGCCCCCAAAATATAATACGCAATTGTAGGCAACACTGCAAAGCCGAGCAATAACGCGGAAATCAACGCGAATGATTTTGTATATGCAAGCGGTTTAAATAATTTTCCCTCTTGGGCGGTAAGTGCAAACACGGGAATAAATCCGATAATCGTAGTTGCCATTCCGGTTAGCAAAGGAGCAGTAACCGATTTAACGGAAGTGTAAATTGTATTCAAAAAATCTTTTGAAGAAGTCGTTGAATCGCCGGAGTTATTTTTAATTTGCAATTCGGAATTTTTAATTATCGACTCAACCATAACCACACCGACATCAACCATAACGCCTATTGCAATGGCAATACCCGAAAGTGCAACAACATTCGCCTCAATCCCGACTATACTCATTATGATAAAAGTTGCAAGGACGGCAAGCGGCAAAAGCGATGCAATAACAAGCGATGCCCGCAACCTGAAAACCAACACGGTTACCACCAAAATGCAAATTAAAATTTCGTGAGAAAGTGCGGTTTTTAGCGTGCCGATAGTTTCCTCTATTAAAATTGAACGGTCGTAAAAAGGGACAATTTGAATTTTTGACTCTGTTCCGTCGGCGAGAATTTTACTCGGCAAACCTGCGTTCATTTCACGAATTTTTTCTTTTATATTGTTTATCACCTGCATCGGATTTGCTCCGTGTCTTGCAACTGCAACTCCGCCAACCGCCTCTACTCCCTCTTTATCTAAACCTCCTCGCCGCGTTGCAGGTCCCACATTCACAAATGCAATATCCTTCAATCGCACGGGTGCACCGTTTTGAACCGCAACAACACTTTCCTCAATATCTGACAAACTTTTTATATAGCCGATTCCGCGCACCATATATTCAACTTTATTCATCTCAATAGTTTCTGCACCGATGTCTAAATTATTTTTTTGAATAACCCCCATAACATCCATAATTGAAAGTTTGTAATTTGTGAGTGCACTCGGATTTATCTCAATTTGATACTCCTTCACAAAACCGCCAATGCTTGCAACTTCGGCAACTCCGCCTGCCGCCGCCAAATTATATTTCACATAAAAATCCTGAACTGAACGCAATGAATCTGAACTCCAACCGCCGTTCGGCTCACCTGTTTTTGGATTTCGTCCTTCTAAAGTATACCAAAACACCTGACCGAGTGCAGTGGCATCGGTACCGAGAGCGGGTTTCACATCTGCGGGCAATAAACTTGCGGGAAGAGAATTTAATTTTTCAAGTATTCGCGACCTGCTCCAATAGAACTCAATTTCTTCGTCAAAAATTATGTATATAAACGACATACCGAACATTGAAGTTGAGCGAATTGTTTTAACACCCGGAATGCCGAGCAGTGCTGTTGTGAGCGGGTAAGTTATCTGTTCCTGAATATCTTTGGGCGATCTGCCCATCCACTCTGTTGCAACTATCTGCTGATTCTCGCCTAAATCCGGAATTGCATCTACATTTATCGGGTTACGAAATTCGTTCGGCAACCCGAAATCAAAAGGTGCAACGCTAATACCCCAAACCAGAATGCCGAGTATAAGCAAAACAGAAAATAAGCGATTTTGTAAGAGAAATTTCACTCTCTAATTTCCGCGATATTTGCAGCAACCCGGCAATGCATTGTAAGCGGCATCGCTTGCTTTATCCGATTTTGTATCGTGTCCTGCGGCGGCTATTGCCTTGCTTATCTGTTCTAAATTTGTGGATTCGTCAAAACTCACGGTGAGAATTTTTGAATTAACATTCCACACCGCGCTTTTCACGCCCGCCACAGATTTTGCCGCACTCTCGATGCGCATTTTGCACATCTCGCAATTGCCGCTGACCTGCAGAGTAGCCTGCTGAATCTTTGGTTGCTCCGCAACCGCCGCAGGTGCATTTGCCGCAGTCGTTTGAACCGCCGCCGTTTGTGTTTGCACGGCTTGCACCGCACCCTGTGTGTGTCCCTTGTGCTCCTCGCACCCCGCGCTACCTGCCGCAATGCAAGTTGCTACCGCCAAAATTGCTGCTTTGTTCATACTGTCTCCTTGTGTTTGAAACTCCCCTTTTTGAATAATGCAGTCGCCTGCATTATTCAAACTCCCCCCGCCATTTTCGCCCTCAGGGCTGGCAGGGGGGCATTGTGTTTGAAACTCCCCTTTCCCCCCGCCTTTTTCATCACCTGCCCGTTCGGCAGAGAAGTCAAATTCGGCGGCAGAAGTTCTGTTCATCATACTCGTTTTGCCCGCGAGTTGCACGCTTGCATCAAGTGCAAAAACTCCGCTTGCAACCACTAATTCCCCTTCCTCAATTCCGTTCAAAACCGAAACAGAATCACCAAGCGACGGTCCCAACTCAACCTCACGCAATGAAAAAGATAAGGAAGAATTTTCTAAGCGCCGTGCGATATAAACCACTGACCGTTCCCCAGTCCAGAGCAATGAACTTTTGGGTAAAATTATCATCTCGCCGCTGATTTTTGCATTGTGAATAAGTGCGTTTGCTATCATACCTGGTTTCAATTTTGAGTTCTTATTCTGCGATTCCATTCGCACCTTTGCAGTCCGAGACATTTCATCAACTATCGGAGAAATAAATTCTATTCGCCCCGTCCAAACTTCATTCGGCACGGCACTCACGGTATAACCTATTAAATCGCCGACCTTCAAATAAGGCAAATCGGATTCATAAGCGTTAAACTCTGCCCAAACAGAATTTAAGTTGGCAATATCAAAGAGCGGCATCCCGACTTCAATA
>BNUP01000119.1 GCA_025997455.1 Fibrobacterales bacterium | reverse complement strand
TTAATGTTGTTAGCAAAGCCTTGACCTTGCGAAACTTTACAGAAGAAGAAATTAAAGAACTTTACCTGCAGCATACAGCAAATACAGGACAAAAATTTGAGGAAAGTATTTTTGAATTTGTTTATAGACAAACACTTGGACAGCCTTGGCTTGTGAACGCCATTGCCCGCGAATGTGCAGACGAAATTACAAACAGAGATTTTTCGCAAACCATCACAAAAAATATGGCACACCAAGCCATACAAATTCTAATTCGCAGGCGAGATGTGCATTTCGACAGCCTTATGGAACGCCTCAAAGAACCGAGAGTTCGTAGCGTTGTGCAACCTATGATTACGGGCGAGGGCGATATTAACAAGAACACTAACGATTTTCTCTATACCCGCGATTTGGGCATTATTCGCGAATTGGAGAATGGGACTGTTGTGCCGGGCAATCCCATATATGCGGAGATGATAGGCAGGGCTTTAAGTTGGACGGTTCAAGATTCTATGAAACAGAAAAATCCTGAGTTGCTTATGCCTCGTTATCTTAAAGACGGCAAAATAGATATAGATTATTTGATGAGAGATTTTCAAGTTTTTTGGCGAGAGAACAGCAAAATTTGGGAAGAAAGGTTTGACTACAAAGAGGCTGCTCCGCACTTGGTGATGCAGGCGTTTTTGCAGAGGGTGGTAAATGGTGGCGGCGATATTATCAGGGAAATGGCAAGCGGAAGCGGTCGTTCCGATTTATGTGTTGTTTATAATGACCATAAATATCCCATTGAATTAAAAATAAAAGGTAATCAACCGTTCGGTAAAAGTTTAGAGCAAATTGCCGCATATATGGACACTTACGGAGTTTCGGATGGTCATTTGGTGATTTTTGACAGAGACGATTCAAAAAAGTGGGAAGATAAGATTTTTACACTAAAGGAAAGTTTAGAAGGAAAAATTGTGACTGTTGTGGGGTGTTAGGAATTGTCCGTAAATTATTTTTACATTTAGACTTGACAGGCGGGCAATATGTTTCTATATTTGAGACATGGATGCTCTCAAGGAAAAATTGGAATCGATAAGCCCTATAACACAACATTTGGCGGGGTATTAATTTTGTAATGTTTCGCTCTACCAGAGGTACAGCAAATTCAGGGGCGAGTCTATGATAATCTGACTCATTTCATTTCTCTACGGTAGCAATACAGAGTTTGGATTCCCGCCTGCGCGGGAATGACATGAGGGGGGTGCGGGAATGACGAGGATGGATGCAATTGAAATTTATCATTGCATTTTTTGGATTGGCAGAAAAGAAAGAAATAAGTTAGTCTGCCCAGTCGCCTATCGGCTTGGTGTCCCGTCTGCACTGCCGAGTTCTCCACACCCCACACGCCACACCCTATACCCCACCCTGCAATGCAAAGTAAAATTAACAAGGGAACGCGGTGTGGATAGAACGCCCCATATTATGCATACCTCATTGTGGATTCTGCAACGGTCGCACAGAATGACGAGTTCTTCTTAACTCTACTCTCTACTCTTCTCCCTCTTCCCCACTTTACACTTTCAACTTTACTCTCTCAACTTTTTTCTACCTTACCCTTCAAATGGAGACTTACCTATGAAAGAAGCAAAAGTTGCTATGTCTGAGATTACACCAAAGAAGGCAAAAAAAGAAACCGCTCCCGCATGGCTAAAATGGACAACCGTTAAGCCCAAAGAAATGCAAGTTTTGAACGATTTTCAATGTGCGGATCCTTTTTCAATTTTGGGTTTGCACCCCATAGACGAGGGAAAGAAAATCAGCGTTAGAGTATTTTTGCTCGGTGCAAAGGCTATTATCGGCGAGGCTGTAACTTCGGATATCAAAGGGAAAAAATTTGAATTTGAAAAATTGGGTGATTCGGGCTTTTTTGAGGCGCAAATAGAGACTCCGTTTAAGCATTTTATTTATCGACTGAATATTGAACTCGAAAACGGTGCCAACTATTCCGTAATAGACCCGTATGCATTTGCTCCCGTCCTCTCGGATTTTGACCTGCACCTTATGGGTAAGGGTGTGCATTATGAACTCTATCGCAAACTCGGTGCAAATTTTTACGAGGAAGAGGGAATTAAAGGCGTTCTCTTTTCGGTGTGGGCTCCAAATGCAAACTCGGTAGCCGTTATAGGCAATTTCAATTCTTGGGACGGACACAGGCATCAGATGCGCATTCGCGGGAACAGCGGTATTTGGGAAATTTTTATTCCCGAAATTGCAGAAGGCGAATACTATCGCTTTGAGATTCATTCACGCGCCGGAAATATGATTCAAAAGCAAGACCCTCTTGCAAAATTCAGCGAACTCAGACCCAACACTGCAAGCGTGGTCACTCACTTAGACGGCTACAAATGGGAAGACGAACTTTATATGAGCACTCACAGCGCGACACAAGTTTTCGGTCGCCCTATGAATATTTATGAAGTTCATGCAGGCTCGTGGAAACGCGACCCGGCAAATCCGCAACGGTTTTTGAATTGGGACGAAATCGGCGATTCGCTTATCCCTTACATTTTAGATATGGGCTACACGCACATTGAGTTTATGCCGGTTATGGAACACCCTTTGGATCAATCTTGGGGTTATCAGGTTACCGGTTATTACGCACCTACAAGCCGCTATGGCACACCCGACCAGTTCCGCAGATTTGTAGATAGATGTCATCAAAATAATATTGGTATCATATTAGATTGGGTTCCTGCACACTTTCCAAAAAATGCCGAGTCGCTCGGACGATTCGACGGCAGTGCCTGTTATGAACACGCCGACCCAAGACAGGGCGAACACCCGCATTGGGGCACTTATATTTTCAATTACGGCAGAACGGAAGTCGCAAATTTTTTAATCTCAAATGCGATGTATTGGTTAAAGGAATTTCATATTGACGGCTTGCGCGTTGATGCGGTTGCAAGTATGCTCTACTTGGACTACGGCAGAAATGCGGGGGAATGGATACCGAACAAAGACGGCGGAAATGTCAATTACGACACGATTCAATTTTTGAAACATCTCAATTCTATAATGGGAAAAGTCACCCCGCACGCAATTTTAATAGCGGAGGAATCTACGAGTTTTGCCGCTATCACAAAACCGCCCGAACAGGGGGGCTTAGGTTTTCATTACAAGTGGAATATGGGTTGGATGAATGATTTTTTAACTTATATGTCAAAAGAACCGGTTCATCGCAGATACCATCACCACAATTTAACTTTCAGTATGATTTACGCGTATTCCGAGAATTTCATTTTGGTTTTGAGTCACGACGAGGTGGTTCACGGAAAAGGGAGTATGCTTTCCAAAATGCCGGGTGATTGTTGGCAACAGTTCGCTAACTTGCGCCTTGCGTATTCTTATATGTATGCACATCCGGGAAAGAAGTTGCTGTTTATGGGGAGCGAGTTCGGGCAGGGAGTTGAATGGAGCGAGGAACACTCTTTGGATTGGCATTTGCTCGGCTATGAAGTTCATAAAACTCTGCACGATATGATGAGGTCTTTGGGGGCGATCTACAAAAATGAATCTGCTTTGTGGGAAATAGACCACCATTGGGAAGGATTTGAGTGGATTAGTTGCGATGATGTGGATAATTCTACCATTGTATTTGCCCGCAGGAGTGCAAAGGGCGAGGTGATTTTGTGTGCCTTTAACTTTACTCCGGTGCCGAGAACTCCTTATCGCGTAGGTGCACCTTTAGAAGGAAAATGGGTTGAAATTTTCAACTCAGATTCCGCTTTGTGGGGCGGCAGTAATCTCGGTAATGCCGGTGAAGTTTGGACAAAAAACATTGAAGCACACGGTCGTCCGCATAGTTTAGACTTGAACCTGCCTCCTTTGGGAGCAGTGTATTTGAAGAAGGTTTAAATGCTCGGATTGCCGTCTTTTAAGCAATTGCCCAAGGTAATGCAGGTGATTTTGCTGTTGAACGCGGCAATTTATCTGCTGTCTTGGGTGTCTGATTTCAGATATTTTGAACTCGTCTATGGTTCTCTGCGACCAAGTCATTACACCGAATTATGGCGATTTTTGAGTTATGCTTTTATACACATAAATTTTATGCATATACTTTTTAATATGCTTATGTTTTGGATGTTTTCGGTAGAAGTTGTAGAGACACTCGGCGAGGGGAATTTTACCGCTCTATATTTAGTTTCTGGTGTGTTTGCGGGCGTTTTCAGCGTTCCCTTTTATCTATTCGGATTTATGGGAGATTCGCCGATTATAGGCGCGAGCGGTGCACTATTCGGGGTTATGGTGGCATATTCGTTTTTATTTCCCGAACGGGTTATTTTGATGTTTTTTATTATACCTATGAAAATTAAACATGCGATTTGGATATTTATCGCAATCGATTTGTTTATGTCGAACAGCGGTGATAACATTGCACATTTTACTCATTTGGGCGGTGTTTTGAGCGGCTTTTTGTTTATGCTTTTTTGGCAGAAAAACTTTTCTCT
Source organism: Fibrobacterales bacterium (assembly GCA_025997455.1). GTDB lineage: Bacteria > Fibrobacterota > Fibrobacteria > Fibrobacterales > Fibrobacteraceae > BNUP01. The sequence goes on along the minus strand of BNUP01000119.1, from coordinate 2,125 downwards.
GCGGTCGATTTTTAATTTGGAGCAAAGCGGAAAGCAACAGCATTACTCGCAGGAGTTTTTTAAGAAAAATGCGGAGAAGTCCGAAAAGGCGAAACGCGGGAATGTGCCTTTGAGCGGGGAAGTTTATAGAGGAAATTCAAACCAGAAAGAAGAACGATTGAACGAGATTTTAGATAAAATAAATAGACAGGGCTTGCAATCGCTAAATGAAGAGGAACGCGATTACCTGCAATGGTTCGGGCAACAGAATAAGAAAGGGTAACTTAAAGTAAGCACGGACTAACTTGTGAAGAGTTAGTCCGTGCTTAAAAGCGACATGGACGAACGGGGTTTTTATGCAAATTTGAGCCGTTCGCCGTCGTCTCCGAAGAACTCCTGTTTTATGAGATAAAGTTTTGTGGAGTTCTTCGGAGATTACTATATTTTTCTTGTGCCTTTCTTTTTTTTGATTTTCTGTTTTTTTGCTTTTTCTAATGCCGAGCGCGTGGTTGGGGCGAATAATTCCCTGAATGCCGTGCAGGGAGCAAAGTCTGCAGGTCTTGGAAGTGCGGCGTTGCCCGTGCAAAATGATTTACCTTCATTAGTGCAAAATTCCCTGCAACTTGCGGATTTTGAAAAATTGGCAATTGCATTTTCGCATAACTCTTACTTTGAAGGGAGTGCATATAACGGCGTGACTATGGCTTTGCCTTTGGGCGGGAGATGTCCCCCTTCTGAATTGTCTGGCGGCGAGGCAGAGGGCGGCGGAAAAATCGGGGGGAGTTTTGATTATGCAGTTAATGTGTCATCAAAAAAGGAGGGATATTGCTCAGCAGGAACGCTCGCTTTTGCAATGTCTCGTTTTGGTGCAAGTGATATTCCCTATATTAAAGAAGGCGACCCTTTGCCGGAAGGCGATAATTACAATACGCTGAATATTGCGGATTATCTCTTTACAAGTGCGTGGGGGCGGAGTTTTGGGCAGTGGAATTTTGCCTTTGCCTTGCATTTGTTGCATCGCTCAATAGACCAAAGCGGGTGGGGGTTTCGCTCCGATGTGGCGGGAGGTTATGAATTTTCGCCGCGATTTGCCGTGTCTGCAGTGGTGAAGGGTTTTACCGCATCGGCGGTTAAATGGGAGAGCGGGTATTTTGAATATTCCTCGCCCGAAACGCAAATAGCATTTAAGTTCTCCGAACCGTTTCCGTATTTCTACGGGAAATTAAATGCTTACTTTCAAAGCACGGGATTATTGCATTCCGAATCCGAGCACGAAACGAGAATTTGGAAAAATGCTGGTAATTGGTTTTTATCGAGCGGTGCTGGTTTGGAATTTGAGACGAATTTTCACTTTTCTTTAAGGGCGGGATTGGTGAGTTTTCGTGAGACGGAAAGTCTCACACTTGGCGCGGGAATAACGCCAACCTCGTGGCTGCAAGCCGACTATGCGTATCAAAAACATCCCGAATTAGCGGCGGTTCACAGAATTTCGATTAGTTGCTTTGTTAAATGATGATTAAATAAGTAGGAGTTAATCATCATTTAACAAGCGACATTGGCGAATCGATAAAACATTTATTTATGTAGGTTCGCCGTCACGGGCGAACTATGAGAGAGTGTATTTTATGCGTGTTCACCGTCGTCTCTAAAAACTCAAATCTGTGGAATTGTGTTACAAAGAGAGTTTTTAGAGATTCCTTTTAGAGAATAGAGGCACAAAACAACCGCCAATCAAATTTCCCACAGCGGCAACTGCGCTAAACTTCACGGCGGCAATACTCCACGCGTGTCCTGCGGTGAAATAAAATAAATCCGCTATTGAATGTTCAAAACCCGATAATATAAAAACCATAACCGGCAGCACAATTGCCAAATGTTTTCCCACGGGGTCTTCTATTTTTTTGAAACCCGTAACTGCGACAAACATCATAACTCCGCAAAAAATCGAAAGCACCAAAACTTGTAAAAGCGGCAGATTCAATTTATAGTAAGCGAGTTCCTCTACCTTTGCAATCGCCTGTGCTTTGCCCGAAAATGCAATTAAAGTCCCAACGGCAACAGTTCCTACAAGGTTTCCCAAATACACAATTGCAAGTTCAGGGATAGATGATTTTACCGAAACCTCAACTAAATTTTGCACCCGACC
>BNUP01000118.1 GCA_025997455.1 Fibrobacterales bacterium | reverse complement strand
AAACGCTATGGGGGTTACTGTTTGAAATTTAACCAAATCGGCGACATCAAAAATAAAACTCTGCGGTGTTCGGCCATGGATAAACCCAAGAGCAGGGCTGTATCCGCAGGCAAGAATCGCCGTGTGCGCAATTCCATAAAGGCAAGAATTGGCAACGCTCAACGCCAAATTGATTGAATCTCGGTTGTCGAACCACCTGCCGTTCCATTCTACGCTATATTTTATTGCCAAATTCTCATAAATCTTTTTGACATTATTCCCTTCCATAAGCATCAATTTTTCTGTATTCACGCTTGTGAGTTTGGCAACAGTTCCAAAACGATATTGGTACATTCTCTTTGCAACAGACAATCTTTTGTTTTTATTGAAAACCATTTCCATCTGTTTCCAAAGCCTATCGGTTCGTTTGTTCGTATCAAGACCTGCAGAATATACCCTCACTCCGCCTTCGCCAATCCAATTCAAAAGAACGCCGTGTTTTGCACACAAAGCAACTGCGGAATGCGTTATTTTTGTTCCCGGTTCAAGATTGATCATCGAAAATTGCCCAACCGGAATGGTATGCTCACCTTCTTTGTCTATAAATACAAGGTTATCGTTTTCTACAGAAAGCGTACAATAAGCAAGGGTGATGAATGGAATACGATCTTTATGGAGCATTACAACCTGACCATTTGTAAAATTTGTTCCTTTATTTTTTTCCAATCAAAATCTGCGATAGTCAAATTAATTTCCACATTAAAATCAATATCCTCAAAATAAGTCAAACCTCGAAGTGCCCGCATCGGTTCGCTACCATATTTTTGCGAATACGCATTGAGCATTTCTGACAATGGAATTTTGCTGGATAAATAAGCGATATCGACAAAATCTTTTAGCCGCGTTCCGTTATCGGCAATGGCATTTAACTTCATTGCGGCAATATCTTTTAGAGAATACAATCTAATGTTCTCTTCTGTGTCAATATTTTGCAGCAACGGATAACTATGAACAATAAAATCAACCAATACTTCGCCAATAATTCCTTTCACCGTTCCTTTTATATTTACCATTTGCAAAACAATATTATATTTTTTTGTTAAATAATCGGCTAATTCCTCGCCGTTAAAGGGCTTCAAAGAAAATAAGTCTAAGTCTATGCTTTTTCTGTGCCCAAGAGATAGAGATAAATTTGTACCTCCTGCAAGCGCAAAATCTGATAATCGGGAATCTCCCATAATTTTCATTAAGAGTTCAAAAGTGCTTCTCTCAACCGTTTCTTTATGCAGCATTGCATTTCCTCCTGTTTTATATTAAATAAAGCGCAAATAAGGGACAATGCGTATTTATCTAAATGTTTAACCTCATTTTTATAAATATTTCTAACCTCATCAATTCCTCCGTATAAATTAATCATAATGTGCAAATCTTGTAAAGTTCCTCTTTCGGCAATCCGTTCCGCAACAAGAGCCCGCCCTTTGTGAATATCAAATTTTTCTAAATCCATATCCCAAAATAAATGCGATGGTAATTTGTTCATAAGCAAATCATTCCTAACCCTAAATATTTGGAATCTCCAATACCTTTTTTTACTAAATTAGCAAATAATTTTGTTTATTAATAAATTCTTTCAATATCTCCATATTCCCTAAATGCCTCTGATTCGGTTCACCTAATGGATTTCTAAATCTTCCACCTGGATCGTATGTCATCATTCCCGTACGAATATTGCGTAAATTAGAACCATCCGCATTTTGTTCTTGATAATGAAAATGAATTGCATTTAATGCAAGCAGTTCGCTTAAATCATTGGATAACACATTACTTTTACTCGGTTTGGGAACTAAAACAAGAATTCCATTGTTGATAAAACCAGAGGTGTGCAGATAGCCCACCATTTGCGAATAATCCATAAGTTTTAGTTGTTCCGCATATTTAACTTCCAATAAAAGTGGTGTTGTTTCCTTAGTTTTATTGTTTCTAATGGAAAATAAAATATCAATTCTGATTTTTGGAACATACGCAATTTTCGCAAAATCAATTTTATGCTTCTTTTGACTCTGAATATCTTTGACAACGGCATCTAAATTCTTTTCGCCACCAATAGCATAAGCGACATCTAAATCGTCCGTTGTAAATTCTCTTTTTAATTTTTCAGCTACTTCAAGATAAAAATCTGTTTCTTTCATTGTAAAACCTCTAAAACAAAGCCTTTACATTTTATCAAATGAGTTAGCATTTTTTTGTTTGCTTCGCTTTTAACTGCAGAAATAATTGCACCTCGTTGATTCTCGGCATTGACCAAGGCTATTGGTGTGCCAACAGTACCTTCAAGGGCATAGAGATTGATAGATTTTGTTAAAGAATTTCTAATAATTTCTTGCTGTGGTCCTGGTCGTTTGCCTTTTAGGTTTTCGGCAAATAAAAATGCAATTGCAGATTCTCTTTTTGGATAAGCAGAAAATTGTTCTTGTTCTAAAAAACTGTTCACTTTATAGGTATGAATTTTGATTTTCTGCTCAAGAAAAAATTGGCTACAAAGATGTGCATATTCGGCAAGAAGATCTTCGGAATTAAAATCTTTTTGTAATAATGGAGCCGCTGAAACTAATTCGTAAAAATGCTTAACCATATTTTTAACTTCTTGCTGTGGCGCATATTTGCATCCTAAAACGGCACAAAAATGCAGATAGTGCAAAAATATTTTCCCTTGGACTTCTTTCGGTAAAGTTTTATCTTTGATTTCGGAGTGAATGGATACAGGATTAGGGCTTGTCAATTTTCTTAAAAGGCAGGAACCTTGGCTGTGTGTAGTCTGATGTGTTTTAAGTTCAGAAACGCCTTGAGCCTTTGAGCGAAAAGCAAAAGCGTTATTTAACAAAAAATCCTTTGCCAAAAATCGAACTTTGAACCCCTTTTTCCAGTTTTTATAAATAGGGTCGCTCGGGGAATGTTGTGACGGATGATTGAACAAAATTTGGTCGGTTACTGTACCTAAATCATTAAGCCATTCGCATAACTGGACAACAAAAAGGAAATTCTGCGTCCGTCCTGGGATTTCTAAAGAAACAATGGGTGCCTCGTCAACAAACCGCCGATGGCTTTTTTCTAAACTTGCTCGGGTATCGAATAATCCCGCCAAAAATGATTCTGTGTTTTTAGAATCTTTCGACAATTCTTGTTTGCATTTTTCTAAATTGACAGAATCTAATAAAAACCCTTTTGTCGGTAAACCTAATGAAGTTAGAGCATCAATCAATTTAGATAGGTCTACGGAATATTCTGTAATGATTTTCCATACGCCATTTCCAGAATCAGGTTCTACGGAAATGCCAAATTCTTTTTTGAATTTGGGCAGAACTTCTTTGCTCAAATCTCTAAAAATCTGAACCATTCGTTCTTTAGTTTCGCCCCAGCTTTTAAGTGGAATTTCAATTTGAAACGAATCTTTGCCGATTGTGCCTCCGCCTACAAGCAAACCCAATAGATACGCTTTATCTACATTCATTTACGCCCCCAAATATTCAATGAGCGACTCAGCTATCACCCAAGACATAATGGGAGGTACTGCATTCCCCAAAACTTTGTACGCATCAGCAATTGCATTTTTATTTGCCGAAAACCTAAAAGGCAAACGACCAGGACCACAGCAAGAAATTATTAGAAATTCTTTTCGCCACCAATAGCATAAGCGACATCTAAATCGTCCGTTGTAAATTCTCTTTTTAATTTTTCAGCTACTTCAAGATAAAAATCTGTTTCTTTCATTGTAAAACCTCTAAAACAAAGCCTTTACATTTTATCAAATGAGTTAGCATTTTTTTGTTTGCTTCGCTTTTAACTGCAGAAATAATTGCACCTCGTTGATTCTCGGCATTGACCAAGGCTATTGGTGTGCCAACAGTACCTTCAAGGGCATAGAGATTGATAGATTTTGTTAAAGAATTTCTAATAATTTCTTGCTGTGGTCCTGGTCGTTTGCCTTTTAGGTTTTCGGCAAATAAAAATGCAATTGCAGATTCTCTTTTTGGATAAGCAGAAAATTGTTCTTGTTCTAAAAAACTGTTCACTTTATAGGTATGAATTTTGATTTTCTGCTCAAGAAAAAATTGGCTACAAAGATGTGCATATTCGGCAAGAAGATCTTCGGAATTAAAATCTTTTTGTAATAATGGAGCCGCTGAAACTAATTCGTAAAAATGCTTAACCATATTTTTAACTTCTTGCTGTGGCGCATATTTGCATCCTAAAACGGCACAAAAATGCAGATAGTGCAAAAATATTTTCCCTTGGACTTCTTTCGGTAAAGTTTTATCTTTGATTTCGGAGTGAATGGATACAGGATTAGGGCTTGTCAATTTTCTTAAAAGGCAGGAACCTTGGCTGTGTGTAGTCTGATGTGTTTTAAGTTCAGAAACGCCTTGAGCCTTTGAGCGAAAAGCAAAAGCGTTATTTAACAAAAAATCCTTTGCCAAAAATCGAACTTTGAACCCCTTTTTCCAGTTTTTATAAATAGGGTCGCTCGGGGAATGTTGTGACGGATGATTGAACAAAATTTGGTCGGTTACTGTACCTAAATCATTAAGCCATTCGCATAACTGGACAACAAAAAGGAAATTCTGCGTCCGTCCTGGGATTTCTAAAGAAACAATGGGTGCCTCGTCAACAAACCGCCGATGGCTTTTTTCTAAACTTGCTCGGGTATCGAATAATCCCGCCAAAAATGATTCTGTGTTTTTAGAATCTTTCGACAATTCTTGTTTGCATTTTTCTAAATTGACAGAATCTAATAAAAACCCTTTTGTCGGTAAACCTAATGAAGTTAGATCATCAATCAATTTAGATAGGTCTACGGAATATTCTGTAATGATTTTCCATACGCCATTTCCAGAATCAGGTTCTACGGAAATGCCAAATTCTTTTTTGAATTTGGGCAGAACTTCTTTGCTCAAATCTCTAAAAATCTGAACCATTCGTTCTTTAGTTTCGCCCCAGCTTTTAAGTGGAATTTCAATTTGAAACGAATCTTTGCCGATTGTGCCTCCGCCTACAAGCAAACCCAATAGATACGCTTTATCTACATTCATTTACGCCCCCAAATATTCAATGAGCGACTCAGCTATCACCCAAGACATAATGGGAGGTACTGCATTCCCCAAAACTTTGTACGCATCAGCAATTGTCGTATAGGGAATTTTGAACTCATCGGGGAATGATTGAATACGGGCGACTTCGCGAATTGTAAAACGACGATTTTCAAACGGATGTGTTATTCCACAGTTTTCAGGCTGGGCGGAGGCTGTCATTGTGCCTACAATCTCACCCAAGCCAAAACGACGATAAAACTTTGGAGAATGATACCTTTTAGGATCTTCGTAAATCTTTCTGAACCGAGGGGAATATAAAGACGGATTCATATCCTTCCAAGAGCGCCCTTCAAATATCTGTTTTGGCAATTTATCTATGGAATTGTTATTCACAAAATATTTAAGATATTTTTTTCCGGCAATGCATGGTCCAATATTATCAACCATAAATTGCCCCGATGGAGAGTATGCCCAATATGCGGAATATCCATCAGAATCTTTTGGAATATCTTGCAGTATTGAACCTAAAAGTAAATCAAATGGATTTTGTTTTGCACTAGGCAAATTATATTTTTTTACTGTATTATCGAGCATTGAAAAATCAAATTTTTGTTTTGCCCTGTGAATGCCAACAAATAAAACTCTTTGCCTGTCTGTGGGAGCCGCATAATCGCAAGCCTTGATTAAATGATAATCTGTTGTGTAACCTAATGCCTCCATTCGAGTTTTAATTTCTTCGGGAATGGTAACACCATTTTCCATTTTGGATGATAAAATACCCTTGACATTCTCAAAAACAAACGCCTTTGGAGCATAGCCAAATTTGATTTTTTGCGCAATAATCCGTTCACATTCTTCGAATAAATTACCTCTGGAATCGGAAATCCCTCTACGCAATCCTGCATTAGAAAAAGGCTGGCACGGGAACCCTGCAATCAAAATATCATGGTTCGGAATGTCGCTTGTCGCAATAGAGCGGATATCGCCTTGAACTGCATTGTGTGCGAAAAAATCCTTGTTTGCATTGTAGGCATTCACGGCGGCAGAATCAATGTCATTGGAAAACACGACTTCAGTTGGCAATCGCTTAAACGATCTTTGGCGATAGTTAAAACCACCTAAAAAGCCTAAATCTAAACCTCCGCAACCAGAAAACAGCGAGGCGATTTTTAGTTTATTTTTCATACACTACAATATAGTAAACAGTTCTCGAAGCAGTTCCTTTATACCATCGCAAAAAACAGTGCCTCTATGAAAATGGCATTGTGCAGGTCTTCGATGATTACGCTTTCGTTTTCGCCGTGGGCGTTGATTGCGGGGTCTTCGAGGTCGGTCATGAGTATGGCGGCTTGGGGCAAATATTTGTTGAACACATGCACTCCCGGAATGGAGGCACCGCTACCGAGTATGCGGAGGGTGATGCCGTAGCCTTCGCACATGGCTTGCCGCATCATTGGAAAATAGGGATGGCGCGTGTCGGCAACCCATGCGTTTTGCGTGTTCGCAACAGAATTATGAATATGTAACGAGTGGCTCGGAGTATGGAGCGGCAGTTCTGTGTCAATGACTTCTATGTTATATATTTTATTATGAGCAGGTTTGCTCCATTTATTTGTTTCCGGCAAAATCAAAGTTTTGTTTTGTGCGTGTTTATCCCAAACACAAGAATGAATGCTTGGCGTAGCAGAAAGCAAAAGAGTTTTAGAATTACAAAGTTCGTTCCTTGCCACCATCATATTG
>BNUP01000117.1 GCA_025997455.1 Fibrobacterales bacterium | reverse complement strand
TCTGTGCTAAGAGAATACGGAGTGAAGCCCTATCTTTCAAAAAGTTTTTCGTTTAGCAGGGATATAGTAATTTCCGAAGAACTCCACAAAAACTTATCTCATAAAACAAGGAGTTCTTCGGAAACGACGGCAACCGCTTAAATTTGCATAAAAATACGGTTGCCAATGTCGCTTAGTAGGCTCTGACGACCTCTTAACGAGTTCTTCAGAGCCTAGTGTTCCGTCCAATTCAAACTGAAGTATAATGAATTTTTAGTCTATTGATTTTTTCGAGGATGACCTTTGCAGGTTTTGTCCAGACGAATCTCTTGCCCTCCTCGTTCCAAGACTTAATAAATGACTTGATTGACTTTATTAGTTCTCCTACATTGTTACAGGCTCCCCCTTCGTATGCTCTTGTTCGTTATCTCAGCAAACCACCGATCCACAAGATTGAGCCATGAAGAATGCGTTGGTGTGAAATGCAGGATAAAACGATGAGGAACATTGTCAATATATTTTTGAACCTCCGCACTCTTGTGGGTGCTGTAGTTGTCCTGCGATAATGTGTATGGTTATGCCCTTTTGGCACTCCCGGTCTATCCGTTTCAAAAAATCAATGTAGTCGGTTGTCTTGTGATGTTGCTTGCAATCGCCTATAACTTGACCTGTGAGCACATTCAACGCAGAAAACAGCGTTGTCGTTCCATTCCGTATATAGTCGTGCGTTTGTCGCTCGGGCACTTTGCGCATAACAGGAAGTATCGGTGCACAATAATACTTATTGTCTGCAATTATTCATACAGTTTATCTCATTTTTTTACAAGTGAGTGGCTATACTTATTGCCCGCCATTATTCATACAGATTATCACAATTCCTTTTTAATTGGGCGGCTATACTTATTGCAAAAGTGAAAAGTTGAAAGTGTAAAGTGAAAAGTTATTACACTCTACTCTTTACACTCTACTCTATACTCTTTACACTTTCAACTCTTTTATGGCGGCTCGGTATAAAAAATGCACCCGTCTAACGACGGGTGCATTTTTTACGAAGGAGTACTATTTCTTTGCTGCTTTTTTAACTGCAGGCTTTTTTGCAACAACAGTTTTTTTAACTGCAACTGGTTTTGCCGCAGGCTTTTTAGCAACCGGTTTTGCAACTGCTTTCTTTGCAACAACCGCTTTCTTTACAGCAACTGGTTTTGCCGCTGCTTTTTTAACTGCAGGTTTTGCAACTGTTTTTTTTGCTGCTGTCGGTTTCACTGCAGCCTTTTTGATAACTGTTTTTGTAGCCATAAAAATACTCCTTTGGGTATCTGTGAATGTCGAATATAAATATAGAATTTTTTTTCAAAAAAAGCAAGATAAAAATTTGTTTTTTGAAATTTTTTTTAACAAGCAATTTTTTTCATCTTATTTTTCTTCAACCCATTTCTTATACTCTGCAAATGCACTCACTCCGCGCTCCCAAAAATTTTCAAATGTTTGGACAAATGGAGGCGTTTTGAAAGGATGCATTTTCAAAATATCGTGCATCACCAACACCTGTCCGTCGGTGCAATTACCCGCTCCAATGCCGATAGTTGGTGCGTTTGCCGCCTTTGTAATTTTTTCTCCGAGTTCTGCGGGAATGTGTTCCAATACTATTGCACAAGGTTTTAATTCATCTATCGTTATGGCATCGCCCAAAATTTTTTCCGCATCTTCCTGTGATTTTCCTCTCTGCTTAAAATCTATTGCGGTCTGAGGAAGAAGTCCCAAATGACCCACAATATCAATCCCTATTTCTTTTATTGCTCTCATAGATTCAAGAGGAGTTCCTTCTATTTTTACGGCATTTGCTCCCGCATTTATTAAAAGTTTTGCGTTCCGCACCGCATTTTTAGGGTCGCCGTCTGAGCCGAACGGCATATCGCAAACTATGTAAGTATTTGAAGTGCCTCGTTTTACTGCGGCTGTGAGCACCTGCATTATCTCCATACTGATTTCCGCAGTGCGGTTCATTCCCAAAAGAACATTCGCCGCCGAGTCTCCCACGAGCAACATATCAATCTGTGCCGCCTCTGCCATTCGTGCAAAAGCAGCATCATAAGAAGTGAGCATTGAAATTTTTTTGCCGCCGCGTTTCATCGCAAGAAAATCGGAAGTTGTTAGCATAGCGGGGGAAGGTAGAAAGAGTTGAAAGAGTATAGAGTAGAGTTTCCTCTGCATTGCAAGTTTGGGAGAAGGGAGAGGGGGAGTGTAAAGTTGAAAGTTGAAAGTGAAAAGTGAAAAGTGAAAAGTTATTACTCTCTACTCTCTACTCTTTCAACTATTGCACCGCCGAGTTTAACAAGGGAACGCGGTGTGGATAGAACGCTCCCTACTTTTCTACATTCCTCCCCTATGAATTTCATACGCAGTTTATTTGGAATGGAAACTGTGACTTTGAGTAAAATTGTGCTCTTTTCCGTTTTGCTTTTGGTGATTTCTTCAACTTCCCTGCTTGCAGCCATCGTATTTTTCCAATCGAGGAGCGATTTGATAAAAGTGAACACCGAGAGTGCACTTGGAGTTGCCGTTACCTATTCCGAGGTATTAAACGGCGACAGCATTGAATACGATTTACAAAACAGGCGCACAAACGAGACTTATGGGCAGTGGAAAGCCTTGGCTGATGAGGTTCTCAAAAGAAACAATTTGAAATACTTTTATGTTATGAACATTTCTTACAACGACTCTATTGAATACTACATTTCCGCAGAAGATCACATGGGGCAGATAAATTTTTTGGATAAGGATGCCATTGGCGAATTTAATGTGGATATGATAAAGAGTTTGCAGAGAGACGATGAAGTGAAGATGAGTTTTATAGAATATACGGAAAAATACGGTTGGCTTGTGTCGTCTTATGTGCCGGTTAAAAATTCGAAGGGAAAGGTGGTGGCGTTTGTGGGTGCAGATAAAGATATGAGCGATTTGAATAACGACATTGAGAATTTAGCGATGAAATTAATTATGACTTCTGTTTTGCTTGTGATTTTTGTGTTTGCCATTGCGATGTATGTAATACGGAAACTGTTCATCGCTCCCATAAACAGTATTGTGAAGTCGGCGGATAATTTTAATTTGTTGAATATTTCGTTTAATAATATGAATTTAACTCATATTAAGGAATACGATTTGATGATTGAATCTTTTCGCAAAATGGAAAAGAAAATTAACAGGGCAACCGAGAAGAGTTTCACCGATGATCTTACCAAGTTGAAAAACAGGTATTTCTTTACATTGTCTTTGGAAAATATTTTGAAACCTGTGACAAAAATTGCTAATTTACCGTTGCAGAAAAAGACCATCGCATTTTTCATTATAGATTTGGATTATTTCAAGAAAATTAACGATACTTACGGGCACGATAAAGGCGATTTTGTGTTAAAAGGAATGGGTATAATTTTGAAGGAATTATTTGGCGATATGTCGGGAGTGGTGGCTCGTTTGGGTGGAGATGAGTTTGCAATTTGCGTGGAAATTCCCTCCGTGGCAGAAGAAAAGCCCGATATAAAGATTTTGGATAAAAAATGCGCAGAGTTGAAGTTGCGGCTTTCGCAGATTAAATGTTCGGAAAATGAGGCGGGAGTCAGTGCGAGTGTTGGCATTGCGGTTGCATCGTTTAGCACGGATGCTCCGCTTTATTCGGATGTTTTTAACTCGGCTGATGTTGCACTTTACAGGGTGAAAGCAAGAGGCAGAAACGGGTGGGAGGTTTTATATTTATGAGTGAAGTATCTTTTGTGTGCCCTCATTGCGAGAGGCAGATAAACATTGAAATTGAAAATCAGCCGTCGCGTGAAGGTGAAGTTTTGGGCTTTGTGTTCTGTTGCCCGCATTGCAGTGCACCTATATCTTGGCAGTCCGGCGGAAACGAGGCTGTGGAGTTGTCGCAATCCGCTTTTGAGAATTTTAGGAAGGCGGTGTGTAAGGTGAGCGGAGGTTTTAGAAAACGGAGAGCAAATTCTCTCTTAAATGCGGAGTTTGCCGCAGAACCTGCTATGGAAGAACCCGCTGTTGAACCTACCTTAGACAGTGTTTTTGACGATATGATAAAAGATATTAGAGAGAGCGAGAATTACAACGATTTCTTAAATAAAATCTCTAAAAACTCCGCTGAGGCATAATTTTGCAAAAATGGAGTTTTTAGAGACGACGGCGAACAGGCATAAAAAGCACCTTAGTTAACCATTTCTTAGGTTAATAGTGGTTTTCTTAAATATAAAATCTCTAAAAACTTCGCTGAGGCATAATTTTGCAAAAATGGAGTTTTTAGAGACGACGGCGAACAGGCATAAAAAGCACCTTAGTTAACCATTTCTTAGGTTAATAGTGGGTGGTTTTCTAAATAAAATTGGGTAGTTCCATTAACACTTCTTCCATTTTTGTTCCGTCCATTTTTTTTACGCGGAACACATAGCCTTGAATTTGGACGCTCGTTCCTTCTTCGGGAATTGAACCGAGTGCAAATTGTATTAGACCAGAAAGCGTTTCTATGCGTTCTGTGTCGGGAATGGAAAAATGAACGTCCAAGCCGTCTTCCAAATCGGAGAGGGTTATTAGCGGGTCAATTTGGTATTGTCCGCTCGGCAGTTTTACAAAACCCAAATCGTCTTGAGCATCGTCCTCATCTCCTATTTCGCCTACAATTTCTTCTAAAATATCTTCCATTGTAATTAAGCCTGCAGTGCCGCCGTATTCGTCTATCACTATGGCTAAGTGGCTGTTGCTCGCACGGAGTTCGTGCAGAACGGCATCAATTTTTTTGCTCGGCGGAATGAAAATTGCCGGACGGGCGAGTTTTTTCAAATCAAATGGTTCGTTTTGCCTTTCCGTGTACCATTCTAAAAACTCTCGGTTTGAGAGAATGCCTATAACGCTGTCTATTGTGCCTGAATATACGGGAAGTCGGCTGTATCGCTCGCCGTTTAAGGCTTTTATCACATCGGGTAAGGGGGTTTGCACATCTATTGCGTGCATTTCAACTCGCGGAGTCATCACCTCGCGAACGGGCGTATCCGCAAAGGAAAAAATGTTGCGGATCATTTGCCGCTCTTCTTCTTCTAAAGTTGCCTCTCCGCCTTCGTTTTGTGAAGAGGAAGGAATGTGCTCCGGCAATAGTTCAAGCAATCTTTCATAACCGACAACGCGGATTATCAGTCGCAAAAAAAATGAAGAAAAGGAGGACATTTAGGGTAAATGTAGAAAATTCACTCGGCAGTGCAAGAGTTGAAAGAGTAGAGAGTAATAACTTTACACTTCCCATTCCCCCATTCCCTCACTATCCAAACTGCAACGCAGAGGCAACCACAGACCTACATCTCCTTTATCGGGAAAAGTCCCAATAAATTCAACGAATCTTCCAAAACCAATTGCGTGCAATGCACCAAGAACAGGCGGGAGTTTTCCTCAGGCGTTCCGAGAACTCGGCAGTTGTGAATAAAGCGATGAGCGCATTCTGCAAGTTCAAGGGAATACTGTGCAATAATATACGGTTCGTTGTTTTCGCAGGCGGCGGCAATTTTTTCACCTTTGCGGGAGAGAATTTTTACCAAAGCAAAGGAATGCTCGTCTAAAAGTTCATTCGCGTTAAATTCCTGCGGGACTCCGCTAAGTTCATCTGCAGGCACCCCGCTATCCGAAAAATTAAATTTCCCGCTTTTTCTTAAAATACTGCATAAGCGAACATTGGCGTTTTGAATATATGGTCCCGTTGCACCGTCAAAACTTAACGCCGCATCCCAATCAAATTTTACATCCATTAAACGGCGATTTTTTAAGTCGTTAAATGCAATTGCACCTACACCGATTTTAACGGCAATATTTTCTTTATCGTTTAGGGCAGGATTTTTTTCGTCAATTAACTTGAGAATTTTTTCGGCGGCGGCATCTATAACATCGCGGAGAAGTGAGGCTGTTCCCGTGCGTGTTTTTCCCTTTTCCCATTTACCCTCTTCTGTTTTGTGCAAAATTAAACCGAAGGGAATATGTTCGCAGTCCGTGTTCCAATCATAACCCATTTTGCCGAGCGTAGCGAAAACTTGCTTAAAATGCAATGCTTGCCCGTTATCGACAACATATAAACATTTTGTAAAGTTGTATTCTTTTTTGCGGTAAATTGCCGCCGCTAAATCGCGGGTGGCGTAAAGGGTGCTGCCGTCGCTTTTACGAATGAGGCAGGGAGGTAAATCCAATTCATCGAGCAAAACACAATCCCGTTCCTGACTGCGTGTGAGTAATTTTTTTTGTTCAAGTTCAAAAATAACTTCTGGAATTTTATCCTCAAAAAATGATTCTCCCGTGTAATGGTCAAAATCTATGCCCATTATTTTATAAATGCGGGTGAGTTCTTTTAGGGTTGCATTTTTGAATGCAGTCCAAAGAGTGCGGTAAAATTTGTCACCTTTTTCTAATTCCGCAAATGCGGCACGGGCACTGTCTTCCAATTCGGGTTCGTCTTTTGCAACTTTAGAAAATGATGCGTATAGTTTATTTAATTCTTTGACAGTTAATTCGGCGAGAGTTTTTTCGTCTGTGGGTAAATTTTCGCGTAAATACATTACTATCAGTTTTCCGAATTGCGTGCCCCAATCACCCAAGTGATTTACCCGTTCAACTTTGTAACCGCTTGCTTTATAAATCCGTGCAAGGGAATTTCCTATCATTGTGCTTCGCAAATGGTGGAACGCTAATTCTTTGCCTATGTTGGGCGAACTATAATCTATTACAACGGTTTGGTTGCGGGGTTTGGCGTGCCCGTATTCTAATTTGTTTTCGCTTATTTCTGCAAGAGTATTTTTGATAATTTCGGTTTTATTTGCGAAAAAATTCCAGTATCCGTTAAGCGCCTCGGTTTTTGC
>BNUP01000116.1 GCA_025997455.1 Fibrobacterales bacterium | reverse complement strand
AATCCTTTTGAAGAAACGCCTATTTTTTTTGTGTAGATATAGCCCATCTCGTCTGCCTCTAACTCGTTCTCGCGGCTACCGCTTAAAAGCCAAACGCTTGTGCCAAGTGATGCAACCGTTGCACCCAAGCCGTCACCCAAAAGTGCATCTATCACAACTCCCATAATACCCTGCTTTACCATCGACTCTCTGCTGTGGTGCTTAATCACATGCCCTATTTCGTGAGACATAACGCTCAACAATTCCGATTCGCTTTGGAAGTTTTTCAAAATTGCGGTGTAAAAATATACATATCCGCCCGGAACCGCAAAGGCATTTACCTGTTTTGAGTTTATGATTTTAAATTCAAAAAAGTTATTTTTTGTGTAGCCTGAGGGCAGAACCGCAGCCCATTCGTCATCGCTTATTGCTCCTACCATTTTGGTTTTGAGGTCTTGGTAGTATTTGTAGAGAACGGTGTCTGCCGCTGTTTTTGGCGTAAAAATGCTTTCGCCTGCCTCCATAACGCTTTTATCGCCGACTCGTATTAAACTGTCATATTCCTTGCCGAGTTTTTTTCCGCAATATTTTCTGCCTGTCCCGTAATCTGTTTTAAGCCGCTCACTGAGGAGTTTATAAAATCGCCTTTTTTAGCGTTTGGGTCGCTCGGCGCACCGCCACTTAATTCAATACTTTTTAAACCCGTAAGAGAAATTCCTCCTATTAAATTTGCATTCATAGTTGTTTTTACTGGAGTTCCCGCCGCAACCTCAAATTTCACAATAACAGCCGTTAAATCCTCTTCATCAACTTCCAAAGCCGTTACCTGCCCCACCACAATACCGTTCAATTTCACCTTTGCACCGGGGTTCAAACCATCAACCGATTCGGTAAACCTCGTCTTGTAAGGCGTGTATTTCTCTGTAATTTTTTTCCCGATTAAAAACGCCGCCGTTCCCAAAACCAAAAGCGACATCAGTAGCACAAAAATGCCGAGCCTAATTCTCTCTCCTTTAGTGGTATCCATCTTGGGAGAAGGTAGAAAAAAGTTGATAGTGAAAAGTGGAAAATGTAGAGAATAGAGAGTAGAGAGTAGAGAGTAAAGAATAATAACTTTACACTCCTCATACCCCACACCCCACACCCTATACCCTACTCTTGCACTGCCGCGTGCAAACTTTCTACCTTCCCACAAGGAGAATTTATGTCCGATAAATGGAAACTTTTCTGGGTGGGTGCATTTGCATTCGTTGTGCTGTTTCAAGCGTGCGGAATGCACAGTTGGCAGGAGTTGCTCATCAGCACCGATGACGAAAAAAAACTCGGCAAGGAATATGACAGTTTAATACGAGTCGGCGATAAAAGCGTTATGGAGGCAGGCGAAAGCATTTTTACGCCAAAAACAGCGGCAGACACCGTTCTCTACAAATTTAGACAACATAACCAAACAAATCAATTCCGCTTTATCGAAAAATTCGGAGAGCATTGCAGCAATTCCCAAACACGCAGACGATTTTTTGAAGAATGCAAACACGGCGATTTTGGAACTGAAAAGCGTGGAACAAGGTGCGGTAAAGGCGATTGCACGAATAGATTCGCTTGCCTCACACACCGATAAAAAAATTCAGAATTTGCAAATTGAGGCGGCAATTAAGAGTGCAGGCGAGGCTATGAAGTCCCTTGAACTTTTGGCAAAACGCGGCGACCAACTCGTCTATCGCAATCAGGAAGATATATCGGTTACGGTGCGCTATCTCCGCGAGGCGGTGGAAAATTTGAATGATGTCAGCAGGCAGGTGCGCGAGAATCCGTCGTTGTTGATTAGGGGCGAAGAAAAACAGCAGAGGCAAAGATGATGAAGAAATTTTTGTTGTTGTCGGTTGCGGCTGTGCTCGCAGGCTGCTTTGGCAAGGTCATTGAGACAAGTTATTACCAACTCGATTATGTTCCCACTCCGCAGTCGATGACAAGAGAAAACCCTTATATGCAAACTTTGCGAATTAAGGATTTTGAAGTGTCGGAGGCGTATCGCAGAAATAACATCGTGTACAGGCAGTCGCCATACGAGTTGCATTTTTATAATTATGAGCAGTGGGCAGTGAAACCCGAATATTTGGTTGCGGATATGCTTTTTGCACATTTTAATGCGGCAAAAATTTTCACGGCGGTTAAACGGGGAGTAGATTCAGAAGACCCGGATTTTGTTGTGAGCGGAACTATTCGTGCACTTGAAGAATATGACAATCAAGATGAATGGTATGCACATTTGGCTATGAGTATGAACTTGACGGATAATAAGAGCAGGCAGGTTTTGTGGAGCAGAGAATGGAATTACAGAAAGAAAGTCGGAAATCAAGAGCCAGTTTTTGTGGTGAGAGCGCTCAGCGAACTTTTAGAAAGAATAAATAATGAGGCGGTCGCAGATATTGATTCTGTTGTGAGTGAAGTGGCGCAGGGAGCGTATTGCGTGGTGCCGCAAGCAACGGCAAATTATGCACAACCCAGAATAACCGATGATACTCCAAACACAAAAAATACAAACGACAAAAACACGGATAACATAATTTTTGAAAAACTTCCGCCTCCCGAAGAAATAAAATGAAAAAGTTTTTAGTTTTTGCGGTGGGGTTATTTTTTGCAAACACACTATCGGCATCTCCTCCCGAATCCCTCCCCGGTGTGGAAATTACCGATACGCAAACCGCATTGGAAAATAATAATGCAGTTGTAAAAACCAAAAACGAAGAACGCAAAATTCATAAAAATAAAGGTTGGACTGCACCGAATTTAGATGAGCAATTATCGGTGGATGATGAATTTCCCGGAATGGGACAAGGGGCAATTTTTGTTCCGCGATTTAGCGAAACTCGTTTGGAACCCGAATATACCGCTAAAAAAATCGACTCGCTCTCAAAAGAAAATTTTAATAGGGAATGGACGGGAAAAACCGGAGTGCGGTTAATTGTGCCGTATGGAACATATTCGGTTATTGTAGGTTCGGGCGGCAACGATAAACAATCGAAACAAACAATTGAAGTTAATGAAGGTAAAACAACAGTCGTTCCACAAACTTGGGGAGCATTGACCATAAACACCATAAACGAAGACGGAGAAAATATATCTGAAACCTACGAAATTTTTTCTTTGAGCAACGGTGAAAGTTACGGAAAGGGTTTTGGATTAACGCAGGAGAGAGTGGGCGATATAAAAACTTGGTTTTTACCTCCACAAATTTACAGGATTTCTCGAAACGGAGAAAATGCAACTTCAATTCTAAATTACATAACGGTGCAGGTTAATGAGGGAGAACTTTCGCATATTGAACTCGTTTTTGAGGAGAGCACGGGGCGGCTTATAGCGGGCGGTGTTCGTGCAATGCAAATAAATATTTCAAAAGATTCGTATTGGACTTACGGACTGCGGCTTGGAGGTTCGGCGAGTTATACCACCACTTTAACCGCAAGCGGCGAAAAAAATAATGCTTGGAACGCACTCGGAGATTTTCGTTTGCGCGCCTTATATAACCATACAAAATTATTTTGGCTCACTGAACTTTACAGCAGAGAAAATATGCAGTGGCTAAACGAGGAACAAAAAGAATCGCAGTGGAGCATTGCGCAGGATTTGCTGCAATTTCAAAGTTCGGTGGTTTATCATTTGCGTGATTGGGTGGGACCATACATAAGGGGCAATGTAAAAACGCATATTTTTCCTGAATATTATTTTGCAGGAGGTGCGGATTCTCTGGTTTATCAAGCAAATGCAAAGGGAGATACAATAGGCATACTCGGCGTTGAGAAAGTTCGCACCGGTTCGCCCTTTGACCCGTTGAGAATAGGAGAAGGTGCAGGTTTGAATCTGCAGCCGATATTTTCAAATTCCGTAGATATTTCCGCACAAACGGGTTTTGCGGCACGGCAGACCATTCGGAGAAAAATGTTTATTCCTATTGCAAAAACAAAATCCGTTTTCACCAAAACAAATGACAATATATATGAATACGGTTGGGAAAATTCTTTGAGTGTTCGGCTTAGTTTTTTGCGATTTTTTACTTTAGATTTACTTGGCGAAGTATTTTTCCCGAAAGCGAATTTTCACGATTATCGCATTGAAGAATTATCTGCCGATTTGCGTTTGGCATTAACTCGTTTTTTAGAATTGTCTTATCAACAGCAATTGACCGATAGAGTCGCGGCAGGTATGGAAGATATTGACGGTGTAGATAGGTTTGAAAGTTTAAATACCGTTCAATTGAGGTTGTATGTCAATTTCTGATGAGGCAACTAGAAACGCGTGGGCAGACCACAGCAGAACTTTTTCCGATTTCCGTTTTGTGTATCCGGTGATTTCGAGGCGGGCAAAAGGGTTGTCTATCGGCGTTAATTGCACGCCGAACAAAACTTGTAATTTTAATTGCATTTATTGTCAAGTGGATAGAGAATCTCTAAAAATTCCTCCAAAACCACTTTCATCAAATACGGAATTTTTAGAGACGACGGCGAACCCGCATAAAACAAATCCTTTTACTGTTCGCCCGTGTCGCTCAGTAGGCTCTGACGACCTCTTAACGAGTTCTTCAGAGCCTATTATTGATAGAACCTCACCTGTTGACTGCAAATTCCCATCTGTCAATGATATTATTTTGGAACTCCGCGAATTATTATCGCTTTATCACAAAGACAAACTCGCAGAGCACTTTTACGGCGTTCCAGAACAAAATCGAATCTTAAAAGACATCGCATTATCAGGCGATGGCGAACCCACAATTTACCCGCATTTTGCAGAACTCTGCGAAGAACTTTTGAAAATTCAAGATGAATGTCCCGATAATCCAAAATTAACTTTAATCACAAATGCAACGCAAATTTCACCCGATAATAAAAAGGTCTTTAGAGGACTTGAATTTTTAACCGCAAAGAACGGCGAGATTTGGGGTAAATTAGATGCAGGGACTCCCGAACAACTTTTGTTGATAAACGGTTTTGCAGATTTATCTTTAATTGAAAATAACCTGAAATTTGCCGCATCAAAATTTCCGTTAAAAATACAGACAATGCTCTGCAAGGCAAAAGGCAAAATCCCAAGCGAAAAGGAATTGCAATCTTACGCCGAAATTGTGAGCAGAATTTATAATGGGGGTAATTTTGAAATGGGACACTTATTAGAAGTCCAATTATATTCCGTTGTTCGCAAAACAGCCGATAGTTCCGTTCAACCTTTGCCGAGAGAATTTTTAGAACATTTGAAAGAAATTTTGAATGATAAAATTCCCAATTTACCTGTGGAGATTTTTTGATGTCTGCCTTATCTCTGTTGTTGCCTCTCTTGCTCTCGCTTGCGGTGCAATTTTTATTGTGGTTTAATCTCCTTTTGCCATACAACCCGTTATTTGACAATTTTAACCGCACGCTTTATTTAATATTCTCCTCTTCCGGCTTTTTTGCCGCCTGCATTTCCCTTGTGTTTTACCGCATTCTCGTTTTTGAAAAAGTTAGCAAAATTCCCTTTGCAATTTCTTCTGTTCTGCAATTCCTCTGCGGGTTGAGTTGCACCTTCTTTTTTATGTCGAGTTTAACGGGATTGTTCAAAGTTTTGTAGAATTACCATCTATTGAACTGTATTTTCCACTGCTACCACTTTGGTATTTGAACTTTTCCTCTCAAATCTAAATTCCCCGCTTTTTGCAAACCATCGGGTTTTGGCGGCGGTAATGGTATGGTTGTTATTGGGAGTTTGTCTTTCCATTTTTGAACAAATATATCGCTCCACTCTTTCCACTCATCACTAAACGACCCCTTGCTTTTATGCATAACTCTAATATCTGTTGTTACGAAAACTTTCCCGAAATCTAATGCCTGCATACATATATCCAAATCGTAAAAATGGAAACGGCTAAATGTTTCTTGGTCAAAGCGAATTTTTTCAAATAGACTTTTACGAACAGCAAACCACAAACCATCTACCACCACGCATTCTTGGTCGCCGTCACAGTCGTTGAAAATAGCCAAGAAAAAATCATCGTTTTTAGATATATAATGAACCACCTTTCCAAAAGTGTATGGAATATTCGCTTGTGCCCACAGTGCGTATGGCTCGCCCACCAATATAGCAGAACCTGCAACGCCCAAAATTTGAATTTCGGGAAGTTTTCGGAATTTTTCCAAGAGTACAACATCCCAATCATTTTCAAGCATCCAAACATCTTCGTGCATAAACACAACCACCCGTCCGCTCGCTTTTTGTGCACCTTTATTATAGACTGCACATAATCCTTCATTTTTTTCGCGGTTATCTATCACTATGATTTCAAGCGAATTCGGGTATTTTGCCGTGCCGAGCAAATTGCGTTTAACCGCTTCCGCCTCATTCGGGTTGCGGGAGCAGATTACTATTGAAATTGAGGGAGGCATTGGGGGAAGGTAGAAACTTTGCAATGCAGGGGTATGGGGTGTAGGGTGTGGGGTGTGGAGAACTCGGCAGTGCAAGAGTTAAAAGTTGAGAGTTATTATTGCCCGCCATTATTCATACAGTTTATCTCAATTTCTTTTTAATTGGGCGGCTATGCTTATTGCCCGCCATTGTTTATACAGATTATCACGACATTACTTGCACTTTTGTCAAAAAATTACAATGCCTTAATTTCTGTTGCGGATAACCCGCTTGCCTCTGCTATGTCGGCTAACGGGTAACCTTTTGCCTTGAGTTTGCGGGCTATTTCTTGCTTAGTTCGAGTCTCACCTGCAAGTTCGCCCTCTGCTCGTCCTTTCGCCAAACCTTCGGCAAGTCCTTTGGCTAAACCCTTTGCTAATCCTTCTTCCAAACCCTTCTTTCTGCCCTTGCTCTTTGCAGTATCTACCACATTTATTAAATCGCGATAAACTTTTAGACTCTCTTCATAAGCGAGCATTTCAGCATCGGTAAAATTTGCAACTTCGGCGACATCGAACAAATTCTTGAATACGC
>BNUP01000115.1 GCA_025997455.1 Fibrobacterales bacterium | reverse complement strand
GGCATTGGTCGGGATATGCGTTTGGCAGGCGATATGTGGAAACGCTTTTATGGTGTGCAAGTTATTATATGTGTTCGGCGGGGGAAGTGCTGACTGCAATATGAAAAAATGTTCGCAGGATAGGGATTTGATGTTGTCGCCTATGTTGCGGGATGCTCTTGTGCAGACTTTGTCTAAGGGTGAGCAGGCGATTATTTTGTTGAATCGCAGGGGGTATAATTCGGCGGTGATTTGCGAGGAGTGCGGAGAAAATCTTGAGTGCGTTCATTGCAAGGTTGCGCTGGTTTATCACAGGCAGTTCGGGAAGTTGATGTGCCATTATTGCGGAACAATGTATAAGGTGGGATTTTGTAAATGCGGGAGCAAAAATTTTATTTTTGCAAGGGGCGGAATTGAGAAGGCGGAGGAGGAGATTAAGGAGTGGTTGCCTGCGGCACAGGTGTTGCGGTTAGACAGCGATACAACGGGCACTATTGGTGCGACCGAAAAATTGTTGCAGAGGTTTAGAGCTCAGGAGTGCAATGTTCTTTTGGGAACGCAGATGGTCGCCAAAGGGCACGATTTTCCGAATGTGTCTCTTGTGGGGGTTATCGGTGCGGATATTGGGAGCGGTATTCCCGATTTTCGGGCGGGGGAACGCTCTTTTCAGTTGCTTACGCAGGTTGCGGGACGGGCGGGGAGATTACTTGAAAATTCGCAGGTTATTGTTCAGACATTTTGCCCTGAAAATCCCGTTATTCAATTTGCGGTTAAGCACGATTTTGTTGGATTTGCAAAGTGGGAGTTGGAGGAGAGAAAGGAGGCATTTTATCCGCCGTTCGGCAAAATTGCTCAAATAAAAATGCAGGTGCAAAATGAAAAGAAATTGGTGGAAGGGGCGGAGAAATTAAAAGAGGTTTTGATGAAGGCGGGGGCTAGCGTGTTGAATGATTTGAATGCGGGCGGTGGTGGTTCGGATGCTTTGAGTGCGGGTGGTGCGGGTGCGGGGGGAAATGCTTTAAGTGCGGGTGCGGTGCAAATATTGGGACCCGTTGAGCCGTTTGTTTCAAAGGTGCAGAATCAATTCCGCAGGCATATTATGGTAAAAGCCTCTTCCGCAAGTGCACTTAAAAATGCGATAAAAACCGCACTTTCTAACCCCGAATTTACCCCCTTTGCAAAGGCTATGGAAATAAGGATTGACAGGGAGGCGTGAGGGGAGTTGAATATTGAAGAGAGTAAAGAGAAGAGAGTAGAGTTTGTAGGGGCGTGGTTTTTAACCCGCCCGTTTAGCATTGCAAGGAGAAATGATGGAATTTTTTTTTGTGGCGTTCTATCCACACCGCGTTCACACCTTAAACTGTGCAACCGTATTCTTCAATTCACCTGCAATCTTACTCAAATCGCCTGCGGATTGCCTAACCTGATCTGCACCCAATGCACTCTCTTTTGCAACGCCGCTCATACTAATCACATTTTGCGAAACATCAACCGCGCCTTTTGCCGCCTCGCCTGCATTGCGGGAAACATCATTTGCTCCCTTTGCAACTTCGCCAATGGCACTCGCAACCCGCTTTGCACCCGTGTTAGCCTGTGCAACATTGCTCGCTATCTCATTTGAGGCAATAGTTTGTTGTGAAACATGACCTGCTATAGCCTCAACCGACTGATTTATCTTCACAATAATATCGCTAACCTCGTGAATTACGGAAACCGCACTTCCAGTTTCGGCTTGAATCCCGTCTATTCTGCGGGCAATGTCATCTGCACTAATTGCACTCTGATTTGCAAGGTCTTTAATTTCACCTGCAACAACGGCAAAACCTTTACCCGCCTCACCCGCACTTGCCGCCTCTATTGTTGCATTCAATGCCAGAAGATTTGTTTTGTCCGCAATTTTTTTAATTACTTCGGTAACTTGACCGATTTCTTTTGCCGCAGTTCCCAACTTGCCCATAACAGAAGTTGCATCGCCCGACTTATTTGTTGCATCTACTGCAACTTTTTTCGCCTCGCCCGCATTTGCCGAAATTTGCGAAATGCTCGCACTCATCTCCTCAATTGCCGCCGCGATTGTGTTCATATTGGTGCTCATCTGCTCTGCCGCACCTGCCACTTCATTTGCATTAACGCTCGCCTGCTCCGCACCCGATGCCATTGAATTTATATTCACCGCCATCTGTTCGGTGGTGCTCGCAACAGTATGACTCTGCGCTACGGTTTCTTCCGCACCGCTTGCAAGCGACTGACTAACAAAAGAGAGTTTTGAGGAAGTCGCAGAAAAATTCTCCGCATTTCCGCCTATTCTCTTCACAAATTCACGCAAAGTATCCAAAAATTTATTGAAATGTTTTGACATATCGCCAATTTCATCTTTCTCTTTTGTGCTGAGACGAACCGTTAAATCGCCCCCGCTAATAACATCTATAACTTCTACAGTCCCCTTTATCCGTTTGCCTATTTTGTTAGCCAAAAACAGCGAAATTATCACTGCAAACACAACTGCAATTGCAATAGCCGTCAAAACATCTGAAATATCGCTTTTATCCAAAACCGAAATACTTCCAACAGATACCACAAACCAATCCGTTCCTTTAAGCGGTGCGGCAGCCAGATAATCTTTTTTGCCGAGCAACACCGTTTCACTGCCGGAAAGTGCCTCTCCTTTTGAAAACTCATTGCCGAAATCATCAAAAAAATTCTTCGTCATAATCTTATTTTTATCGCTGTTTGTGAGATAAACTCCGTTTTTATCCAATAAAAAAGTTGTTCCGTCATCGGTAATTTTCTTTGAACTCACAATCGAATTGAGCACATCTAAAAACACATCTGTAGCGACAACTCCCTCCACCGCACCGTTTTTATCTTCAAGAGCACGCGCCAAAGTAAATACCACCCTTCCAGTTGCGTCATCAATATAGGGTTCGGTGAAAATTGTATTTCCCTTATTCTGTGCCGCCTGCTTAAACCAAGGGCGTTGCGGGGCATCCCAATCCTTATAGTTGGGGTCTTCATAAGGACTCCAGCCTGAACCGTGGACAAAAAAACCGCCGTTAAAACGCGATTTTGCGGTTCCGTAATATAGTGCATAAACCGAAGAATCTGTTTCCCCTATTTCCTTAAACATATTTTCAAGCGTGCCGCTCGGCACTTCATTGATAAAACTCGCCGCCTGAACCACCATCTCCTTTGCAGATGAAAGTTCAAGTAAAATATCCGTGCTCAAACTATTCATAGTAGATGCGGCTATGCTCTTCAAATTTTGCGAATTTACATCTTTTGAATTTCCCGTGAAAATCACAAGAAACGCCACCGAAATAGCGAGAACCAATCCGATTTCCATAGCCTGTATTTTGAACGCTATCGAATAGAAATACTTAGACATGCATTCCTCCCAGAGTTTATGTTGAGGGAAAGGTAGAAAAATGGGGTGTAGGGTGTAGGGTGTAGGGTGTGGAAAATACGGCATTGCAAATTTTTCTGGGGTGCTCTATCCACACCGCGTTCCCTTGTTAATGGAAAACTCGGCAGTGCAGGGTGGGGTATAGGGTGTGGCGTGTAGGGTGTGGGGAAACTCGGCAGTGCAGGCGGGACACCAAGCCGATAGGCGACTGGGCAGACTAAATAACTTATTTCTTTCTTTTCTGTCAATCCAATGCTTGCGATTGA
This sequence comes from Fibrobacterales bacterium, assembly GCA_025997455.1. Lineage (GTDB taxonomy): Bacteria > Fibrobacterota > Fibrobacteria > Fibrobacterales > Fibrobacteraceae > BNUP01. The sequence goes on along the minus strand of BNUP01000115.1, from coordinate 3,414 downwards.
GGCTTATCGTTGCCTTCAATAAAATCCAAAACGCGGACGAAGGTAAGGAGGAATAATGAACCTTCGCCCGCGCCACCCCACCAGAGGTGTTAATAAACAAGAAGCCCCGCTCCCATTTGTAGGAAACCTCTAAAAACTCTCTTTGTAACACAATTCTACAGATTTGAGTTTTTAGAGACAACAGCGAACTACTCAAATTTGCATAAAAAACGCAGTTCACCTATGTCGCTTGGTAACCTCTACCAACCTCTTATGAGGTTAATAGTGGTTACTTGTATTAAAATATATTTTTTTTTGAGAATGTTCCAAAAAAAGTGCATTTGACCTATTCTAACTTAGAATAGGTATGATTTGCATCCTTTTACATTACCACTTCTTTTTTTTCTGCACCCACATAAAGCCGAGTGTTGAGAGAATTACCGCAAGCAAAATAAACCAGATAACATGAGGACTTTCCGCATCAAACGGATATGCCACATTCATAGACATTGCACTCACCACAAATGTAGGCACCATAATACCGATAGTCACCACATTCAGCGTTTTAACCAAGTAATTTAAGTCGTTAGATACAATGCTTTCGTGTGCAGACATCATACTCGAAAGAATATTTGAATAAATTTCCGCCTGCCGCCTACACTGGGCATTTTCAATAATTATATCGTCTAAGAGTTCCTGCTCAATTTCGTTAAAACCTATGCTGCGGTTCATTTGGAGTTTTTTTAACAAAGTTTCATTTGAAGAAATCGCGTTTATGTAATAAACCAAACTCTTTGAAAGTCCAAAAACCGTTAAGTATTCATCGTGGCTGTTGTCGTATATCAGCCGCTGTTCTAACTCATCGCTCATTCTGTTAATTATGCGGAGATGCTCGTTAAAATGAGTCACCGAAAAGTTTAACAGTTTGAGTGCAAACATTTTCAGCGAGGCAATTTTTGAAAATTTCCTCTCATCCGTCAATGGAAGTTCGCCGTCCGAAATTACAATTACCAAGTTATCAAAAAGGAAAACACCCGATGACGACACTCTAAATTGAAAATGATCCGCCGCGGAGTAGTTTTTTGGGCGCTTATATATTATGGCGGTGTGTTCGTCTTCATATTCCAATCGAGCGAGTTCATCCGAGTCGAAGGCGGAAGATAGGGTATGTTCGTCCAATTGGTATTTTTTTATGAGATAGTTTATCTCTTCCTGCCCGGGATTCACCAATACCACAATCTGTGCCTCTGATCTCTCGGCGGCAACAAGTTTTCCGTTTTGCAAGCGATATGGTTTAATCATTTAGGGGGCAAAGTAGAAAATGGGGTGTGGTGTATGGGGAACTCGGCAGTGCAAGGGGGGAGAAGGGAAAAGGGAGATGGGAGAAGGTGGAATATATTTGGGCGTTCCCTCGCTTTGCTCGGTCGTGCTAAAGCACTAACGCGGGACTCGGCATTGCACGATTGTGTCATTCCCGCACAGGCGGAAATCTGGGATTACTTGTCATACTCGTGTCGGAGCACGAGTATGACACAAAGTGTGAACGCGGTGTGGATAGAGTGCACCATTTCCATTATTTCTTCGCAACATCTGTTGGCAAATTTTATTATTTTTGTAAAAAAGTTATCACAATGTCGATTTAGCAATTATTTTTATGCAGTGGAAATTTCTGAAATATTGGACGATAATGCGGATTTTATTTTGCAGGCGTGCTTGCGATTCGTGAAGACAATCTCGGCGGCACAAGATGTTCGTCAAGAGGTGTTTTTGAAGGTGATGAACAATGCTGGTAAGTTCAGAGAGGAGTCTTCGGTGAGGACTTGGCTTTGGAAAATTTGCTATCACTGCTGTATGGATTATTTCCGAAAGAAAAAGCGAGATAATCGCCTCATAAATGAATTTTCGCACTTGCAGGACGGTTTTGCATCTGATAGTTCCGAACCGATTTGGGAAGTTCATTCTATTTCCGATATGCAATGTCCTATTTCGCAATTGATGCTCGAATTACATTATGAAGAGGAGTGGTCTTGCGATGAAATTTCAGCAGTTTTCGGTTTGGATTCAAGTGTAGTGCGTCACAGAATTTCAAACGGGATTTCGCAGTTGCAAGAGGCATTGGGGGAAGGTAGAAAAAAGTGTAAAGTTGAAAGTGTAAAGTGAAAAGTTGAGGAATGGAGAACTCGGCTGTGCAAGAGTTGAGATACAGTGATAAATCATAATTGCAATTTTGGGTTCTCTGGTCAAGTCAGAGAATGACACTGCTTGACCTATGCAAATTTTATATATTGGCAAACAGTTCTACGACGAATGCCATAATAATGGAAAATAAAATAGCCCATGCCACAAAGCAACCCAACCAGACTAACAATGGCTTTATCCATGACTTTTTTGCATAATTTTCTCCAAATCTTTCTTTGACATATTTTATTTGCTTTTTTGCCGAAGCAATATACCACACTACCAAATACAAGAAAGATAGAACCGCAGCAACAAACGAAACGAGATATAAAGTTTATTTTGCATTTTTTCATTATGAAACTCCTTTTTTGAGTGTGGTTGTTCCCACTTGCGGAATTGCAAGTGAAAAGATTTGAGAGACCTTCGCATAGAAGGTCTTTTCTTATAGGTTTTATTTTAATGATGCTATAGTTCTGGGCAAAGCCCAGAACTCCTGTATACAGGAGTTAAAAAATTTTTTTTTGCAAGATTTGAGACATCTTGGATAAATATAGGAAACCTCTAAAAACTCTCTTTGTAACACAATTCCACAGATTTGAGTTTTTAGAGACGACGGCGAACTACTCAAATTTGCATAAAAAACGCAGTTCGCCCATGTCGCTTGGTAACCTCTACCAACCTCTTAGGAGGTTAATAGAGGTTACCTATAGAATTTTTTTTGGCAAAATGCAAGGAAAAAGTGCAATTTTGAAAAAAAATACAATTTTCGCAGATTTTGTGTGATATTTGAGGAGTTGCCAATGCAACGGCAATTTAATTTATCGTTGCACGCTTTGGATGCTCGTGACGAGGCACGAGCATAACAAAAAACGCATAATCACAACGCTTTTATTTCGCTCTCAGACAATCCGCTTGTCTCGGCAATATCGGCTAACGGATAACCTTTTGCCTTGAGTTTGCGGGCTATTTCTTGTGCCTTACGAGTCTCACCCTCGTGCCTGCCTCGTGCCTCGCCGCGAGCCTCGCCTGCAAGTTCGCCATCGCTCCTCGCCTTGTCAATCTTTGTCCTAATTGCACTCTCCCAATTCAGTCTGCGGTCTAAATCCCTATCGTAGCGAAGTTTTGCCTCTGGTGATAATTTTAAGTAATCCAACTTCTTACTCGCAGATTTAATGCCTGCCGCTTTGAAATTGTCCTTTGTTGTGCTGTTCTTTAATACATAAACCCACTCGTCAAAACGGTTCTTAATTTCGTCAT
>BNUP01000114.1 GCA_025997455.1 Fibrobacterales bacterium | reverse complement strand
TTTGAGTTTTTAGAGACGACGGCGAACTACTCAAATTTGCATAAAAAACGCAGTTCGCCCATGTCGCTTGGTAACCTCTACCAACCTCTTAGGAGGTTAATAGTGGTTACCTATAGAACCTCTAAAAACTCTCTCCGTAATACAATTTTCAAATATGAGTTTTTAGAGACGGCGATACTGCGAGCATTCACCGCAGGATGACTTTGTCACCATAAAAACACGGTTCGCCATTGTCGCTTGGGGATGCGTATTAACTATTATTTAGTTAACCCTCATCCCCATAATCTCCCTATACGCAACTTGCGATTCAATTTTCCCCTTTGAAACCGCCTCTAAAATTTTATCAATTTCATCTAACTTATCATTATTCAATTTTAAAACCCGTAAAATTTTTATCGCCAAACTCCTGTGAAACGACTTGTAATCGGGATTCAGTGCGTCATCTAAAATTTGAGCGATGGATATTTCCAAAGGCATAGACTGCAATTCAAAAGTGCGATATATGGAACGGAGATGAGGAGGAGCGGTAGTATCGCCCGCATACTTTCTCATAATGTCCGCAGCAAAGGCAAAATTCTTATCCGGACCGTTTGCAAAGCGGAGAGCCACGCTCACGGCAAGCCGCCAATCATCGGGAAACGCCTCAATCCCGCGCCGTAAAACAGGATAATCGGCAGTATCGGGGTCATTGCTCGCCACAATCGCCGACATAAAAGTGTAAGGCGTCTTAAACAAACTGTCTAATCGAGTAGAGGCATCCGCCAAATTCGCAAGCCAGCCGAAAATTTTACCATCGACCACCGACTCGCTATATGCAATAATTCCATCTACCCAAAGCAAACTCGCCGCCGCCGAATTATAACCAAGCGAAAGCCACTTCACCGATTCCGTCTTTGGAACAAAAGCCCCAGCCTCCTTAACTTCGGGCAAATCGCCGGAATTTCTAAATCCTAGCACCGCAAATATCAGAGCCGCCACCGCAAGAAAGCAAGCAAAAAATTTATTTTTCAATTTCAACCCACTGCTTTTAATGAATATCTATCACATCAAATTTCGGCGTTAAAACAGCACACTTTTGAATAGGCAGTTCTATCACCGCATTGCCCATAATATTTTCAGGATTCGCATAAGCGAGCCAAGTCCCTTCATATTTCCTGCACTTCTCCATCTTTGTGTTGTTAATAGCCAAAAAACGACCCTTGCCGTTCAATAAATCACTGCTGTAATTAAATGACGAACCCTTGCTCGCCTCACCCTCATCCCTCAACTTACCGGGCGGCACATAAGCAATATCCTTAAACGACCCCAACCTCTCGTTATTCAGAGCAAACGCAACCTGCAATTTATTCCAAGTTCTAACCTGTTGCTCCACCTCAACCGCTCTCACCTGCGCGCCCACAGAAAAAATCTTCATCAAAATTACAAATGCCGCCACCGCAAGCACAACAATCGTAATCACCAAATTCACAACCGTAATACCGCTTTTACAATGTTTCATATCGGCTCCTTGCGAGATTTCCCGCATTTTCGTTGCTAAATACCCCCGACAAGATTCGAACTTGTGACCCACTGCTTAGAAGGCAGTTGCTCTATCCAACTGAGCTACGAAGGCATCTTGGCAAGAATGTAGAAATTTTTTTGGGCGTGCCCCTTTGGGTCGGGCTATACCCCTCACGCGAACTCTGCAATGCAGGTTGGGGAGAAGGGAGTGGAGAGGAGAGTGCAAAGTGTAAAATGAAAAGTGTAAAGTTGTTATTCTCTACTCTTTATTCTCTACTCTTTACACTTTCAACTCTTGCACTGCCGAGTGATTTTCTACCTTCTCCTCGCAATGAAAATCGGAATATTCGCTTTGTTTATTTTTTCTGTGCTTGCACTGTCGGGTTGCGGAATGTTTTCCAAAAATTTTAACTTTAATGAAGTAGATTTTGCCTACGAAAAACCGTCGGAAGAAAAAAGCATTTTGCCGCTGATTTACCACGACCGAAGTAATTTGAAAATTGAAAAAGCAACGCAAATTATAAACGGCTTTATGAAAACAGACACAGTGAAATCTGATTCCTCCGCCTACGGCTATTTTTACATACATTACGATTACAGCAAAAAACAGGATCCGTTTATAGATTTAAGTGAAATTTCATCGATAATGCCCATAATAACCGTTCCCTTCAATGTGGTGTTTATGATTGTGGGAGTGCCGTTAAAAAGAAACATCTATGATATGTCGGCAGAAATTTACCTGTTCGATGCAAAAGGAAATTTTATCGGAATTTTTGAGAAAAAACAACATTGGAAAAGGTATTTCGGTTTGTATTACGGGCAAACTCCCATAGAAGAAATTTCAGATGAATACAAAAAAATGTTCCGCGAAATTTTAGAAGAAATCGGCGAAGACAGCAGTAGAATGAACGGTTTATTAAAAGCCGCAGGCAATTTGTATGAGTCGGATAAAGCCGCCGCCTACACCGAGATTTACAAGATAATCAAAATCAAATGAAAAGAAAATGAAATTCAAACTTCCCCCTTCATTCACGCCCGCACTGTTTTCCGTATTTCAAGAAGGCTACACGCGGGAGCATTTTATAAAAGACCTCTTTGCGGGTATAATAGTCGGCATTGTCGCACTGCCTCTGGCTATAGCATTTGCAATTGCAAGCGGAGTTTCGCCGCAGGCGGGTTTAACAACAGCCATCATCGCAGGTTTTGTGACTGCAATTTTGGGAGGCAGCAGGGTTCAGGTTTCGGGACCTACCGGTGCGTTTATCGTTGTGATTTACGGAATTGTGCTGAAATACGGCTACGACGGGTTGGCTATAGCGGGCTTTATGGCGGGCGTTTTGCTGATTTTAATGGGTATTGCAAAATTCGGAACGGTTCTGCGTTTTATTCCCTTTCCCGTCACAGTGGGATTCACCACGGGCATAGCGGTTACCATTGCAACAGGACAAATTCCCGCATTTCTCGGTTTTGAATTGGAAAAAGACCCGGCAGATTTTTTGCATAAGGTTATGGTGTATGTGAAAAACATAGACGATTTTCATTACGAAACACTTTCCATAGGCTTGCTCGCTTTGCTGATTTCTATTTCTTACCATAAGTTTGCTCTACACATTCCCTTAAAAATATTTTCCCGTCTCCCCGGTTCGCTCGTCTCTATTGTGATTACCGCTTTTTTGGTGAAAATTTTGGAGTTGCCTATTGCAACAATAGGAGATAAATTCGGAGAATTGCACGCCGCTATTCCCGCACCGAGATTGCCGAATATCAGCATAAAGTTAATACAGGATATGTTTCAACCGGCACTGACAATTGCAATGCTCGCAGGTATTGAATCGCTTCTTTCGGCAGTTGTCGCAGACGGAATGACAGGGCACAAACACCGCTCAAATATGGAACTGATAGCACACGGAGCGGCGAATATAATTTCCCCGATTTTCGGCGGAATACCCTCCACAGGTGCAATTGCACGCACCGCCACAAACATCAAAAACGGCGGTCGCACACCAGTTTCTGCAATTATTCACGCATTTACGCTTTTGCTGATTTTGTTCTTTCTCGGCAAACTCGCCGCGTATATTCCAATGGCAACTCTTTCTGCAATTCTGTTTATAGTCTCTTACAATATGTCCGATTGGCGAACTTTTGTGAAAATTTTCAAAGCCCCCAAAAGCGATTTGTTCATATTGTTGCTGACTTTTTCTCTAACGGTATTTTTCAGTTTAACGGTTGCTATTCAAGTTGGTGTTATGGCGGGCGCATTTTTGTTTATTCGCAGAATGTCGGAAGTTTCGCGGGTTAATCCCATTCAAGACCAAATTTCGCTTATTGAAGAGGACACTCAAAACGACCCTTACAGTATTTCAATGCGAAAAATTCCGAAAGGCGTGGCGGTGTATGAAATATTCGGTTCGTTCTTTTTTGGTGCCATTGATAAATATCAGAGTATAATTTCAGGCTTGGAACGCAAGCCGAAGGTGTTAATTGTCCGAACCCGTTCGGTATTTGACATTGACAGTTCGGGCTTGCATTTTTTAGAGGATTTATTACAGCAATGCAGAAAAAACGGAGTTCATCTGTTGCTGTCCGGGGTCAGGGCACAACCGAAAATCGCAATGCGAAAATCCGGCTTTTTAACGGAACTCGGCGAAGAAAACTTACCCGCCAATATAGACTTGGCGCTGCATAGAGCAGATGAGTTTATTTCGGAAACCTCTAAAAACTCCCTTTGTAACACAATTCCACAGATTTGAGTTTTTAGAGACGACGGCGAACTACTCAAATTTGCATAAAAAACGCAGTTCGCCCATGTCGCTTAGAGAACCTCTACCAACCACTTGCGAGGTTAATAGAGGTTCTCTTTCAAAATCCGCTTAAATATGCTGAGCGGTGTTCCCTTCTTTGCTCTTTTCCTCATTCTTGCAATCAACGCATTTTGTAGTTGTGGGAACAACCTCCAACCGTTCTAATGGAATAACTTTCTTGCAAATTTTGCAAACGCCGAAAGTTCCCTGCTTAATTCTGTCTAAAGCCTCCTCTAACTGCGTAAGGTATTTAGTTTCCCTTTCCGCCAAATTCAAATTCATAGACAAATTAGCATAATCGGTTGCCGCCTCTGCCGGATGATTTGCATAAGACGAAATTTCACCACCAATATCGCGCTGATTCTCCATAATGGACGAGGATTCTCGGTAGCGAAGTTCCTCTAAAAGAGCGTTATACTTTGTCGTTAGCAAGTTTTTGAACTTGTCTAATTCCTTTTTTGATAGGGTTTCACTTTTCATAGAATGCTGAATATAGTAATTTCTCTAAAACCTAATCACACGAGGTTCTCCGCCAAAGGAGGCAAAGGTTGCCACTGCATTTTGGAGGTATAAAACCTGCGTGTTATTGTCATCGGGCGAATACATTTTTTTAAGGTCGGGATAGTGTTCGAGCATGTGCTCCTTGGGGGCACGCCTGTCATCTGCAATTGCCTCTGCCTGTATGCGGAGCCACTTGTGCTCGGCTGCATCAAAAGCACAAATTTCGATTTTGGGATTAGTCGCCATTTGTTTGGAAACATCCTTTGATTTTCCTGTTTGAAAATAGAGTTTGCCCTCAAAAATCTCGATAGTGCCGAAGGGTCGCACTCTCGGCTGATCGCCGTCTGTTGTTGCCAAGTAGTATGTTTGGCATTTTTTGAGAAAGTCATAAACTTCTTGCATAAGGTCTCCTTAAATATGAGGCAGGAGAATGTAGAAAAAAGTTGATAGTGTAGAGTTTGTAGGGGCGTGGTTTTTAACCCGCCCGTTTAGCATTGCAAAAATAGGGTATGGGGTGTTGGGTGTAGGGTGTGGAAAATACGGCATTGCAAATTTTTCTGGTGCGCTCGGCACACACCGCGTTCACAATTTTTACTCTGCGATGCAGGGTGGGGTATAGGGTGTGGCGTGTAGGGTGTGGACAACTTTACGGCGCAGGCGGAAGAGGGGAGAAGGGAGTGTAAAGTTGAAAGTGTAAAGTGAAAAGTGTAAAGTTGTTACTCTCTACTCTCTACTCTCTACTCTTTACTCTCTACTCTTCCCTCTGCGGAGTTTCTGGTCGCGGGAGTCCGAAAATTTGCCGAATGTCGATGGAATCGGGCGGAAGACCTGTTTCCATTTTTTGAATTGCAATGTCCCAGTCCTGCACGGCAGCCTCGTATTCCGAGCGTGCTTGCAGCATTAAAACGCGATTTTGTTCCACTTCCTTTCTCAAAAGTTGCTTTTGAATTAAAAGGTATTCGTCTTTGGGATAGCGTTCTAAATTTGATAAAAGAGTTAAATAATTGCTCTCGCTTTCGGCGAAATATTGAGATGCACTTTTGTATTCCTCGTATAGCGTGAGAGCGTTTTCCTGTTTGGCAGATGTTGCCGCACAGGAGAATATAAGCATAAGATTTGCACTTGCTAAAAAATAACAAAATAGGCGATTCACAAAATCACTCCGTCTATTTCGTGCTCTTTTGCATCGACAATTTTCACTTTACAAATTTTACCGACCGAACCGTTACCCTCCAAAATTCGCACAACATTATCGACTTCAAAAGCATCGCCACGCGTTCTGCCGTAAAAATGAAATTCGCTTTCATCGGCAACGCTGTCTAAAATTACCTCTACGGTTTTCCCGATTAACTGCTCATTTTTTTCAAGTGAAATTTCTTCCGAGCGTTCGGTGAGTGCATTAAGCCGCAACCTTGCAACATCTTCGGGGACTCTTTCCCGTTTTAATTTTATGGCGGAAGTTCCCTCTTCTGGCGACCAAATAAATGCTCCCAAATGCTCAAATTGAATATCATCCGCAAATCTCATCAACTCTTCAAAATCCTCGTGCGTTTCGCCCGGAAAGCCGAGTAGCAGCGTGGTTCTCAGAGAAATTCCCGAAACTTTCACTCGTATTTTTTCAATTAAATTTCTAAGGTCTTTTTGTGTGCCCTTTCTTCTCATCAATTTCAAAATTTTATCGCTTGCGTGCTGGATAGGCATATCTATATATTTGCAAATTCTCGGTTCTGTTGCCATTAGGTTTAAGAGGTCGTCGGTTATGTGTTCGGGATAGAGATACATTAAACGAATCCAAGGAATTTTTGTCTTTTTTAACAAATTTTCTAAAAGCGAGGTTAAATTTTCGGAGTTGTGCAAATCCAAACCGTAAGAACTTAAATCCTGTGCTACCAATGTCAATTCCTTAACACCGCTTTTTTCGAGTTGGCGTGCCTCCTCTGCCAAATCGTTTATGCTTGAAGAAACTTGCTTTCCGCGAATTAGCGGTATGGCACAAAAAGCACAGGCTCGATTGCACCCTTCGGAGATTTTTAAGTATGCGTGGTGGCGAAACGCAGCATCTCGTTTTCGCAATAAAACGGGGGGATAGTTTGCCCGCCCCGGTTTGTAGGGGCGACCATTGGTCACCCGAAATGATAAATGACTATTGCAACCGCGGTGTGTGCCGATTAAACACAATGGCAACAGAACCGAGAATTTGCAAATATATAGATATGCCTATCCAGCACGCAAGCGATAAAATTGTGAAATTGATGAGAAGAAAGGGCACAAAAAA
>BNUP01000113.1 GCA_025997455.1 Fibrobacterales bacterium | reverse complement strand
GCTTCTGAAACATAAATATCTCCTACATGGAATTAAAAAATAATAATTATCTCTAAAAATTGTACGATTTTTAGATTTTTTTTATATATTTACAATATGTTGAACCCACTTGAAACGAAAAGGAACCTTCTGAGATTACTTTTTATAAGTAGCCCACTCTGATAAAACAAGCAACCCGAAGGCGAGCGATGACCCGTTGCACGCAATGACGAATTTAACAAGGGAACGCGGTGTGGATAGAACCCACAAAAAAAATGGATTCTGCATCCTGCGACCACGCGCAGAATGACGGTGCAGACGATTCCTTGCAATTCTAAAAGGGCTGGTTAAAAACCACGCCCCTACAATTCCCAACACCCAACACCCCATACCCCACTTTTCTACCTTCCCCCCTATGTTCAACCAATCATCACTTCCAGAAAGCGGCGAGACTATCGCCATAATAACCACCAATCACGGCACAATGAAGGCTCGTTTGTTTCAACAAATTGTGAGCGGTGCTGCCGAGAATTTTATTGAACTTGCAAAGCAGGGTAAATATAACGGAATACCGTTTCACAGAGTTATAAAAAATTTTATGATTCAGGGCGGTGATTTCACAAACGGCAACGGCACGGGCGGACACGCCGCCGCAGGTGAAGGCAGCAGAATTGGTGATACCTACGACCCTCGACTCACGCACATTCGCGGAGCATTATCTTGGGCAAAAACTTCCGCACCCAACTCCATAGGCTCGCAATTTTTTATAGTTCATCCCGAAGACGGAACCCATTTTTTGAATCATCCCAAAGACGGCGGAGATAACGAGGGCTACACGGTGTTCGGGCAACTTTATGAGGGTTTTGAAGTGTTAGATAAAATCGCAAGCGTTAAAACCGATGGCAGAGATCGCCCCAAAGACGATGTTATTATAGAGAAAGTTGAAATAGGAAACCTCTAAAAACTCCCTTTGTAACACAATTCCACAGATTTGAGTTTTTAGAGACGACGGCGAACTACTCAAATTTGTATAAAAAACGAAGTTCGCCCATGTCGCTTGGTAACCTCTACCAACTTCTTAGGAGGTTAATAGTGGTTACCAATAGAAGTTGTTGAATAAATAAACAGGAGAAAAAATGGAGCATATAAACCTCATCTATATGGTTGTATCGGTGGTGCTGTTCGTAGTGGTAACGGCGGCGGTGCGGCTTGATAAATTTAGCGTTCCAGTGATTTTGGTCGCACTTGTGATGGGGATTTTGCTCGGCAACGGTGCATTTTTAGACTTGTGGAATATAGACAGCGTTCGCACCGAGATGTTCGACAGAATGAAACTGATAAACGACATTGCAAATTTAGCATTGATTTTCATTTTATTTCACGGCGGTTTCGGCACGAGAAAAGAAGATTTTTTACTCGTAAAATGGCGGGCAGGCGGACTTGCAACTTGGGGCGTTGTGCTCACCGCAACATTCTCTTTTACTGTTATGCACTTCGTTTTCGGTATGGATAAAAACTTGGCGCTCCTCTTGTCGGTAATTATTTCCTCAACCGATGCGGCGGCGACTTTTTCCATTTTGCGCGGGCACTCGCTCGATAAAAAATTATCATCAACAATTGAAATTGAAAGTGCCGCGAACGACCCGATGGCATTTTTGCTCACCGTGGTAACCGTGCAGATGTTAGCATCCGGCGACAGCGTTTCGGGCTTTGTCGTGTTAGATTTTTTACGCAAGTTTTTTGTAGGTCCTTTAATAGGATTTGCAGTGGCAAAGTTTGCGGCGTGGCTTGTAAATAAATTGACCCCGCAAGATTCGGGTTACTATTATATTTTATTTTTGGGAACTGCACTGTTCTCATATTCCTTTGCCGAACTTTGCGATGCAAGCGGAATGCTTTCTGCCTTCACCGCAGGCTTTATTTTGGGTAACACAAATTTCGTCCATAAAAAGGGAATGTTTCTTTTTTCCTCTTCTGTTTCAACCATAGCAAATATATTTTTGTTTGTGATGTTGGGTGTGTTGGTTCAGCCTAAAGATTGGCTCTCCCGCGATTCAATTGTAAATGGAGTTTGCCTGTTTTTGGTGCTGACTTTTATAGCGCGACCTCTTGCGGTTTTTGTGGGAACCTTCAAAATGGGCATTCCCTTTAAGGATAAAATTTTTATATCGTGGGCGGGTTTGCGCGGTGCGGTGCCAATAGTTTTGGCAACTTATCCTATGGCGGCAGGTCTTGAAAACGGAATTGAAATTTTTAACCTTGTATTTTTTGCGGTGCTGCTCTCCGTTATATTTCAAGGAGTTTCACTCGGCAAAATTGCGAGTTTGTTAAAGTTATCAAAACCATCGCGACCTACCCCTCCATACTCCCTCGAATTTTTTACGATGTCCGAGATGACAGACGAAGATAAATTGGAACTCTTTACAATTGACTTACCCGACCCAGAAGGCAGTGATGGTCCAGTTATAAAAGATTTGCGATTACCCGATGGTGCATTGTTGATTATGATAACCCGTAAGCGGAAAATTCCCCGCCCGCCCAAACATCATCCCAAAACACTGCTTATGGAATCACGGGCAAAAAGAAATGTGAATCGCGAAAAAATGAACGATATTTGGCAGGTTTTGCCGCCGCGCGGAGATACCGTTTTGAAGGGCTGGGATCAGGTTACAGTTCTCGCCAAAGCAAAAGACGAAGAAAAAATCCGTGAAATTCTCTGCAACACAAAATCGTGTATTGTTTAGGGGAACCTCTAAAAATTGCAGAAATGTCATCTTCTGCAATTGCAATTTTTAGAAACAACAAACCCGCGAAAATCACAATTGGTAACCTCTATTAACCTCCTAAGAGGTTGGTAGAGGTTTCCAAGCGACATGGGCGAACTGCGTTTTTATGTAAATTTGAGTAGTTCGCCGTCGTCTCTAAAAACTCAAATCTGTGGAATTGTGTTACAAAGAGAGTTTTTAGAGGTTTCCAATTGGTAACCTCTATTAACCTCCTAAGAGGTTGGTAGAGGTTACCAATTAATTTTTCCACCCCTTCAAATGCAATTTTTCAAAACGCATTCCGTTATTTTCGCTAAAAGAAATTAGCCCGATTGCCTCTTTATAATTTAAGAGTTTGTTCCCAATGACTTCTCCTGCCAGACCCAAATTTTTTAATAGAGATTCATCTTGTTCATTTGCATTAAACATTAAAATTGCAACGCTTAACGGCTGCTTTTCCGTATTTTCCGCCGCCTGCTCCAACGCCTTTTGCGACCCGAAAAATCCGATTTTATACCCCTCATAAACAACCGTCAAAATATAATCGTTTCCCTCGCCCGCCAATTCAACGAGAGCATCTTCACCAGAAAACGATTTTGATAATTCGCCTTGCCATCTCGGATATTCAAAACCTCCCGAATCAATTGTAGAGAGAATATCACTTCTAAGAGTTTGGTTAATTGAGTCTCCGATAATTGCAATTGCACTCCCGCGATACCTTATTCCTCCGTTCTCTATTGCAAGTGCGGAATCAGGCGGAGAGAGCCACAGTCGAAAACCGGTCTTAACGAAATTTGTGTCAATATTATCATTTGGCAACACCACTAACGCACCCAAGCCGTCTTTATGCGGAAATATCCACACCGCAAAATCCGTGATTCTCGATATATTTGCTGCGGGCTTATAAATTTTGCCATACCAAGTGAGAACGCACACAATTCCTATTAAAATCCACACCCTGACCCAATGTCTAATTCCTAATTTACTATCTTTTGATGAACGGCTTGGCAAGAGAAGACCCATTATGAGGAAAGTAGAAAGATTGATTTTGCGGATTAAACCCGCAATGACCGCTGCGGCGTTGGCAGTTGTGTTTGCTTTCGCAGATACCTCCGCACCCACCGACCTCGATACGCTTTTTGCAGATAAAGAGTTCGCTTTACCGAAATTAGACTCAACTTACCGCACGGCGGCAAGCGAAGTTCCGCAACATAAAAGTGCAGGCAAGGAACAGGATGGCGTTTTTGTTTTGCAATTCGATGCCATTGCCAATTTTGATGCCGCTCAAAGCCGCAGAAGCAAACTACAAGCCATTACCGGTTATTCAATTCAAATGCATTTTGATGCTCCGTTCTACAAATTGCGCGGAGGTTATTTCACAAAAAAATCATCTGCCGAAGACAAAGCTGCCGAATTATCTCTGCAAAATATTTCTGCATTTGTGATAAAAATTAAATGAAATTTAGTTCTTTTATTCGCGAACCGTTGCTGTATCTCTTGCCGCTCCTGTTGGTGCTGTGGTATGCCAACCTGCCAAGCGAGGACATTCCAAACGAGGCGATACTTACAACAGACGGCAATGCATCTATAGTTAAATTTCCATACAAGAATTTTAATGCGGAGGAACACAAAGATTTTAAAATTTCCTTATACATGAAAAATTCCGCCCTTGCAACCTACCGAATTATACCCGATGATTGCTTAAAAAAACTCACAATTAACGGAGAGGAAATTCCCGTAAAAAATATACACGGAACTTGCGATTATGAAAACGGTTTTATAATGGATTTGAGTAAATACTTAAACCAAGATGAAAATTTTTTGGAGTTTGAACTTCATAACAACAGCGGAACTGCCGCTCTCTCTCTCATTCGCCTGCCGCCTGCTTTTTGGTCGTTAAAAAACATTGCATTTTGCACCGTGCTGATTCTTTCGCTTTCATTGCTGTTACGAAAATTAAAATTTTCTCACACTGCGGTTCTGCTAATTGCGCTCGGCGTTTTTATCCGCTTGGTGTATTTCTCTTACACCACGCCTTTTGAACGGGTTTATGACTTAGCCGGGCACTTGGAATATATAGGTATAATTGCAAATGAAAATCGCATTCCCTCAACCCTTGAAACTTGGAGTTCAAACCATCCGCCAACCTATTATTTATTCGGCGCGTTTCTCTCAAAAATAAGTTCAAACTACGAATATTTGCTCAGTCAATTTGCACTTCTGTGTTCATTTGCATCGCTGATTTACGGTGTTGCTTTCATAAAAATGCTAAATTTGCAAAGACGGTTTTTCTTTCTTTCGGGGTTGATTTTTGTGCTTTACCCCGGCTTTGTGTTGAGTTCCACAAGGATAGGCAACGATGTTCCCGCGTATTTGGGAATGTTTATCTGTATGTGTTATGCGCAAATGTGGTGGAAGAGAAAAACTGCAAAAAATATGATTTTCGCCACCTTGGGTGCGGCAATTGCAATTATGTTTAAGAGCACCGGAATTGCGGTTGCGGGTGCGTGGGCTGTGATTTGGATTATAGGGATTTTGTATTCTCTAAAAATACCTTCCGTTAAAGGGACTTTCGCCTGCGTTGTGATAATGCTCCTTGCACTTTTTGCGGCACAATACCGAACCATAATAAATTTTGCAGAAGATGAAAAAGTCCTCGTTGTAAGTACGGAGCGAACCAATAGTGCCTTAAAAGTTAAAAATTCACTCGGCAATTATTTATATTTCGATTCAAAAGATTTTTTTACCGAACCGTATCCTAACACATACCAAGACAATGGAGGACGGCAATATTTTTGGAACTTCATAATAAAAACTTCTCTCTTTGGCGAATACAAAGTTTGGAACACCGATTTTGGAAAAAATTTGGCACTTGCACTTGGCGTATTTGCACTGTTTCTTTGGCTTATTTCAATTGCAGGAATTTTCAAGTGCGACAGGCAACACATTCCTTCCCTGATTTTTTTGGCGTTTCTCATCGCATCGCTTATAGCCGCCCGTGCGATTTATCCGTTTTCGTGTTTGAGCGATTTTAGGTATATAATGCCTGCAATTGCTCCGTTATCCGTTTTTATGGTGTCCGGTGCGCGGGCATTCAACAGCCGAAGACTTCGCATTTTTTCTTATGTTATTTTGAGTTTATTTTGCCTGATTTGCGGGTTATTCATTGTAGGTCACACTTAGATAATTTACCGTGACTAAAACCTTCCTGAAATTTTGCCTCGTAGGGCTTGCGAATACGGCAGTCGGCATTGCGGTGATGTTTCTGTTGTTTAATCTCGCAGGGTGTTCCTATTGGACTTCATCGGCGGTGAGTATGTTTTTGGGAAGTGTTTTGAGTTTCTTTTTGAACAGACATTTCACTTTTGGAGTTAGGCATTGGTCGTTGAAAATGGCGGTGCTTTTTGCCGTGAATATGTGCGTGTGTTATTTTACGGGATACAAATCGGCAGAATTACTTTTGGGCGTGGGCAACGCGGCACTGCTTTGCGGAATGGTGATTTTCACCATAATGAATTTTTTCGGGCAAAAATTTTTGGTGTTTAGGCGATAATGACCTAAAAATGACTTTTTTTTGACAAATGTATATTTATTCTTATGCAACAGTCTAACACATCGTATTATAAAGCAAACCGCGGTACCAAAGGTATCAGCGATGTGTTCCGTAGCATCAGTTTTAGCATATATGAAAATTACCCCCCATTGTTTACCAACATTGTAAACAATTATTAAACCCGCAAAAAACTAATTCAAAACTGCACTTCCCAGTCATTCCCGCAAAGGCGGAAATCTGGGTGAACTCGAAACTTCCGAAGAAGAAGAGGATTCGTCATTCCTGCACAGGCGGGAATCCAGAATGCACATTCATTGTCATACTCGTGCTCCGACACGAGACACCAAGCCGACAGGCGACTGGACAGACTAACTTATTTATTTCTTTCTTTTCTGCCAATCCAAAAAGTGCAATGGCAACCTGAGGATTTATCACTATATTGTAGATGATGGCAAATCCAAAAAGTGCAATGACAACTTATCATTGCACTTTAGATTCCCGTCTGCACGGGAATGACAGGGTGTGGCACGGGAATGACAAGCCGCAGTCACTTTTCTTGGATTCTCTGGTCGAGCCAGAGAATGACATTGCTCCGCACGAGTATGACAAATATGCGAGGAGAAAGCATAAGCGAGACGAAGGGTTGCTTGTTTTAGCGGAGTGCCTACCTAAATAAAAGAAATTCCATTGAGGGAAGTCTTTTGTAGGCTCTGAAGAACTCGTTAAGAGATCGTCAGAGCCTACTGAGCGACACGGGCGAACCGTATTTTTATGCAAATTTAAGTGGTTCGTCGTCGTCTCAGAAGAACTCCTTGTTTTATGAGATAAAGTTTTTGGGAGTTCTTCTGAGATTACTTTTTATAAGTAGCCCACTCTGAT
>BNUP01000112.1 GCA_025997455.1 Fibrobacterales bacterium | reverse complement strand
TTTAATGTCCGAAGGACAACCCAAAGGGCGAACTTTGACCCTGCAAAGCAGGAAGTTGTCAAAGTGAGTAAAAAATTTTCGTGCCCGTCAAGGGTATTGGTAGAAAATTTTTAATGTCCGAAGGACAGCCCAAAGGGCGAACTTTGACCCTGCAAAGCAGGAAATTGTCAAAGTGAGTAAAAAATTTTCGTGCCCGTCAAGGGCAATGTTAAAAATATGGCATTGCAGGCAGGGAGAAGAGTGCAAAGAGAAAAGAGTAGAGAGTTGGGAGAAGTGCATTGTAGGGGCGGGTTTTAAACCCGCCCTTAGCAATGCAGAGTAAATTTAACAAGGGAACGCGGTGTGGATAGAACAACAAAAGCCAAGAGTTTGGCTTTTGTAGAGAGAGTGCTTTAGCACTCGTAAGTTCAGGTTTTTATATACATTGCAAACCCCTTGCAATTCTAAAAGGGCGGGTTAAAAACCACGCCCCTACAATTCCTTTCTTCCCACCACACCCCACACCCTATACCCCTGCACTGCAAATTTTCTACCTTCCCCCTATGCAAACATTCGACTTATTTTTCCCGATTTTCGTTTTGGTGCTACTCGCAGTGGCTGTGCCGTTTGGAATGATGTTCGCAAATTGGGTGCTCTCCCCGCAAACCGGACTTAAAAATAAAACCAAAACCGATGTATATGAGTGCGGACTTTCAAAGGTTATAGGTAATGCATCCGAAAGGTTTCCCGTTAAATATTATTTGGTGGCGATGCTGTTTCTCGTGTTCGATTTGGAAGTCGCTTTTCTCTACCCTCTTGCGATTGAATTTTTGCACAGCGGTTGGGAACTCTTGGCTATTCTGCTCATTTTTCTCTTTATTCTCGAGGCGGGTTATCTCTATATTGTGCGCAAAGGGTGCTTGAATTGGACTAAAATTAGTGAAAAATTTGAATAGGGAAATTGCAAAAAACCTAAGCAAAACCTCCGTATTCCGTGCGTGGCTCATTTTGATTCTCTGCGCATTGCTCGTTGTGTTTGCATTTTTTGTTCGATATTTTATTTTATCCGTTTGGGAATTTGAGGGAGAAAAATTCTTTGCCTGTGAACTCTCACTCTGCATAGAAGATTCAAAAAGCGGTGATTTGCTCCTTGCAAAAACTCCGCTCGATGAAAAAATTTTACTCTGGCAAATAGGAAAAAGCGGCGACTCGCTCACACTGCCGACTGCATTTGATTCCGTTAAATTCAGCATTCCGCAAAAAAACGACACAATATATTTGGGCGACCTAAACCCCTTTGCTTGGGACTTGGCGGCGGCACTTTACAGAGACCAAAATAAAGGAGAAAAGACTAGCATCGAAATTTCTCTCCAAAGCAAAAACGGCGAAATGCCTTTTTCGAGCGTTGGCAGAGCGACAATTTCGGGGAGACCCGTTTCGGAACGCGAAGTTAAATTTTTGTCGAACGGGGAATTGCGGCTTTTGGAATTGCAATTACAGCGAATTTTCCCCGCACAAGACAGCATTCATTTTAAGAGAAAACTGTTCGTTGGCAGTGAAAATATGAGAACTGAAATAACGAGTTTCACAGCAAATGAATCGTTATACTACCTCTCCTGCGAAAAAATTCCGACAAACAAAATTTGTTACGACAGCAGGGAAAGAGGCTTTTTTGCCCGCAGTAATTTAAAGGGGCGAGTCTTCAAATAATCCGTCTATATATTCTTTTTTGTTAAAGGGCAATAATTGGTCAATCTTCTCCCCGACCCCAATCCACAAAATCGGTATTTTGAGTTCACTCGCAATGGAAAGCACCGAGCCTCCCCTAGCGGTTCCGTCGAGTTTGGTGACTATTAAACCCGTAAGTTGAAAATTCTTGTGGAAAACCTCCACCTGCTTAATGGTATTTTGCCCCGTGTTGCCGTCAATCACAAGCCAAACATCGTGCGGAAAATCCTCGCTCACCTTTTTAACCACGCGAACTGTTTTTCGCAACTCCTCCATCAAATGTTCCTTATTGTGGAGCCGCCCCGCAGTATCTATAAAAACCACATCACTGCCCCGTGCAACCGCAGCCTTGCACGCATCGTAAGCCACCGCCGAAGGGTCGGAGTTTTCCTGATGGCGAACAAAGTCCGCGCCCGAACGCTGTGCCCAAGTTTCCAACTGTTCAATAGCCGCCGCTCTAAAAGTATCACCCGCCGCGAGCATAACCGACTTTCCCTCATTTTTTAAGCGGTGAGCCAATTTGCCTATTGTGGTGGTTTTACCCGCACCATTCACGCCTATAATCAAAACGATATGCGGTTTACCCTGCCATTTCAATTCAGGTGGATCTATTAAAAGCCGTTCCGCCTCCGCCCGCAAAATTGCATTTATCTCATTTTGCGACAGAGATTTTCCCAAGCCGTTTTCGCGTAAAGCATCGGTTAAGAGGAACGCCGCCTCAACACCCACATCTGCCTTTAACAAATGCTCCTCTAAATTTTCGAGCATCTCGTCGGTAATTTTACCAACGCCAGCAATAGCCTTAAACTCGCCGAGAATAGCCTCTCTGGTTTTGGAAAGCCCCGCTTTTAACGCAGAAAAAAGACCCATTAAAATACCGTCTTTACTTCGTCGACAATTCCGTATTCTTTCGCCTGTTTCGCACTCATAAAATTATCGCGGTCGGTATCGTGCTCCAATTCTTCAACCGATTTTCCCGTATGTTCGCAAAAAATTTGATTGAGAATAACACGAATCCGCAACATCTCCTCTGCTTGTATTGCAAGGTCGCTCGCAGGGGCAACAATTTCACCGCTGATAAGCGGCTGATGAATCATAATTCGTGCATTTTTCCACGCATATCGTTTTCCCTTTGCACCCGCACACAAGAGCACCGCGCCAAACGATGCCGCCTGCCCCGCACAAATTGTAACTATTTGGCTTTTTATCGCTTTCATACAATCGTAAATTGCAAGTCCGCTCGAAATTCCGCCGCCCGGCGAGTTTATGATAAAATAAATGTCCTCATTTGAAATAGAGTCCAAATAGAGAAACTGCTTAACCAATTTTTCCGCACTCTCGTCATTAACGACTCCCCACAAGAACACCCGCCGATTTTTCGCGAGCGAATACTCCGCCTCTTTCATAAAGTCGGTAGTCTTTTTTTTATCCTCTTCTTCTTCCGTATTGTGCATAAAATCCTCAGTTGCGGAATGTAGAAATTTTGCAATGCAGAGGTATGGGGTGTGGGGTGTGGTGGGGAGAAAGGAATTGTAGGGGCGTGGGTAATAGAGTGTAAAGTTGAAAGTTAAAAGTGTAAAGTTATTATTCTCTATTCTCTACTCTCTACTCTTTACTCTTTTCACTTTTTTGTGGCGTTCTATCCACACCGCGTTCCCTTATTAATTTCTAAATTCTACTGCTATGTCAAATTTTGGTCCCCAATATTTAACCGCAGACGGCAAGTTCACAAGCCAACGCCCAAAGTGGATGAAACCAAAGGGTTGCGAAACTCCCGACCTTTCCGAATTAGAACCCAAAAAAAGCGTGAACGCACCTGCTAATAAAAATCACCGCGAAAGCAAACTCAGCGAAGCCGCCGCACAAAAAATCGCAGAAGTTCTGCATATTATGATGATGAACGATAAAAATAGGCGTTAAATCTTAGGGGGGCTAAACCAATATTGCCAAACTCGACCCGCGATTATTCCTCTCATATCTGTAGTCGCTCACAAAACAACTCCACTCCGAGCGGAACTTCCTCTCCAAAAATTTGCGGATAACGCCACCCGACTCCTTACCTATTCCGTGAATTATGCGAATGCATTTCCACTTGTTTTTTTGAGCGAGTTTAAGTTCCATCTCAATTTTACACAAAGCCTCTTCCAAAAGCAAGCCGTGCAAATCAATTTCCGAATCAGCAATTATCCCAATAGAAAAACTCACCTGCTTTTTAGGTCTTTGGTGCGGTTTTGAACGCGCCGGATTTCGTTTCGCAGTCGGAACGGAAGAGTCCTTATCAAAAATATAGTTGTTCCTTAGCCATTCGAGTTGGGCTTGGTTTGCAGAATCATCTTGGAGAAATTTCGGCATAAATTTTCAAGTTTGTGTACATCCAATCGGTTTTCGTCCGTATCTGCCTATATACTCTTTTATCAAAATATTTTCCGCTCGCTTTGGAACAGGAAAACTATCTTTATATGTTTCTCCCCAAAGTTTATATTCAGGTGTTGGAGTTATAAAAGCATAAATAAAAACTTCAGAATTAAGAGCCAATAAACTCTGCAAAACATAAAAATTTGTAGTTGATGCAGTGCCGCTTAATCTAAATTTTAATTTTCCGCAATTGTAAGATTGAACTCTATTTTTAATTGTGTTTATAGTGTGTCCTATTTTAAATATTTTACCTTTTATTACCATAATATACACTAATCCGGAACAATCAAATTTCTCTTTGTCTATAATCTCTATATCTAATTTTTCTTCTTCGGGATTTGGAATCAATTTACATAACAAGAAAAAATCCTTTTTGTGACTATAGTCCTCAAAGTCGAATTCTTTATCTAACTGAGTTATATTTTTCAGGTAACTTTCACTAATGTTCTTTTTCTTTGCCATAATATTCTCTGTTAAATTCTGAAATAAAATTATTTTCCTCCTTCGTCAATTCAAAACTTCCGAAAATCGGAAAATTTTGTAAAATGCGAACATTGTTAAAATTGCCGTATCTCGTTATGTTGTTTAAAAAAATATAAACACCGTTATCTAATTCCCTTTTTATATTTTTTGCATCTTGCAAATTTTTGCATCTCACAAATGCAATGCTCTGAGTCATTCCGCAATTATCTATAAAAGTGCCGTATTGATTAGAGAGCGATAAAAAAACTTTGTATCCGTCTTGGTATTTGTGAGGAATATTTGAATAGCAAACTTGGCTTGGAGTGTGAATTAGTTTGTAGCGAAATTCCTGACTCTGTAAATCGCTTATGTTTGCTCTTTTGGTATAGTGGTGCAGATAACTTGTGGTTTCAATTTTATATTTCGGCAAAGAAACATCACAGATTGTTTTATTTACAATGCTTCGGACAGTTTCGTTGTAATAGAGAGGAATAAAATCAACCCCAACATCTAACTTTGCGGTTTGAATGTCTTTTTTGATATAAGTATTCTTTATCTTGAAATGTTTTTTATTCGGGATTTTCTGCAACAAAAACCAAGTAAAAGATGAGCCGACTTTTGGAAAATATTTTTTTGCTCCGCCAATGTCCAAATGCAAAAATTGATATTCGCTCAATTCCTTTGGCAGTTTATTTCTATCGGAAAAACTCATCCAATTATTCGGAACTATAAACAGAATATAGCCGCCTGTTTTCGTTATTTTTAACGCTTTTTCTATAAACAAGCGAGATAAATTGTGATTTTTAGAAACCCGTTCTCCGTTATTAAACATTGCATACGGCGGATTTGAAACAACCATATCGTATTCTTCTTTTTCGTCAAAAGTTAAAAAATCCCTATTCGTAAAATTTATATCATCGCCGAAATACTCCTTTACATTACGAATTCGTTTTTCGTTTATTTCGTTAAAATATAAATTGTTTATGCTCGTTTTCAAATTGGCGTATGCGTGAAAGTTGCCGTTTCCGCAGCAACTGTCAAGCACCTTTATATCGTCTCTTTTCCAGAATTCATTCGGAACTGAGTCAATCATTTCCTTTACGCACTCCATAGGAGTGCATATATCGTTAGAATTGACAAAATGATTTTGATCGCTATTGAGTTTGTCAAAGTAGCATTTAATCTCATCAAATTGCCAATTGCCAACCATAACCCTACAACCCGCCTTTCATCGCCTTTTTCAAACGAGCCAAAACATCGCTCTGTTTAACAGCCGCCGCCGCAGGTTTCTTTGGAGCATCTGCATTTTTCTTATCCTTCCCTGAAAATCTGGCTTTCAAATCCGCAAGGGTTGCCGCTTGTTGAGGTTGGTTCTTAGCACCGCCGCTAAATCCGCGATTATCTCTTCCTCCGCCAAACCCGCGATTATTGTATGCTCCGCCGCGATTTCCATCATCTTTGTTAGAACCGCCAACTCTCCTCTCGCTTTCCTGTTTCATAGACAGCGAAATTCTCTTGTTCAAAGCATCAACCGACACAATACGAACCTTCACCACATCACCGAGCGTGAGAACCGTTTTTGCATCTTTAACAAACTGTTCGCTCATCTCGGAAATATGCACCAAACCGTCTTGATGAACTCCAATATCTACAAACGCACCGAAATTTGTAACATTGCTGACAACGCCTTCAACCCAACTTCCGGTAATCAAATCCTGCATCGTTTTAATTTTAGGATTGAATTTTGCGTAGTGAAATTCCTTTCGAGGATCGCGACCGGGTTTTTCCAATTCCTTAAAAATAT
The DNA here is from genome assembly GCA_025997455.1 of Fibrobacterales bacterium. Lineage (GTDB taxonomy): Bacteria > Fibrobacterota > Fibrobacteria > Fibrobacterales > Fibrobacteraceae > BNUP01. The sequence continues at coordinate 824 of BNUP01000112.1, read as the reverse complement.
CTGCAAGCGTATTCTTCCCTATACCGCCTTCTTTATCGATAAAATCATCGATATTCAGAGATTGAATTACCGTTGCATTCCCGACTAACTCATTCAAAGGAAGTCCGGCTTTCTCGGCAATTTTTTCCACGAGCAAGTAACTTTCAGGATGAACTCCGCTGTTATCAAGCGGATTTTTTGCATCTGCAATTCTCAAAAAACCAACAGATTGTTCAAAAGCCTTTTGCCCCAAGCCTTTAACTTCTTTCAAAGATTCTCTGCTCTCAAACGCCCCTTTCTCATCTCTGTGTTTCACAATCGCTTCCGCCAAATTTTTATTCACGCCAGAAATGTAGCCGAGCAACGCGGAACTTGCACTATTCACATCAACACCGACCTTATTCACGCATTCCTCAATAACCTCTTCAAGTCGTTTTTGCAATTCGCGCTGATTCACATCGTGCTGATACTGACCCACACCTATAGCCTTAGGCTCAACCTTCACCAACTCCGCGAGCGGATCTTGCAATCTGCGACCTATTGAAATTGCACCTCTTGTGGTAACATCTTCTTTTGGAAATTCCGCTATAGCCAATTCGCTTGCACTATATACCGATGCACCCGACTCATTCACAATAACCGCAACGGGTCTCTCGCCTTTCTTATTTTTCAATTTTGAAGAAATGCCCTTTATAAAATCATCCGTTTCGCGGCTTGCCGTTCCATTACCTATAGATATTAGGTCAATGTCGTATTGTTCAACCAAGTGCACCAAATACGCACCTGATTCCGCAACCTTGTTCTGCGGTTCAAGCGGGTAAATAACTCCGTGATCCAAAAATTTT
>BNUP01000111.1 GCA_025997455.1 Fibrobacterales bacterium | reverse complement strand
GAGAATGTTCGCCGTCGTCTCAGAAGAACTCCTTGTTTTATGAGATAAAGTTTGGGGGAGTTCTTCTGAGATTACTATATTCTGACTATGGAAAGTTTCTTAAAGTCTATTGCTTACGGTGCAAGGTCATTCACATTCATTCCTACAATGCATTCGGTCGATGACAAAGAACCGCTACTCAATTCCGGTGTAAGTAACTTCAAAGTCAGACAACCGATTGACTTCATAAAATCTGCGTGGGACAACACAGGAAAGCACTTGCAGAATGCTATGAACGAAGTGGAAAAAAATTATGGCAAATCAGCAAATTAAACCGCAATCCAATACCACAACATACCAAACAATAGCATACCAAGGTTCAATTCCCCCGCCGGAAATGATGGAACAATTCAAAAAATTAGACTCAAATCTCCCCGAAAGAATAATCAGAATGGCAGAAAAATCATTAGAAGAGTCCGGTAAAGAACTCGATATTTTAAGAGAGACAAAACTTATAGAACTTGATAATCAAAAACTTGATATTACGAGAAAGCAGAACTCTGCAGAACAAATATCAAAATACAACCTGAGAATGCAATTACTCATTGTCTTTATTGTTCTGCTCCTAATAGTTTCCGTGTTCGTATTTGCAATAAACGGATACGAAACAATAGCAATAGTTCTTGCATCGGGAAGTTTTTTAACATTTATAACAAACATCATAAAAGGTGATAGAAAATAATTTTCTGTCTAAAATTAACTACCTTCCCCATATATGTCTCCCGTTGCCCTACTCCGTATCGCGTTCAAAGCACTTGTGCGGAACAGAATGCGAACTTTTCTTTCGGTGCTCGGCATTGTGATAGGCGTGGCGGCGGTTATCACAATGGTTGCCATCGGTGAAGGCTCAAAAATGATGATTAAGGAGCAAATCGGAAGTTTGGGTGCAAATGTGGTGATGATTTTCCCAAACAATCGCTCAACGGGCGGAGTGCGAATGGAGGCGGCATCGGTGCAACTTTTAACCATTGAAGATGTGCGTGCCTTGCAAAAAAAATCCGAATATTTATCTGCCGTATCGCCGCTTGTAACGGGGCGCGGGCAGGTGGTTGCAGCGGGCAACAATTATCCCACTTCAATTTCAGGCGTATGGAATTCATACCTCAAAATTCGCGGCTATGAAATAGAAAGCGGCGTTATGTTCGAGGGCGAAGATAATATGCAAAAGGTGTGCGTTCTCGGTAAAACGGTAGCTGATAACCTCTTTCCCGATACAGACCCTATAGGGCAAACCATTCGCTACAAAAATATTCCGTTCAAGGTTATAGGATTATTGAAGAGCAAGGGAACTGCGGGCTTTGGGCAAGACCAAGACGATGTAATTCTCGCTCCGTTTGCGGCAGTGCAAAAACGGATTCTCGCAAGCACCAACATAGGAAGTATTTACGCGGCGGCAAGAGATGAGCAGAGTGCGCCGCTTGCGGTCGATGAGGTAAAACAAATTTTGAGTGAGCAACACAAACTCTCACCCGACAATGAAGTCTTTCGCATTCAAACACAGCAGGAAATTTTAGATATGGTTTCGAGCACTGCAAATCTTCTCACCACGGTTCTCACGGCGATAGCAGGCATAAGTTTGCTTGTGGGGGGAATCGGTATTATGAATATTATGTATGTGTCGGTAACCGAGCGCACGCGGGAAATAGGCTTGCGAATGGCAATAGGTGCGCGAGGAATAGATATTCTTATGCAGTTCCTTTTTGAGGCGGTGCTCATCAGTTTAACGGGCGGGTTTATAGGAATTTTAGCAGGTGCTTGTGCATCTTATATTGTGCAGTTGGTCGCAAATTGGAGCATTAGCGTTACGGTTTCGAGCGTTGTGGTGAGTTTCTCGGTGTGCTTTGTAACAGGGGTGTTTTTCGGTTGGTATCCTGCACGGAAAGCGGCACGGTTAGACCCTATTGAGGCGTTGAGATACGAGTAGCCATTCTTCGTTATGCGGAACAAATTCCTCCGCCCTTTCTTTTAACGCAGTTTGCAATTCTTCAACGGAAAACCATTTAACTTTTTGCACTTCGCTTTTTTGAAGATTGAATTTATTTATTGGGTAATGCGAAATACGGACTAAGAACACACTCTGAATTTCCCTGTCTAAAATTGCAATTTTTCGCTTGCGAATTTTTGTCTTTATCGGTGAAGTAATCTCCGCAACGCATTTTAGATCGCCCAAAAATTCCAAATCGTTTTCTGCAACATCAATTCCTAACTCCTCTCTCAACTCTCGGCGTGCGGCTTGAACAGGCGTTTCTCCCAAATCCAAATGTCCTGCGGCACTCACATCCCAGCGGTTTGGAAAAATATCTTTTTCAAACGAGCGCAACTGCAATAAAATCAAACCTTCAAAATCAATTAGCCAAATATGTGCGGTTCTGTGCCAATATCCGTTTTTATGAGTTTCTTCTCTACTCGCGGTTTTCTCTAAATTTGTGCCGTTCTCATCGCAAAGGACGAGTGAATCGCTAACACACACGATTCATTCCGAATTTTTTTGCATTGTAAAGATTTTTAGCCGCCTCGTCTAAAAAATTCTTAAAAGATAACGAATCATTCGGTATAGCCGAATACACCCCGATACTTACAGTCACTCGTTCGGTTTTAGGTTCAGCGAGAATTTGTTCTTCTTCATTATTGTCTGTTTGGGCATTTTTGCACGAAATTAAAAACTCCGTCCTCTCAATTTCCAACCTAATTCTATGTGCTACAATTTTCGCTCTGTCGTTGTCCGTATCAAAGAGAAAAATTGCAAACTCCTCGTTCTCAATACGCCCCGCAAAATCATTCTTATCCGAAAGTGAGGCACTCAAAATTTTTGCAATAGATTTCAAAACATCTTCGCCTGCCAAGTGTCCGTATTTATCGTTAAATTGCCTAAAATTATCTACGCTTATGAGCATAAACGCCAAATTTTTCTTTTTAGAGGAACTGTTCCAAAATTCCTGATTTGCCCGTTCATTGAAATACCGCTTATTCGCCAAACCGGTAAGCGAATCGGCATTAGCCAAATACATTTGATCCGTTACATCCTGCAAATAAAATAGCGAATCGAGAGAGCCTTCCGCCGTATCAACATCAGTCTTTACTACCTTAAAGAATTTACTTTTTTTGCCGCCGCTTGCACCGAACTCTTTCACCAATTCAAATGAACCGAATCTCTTTCTTATTTCACCTATGTAATTTATCAAATCATAGTTCTCTTCAGTTACAGGTAATTCATTATTGTTAAAATCAATACTTGCATCATGACTGCCGAGTAAATCATCCATATATTTACTGATGAATTTTGATTTTCCCGCTCCGTCAAAAACCATAATGTAAATGGGCAACCTGCTAAAAAGCGTGTATGCCAAATTGTTCAAATTATGGAGGGGATTTATAACTTTTAAAATAAATACATAAATGCAAATCAAAAATATCAGGATTGCCGCAAGAACTCCGGATACTATATAAATATAGTTGTATCCCTTGCCGTTTATGATTTTGGTCGGCGTAGAAATGATCATATAACCGGGAACAAACGGAATTTCCTTGATAGTATATGCTTTCTTATCTCTAAAAATAATGTTGTCCGCTGATTTTGGGTTCGATTTGTTTTTTTTGGATAATTCCAAAAGTTCATCAATTAGATTTTGCGAAATTATCGATTTTACATTCCGTTTTTCTTTAACCAAATTTGTATTTTTATGCAGCATAATTTCGCCATTCCTATAAAACACACAAAAATCGTTATCTGCATCTATATCTTCGCCTATATAGGCGGCAAGAGCATCAATATCAACTCCCCAACCGAGCATTCCAAGCGGTTTGCCGTTTTTCAAAACCGGAAAATTCAACCAAATTTTTGTGCTTTTCAGTGACGGATTATAATTTATATTTACATTGTAGTCGAGGGTTTTATAAAGCGTTGAATCATACCAATAGGGGTTATCTTCAATTTTATACACATATCCGGTGTCGTAATAAAAATTTCTGTCTTCATTACTGACAAAAAACATACTTCTGTCGCTGAATACACTGTTCATATTGTTAAACTGCCCAAGAAAGTTTTTTGCAATAATTTTATCGTTAGGATTTTCCATAAATTCCGCCGCAAGCGGTGATTTTGCAAAAACTTTCAAAATGGACAAATCCGAATTAAAATAAGACACTATCAATTCATATTTCAACGCTGAGGTGTTTTTTAGCAAATTTGAATAAAAAATATTGTTATATCTCATCTGTGAAATTACATAGAGTGCTATAACAATTGCAGAAATGCATAAGAAAAATGTGACGAACATTATCGCAACCGAGCGTTGCACCCGTTTTTTATTTTTGACAGCAAGATTATTCCAAATCATAAGACCTGAGAATGTAGAAAAATTGGGGGGCGGGGTGTGGGGAACGCGGCATTGCACGCAGGGGGAACGCGGCATTTATGCCGCCCTTCCGCAGGGGCGACGCCCCCGCTATTCAAATCGTCCGCTTTTTCTTGCGTAAATTAAAATACCGACCACAAAAACTATGAGAGTGCCGATTGCAAATGCAATGCTTTTTGCCGAGCCGCCCTCAAAGCATTGGTAAAACAGAGTGGATAAGCACCACGCGAGAACTGTGGAATAGAGGGAATGCAGAATTACAAGTGCACCGCCGACTTCCTTAGTTGCCGCCGAGACCGCCGAAATGCAGGGGACATACAGCAGAACAAAAATCAGGAATGCAAAAGCCGCAGCCTTGCTGTTGTGGAATGCCGAGCGCATATTGTTAAACAGGGTTTCGTCTGCACCTTCGCTTGCATCTTCCATAGCCAGAGGGTCGGTTAGCCTTGCCCCAAAAGCGAGGACATTTTCGGGGATGGTTTTTAGCGCCTCCACAAGCGAACCGCCTAAGTTAAATTCTTCTTCCTCTGCCGAATTAGAGTCTCCTTCTGCATTATCGTTTTGTGAATTGTCGTTTTGTGCATTTTGAGAATACAGCGAATTTAGCGAGCCTATAATAACCTCTTTTGCAAACAAACCAGAAAACAGCGACACCGATGCAGCCCAATTGTCCTTATCGACACCCATAGGTTCAAACACGGGAGAAATGCCTTTTCCCGCAGCCTCAAGTAGCGACGGCTCTCCGTTCTTATTTCCAAAACTGCCGTCTGTTCCAATTGAATTCAAAATACCGAGCACCGCTATAATGGGCACAAGCACGCGCCCCGCCTTTCGCACAAACGCCTTCAAACGGAAACTCGCATTTATAGCCGCATTTTTTACGGAAGGGGAGTGATATTGCGGAAGTTCCATAACAAAGGGTGCAATTGAACCTTTGTAAACCGTCCTTTTAAGCAGTAGTCCGGTTATAATCGCAAGCACAATACCGATTAGGTATAGTGCAAAAACCATATTGGTTCCGCTGTCGGGAAAGAATGCCGCCGCAAATAGGACATAAACGGGCAACCTCGCTCCGCAACTCATAAACGGAATCATAAACACGCTCAAAATGCGGTCTCGTTTGTTTTCCAAAGAACGAGTTGCCATAAACGCCGGAACCGCACAGCCAAAACCTATAAGCATAGGTATAAACGCCCGCCCCGGAAGTCCTATCACTCTCATAAGGCGATCCATCACAAATGCCGCCCGTGCCATATATCCCGAACTTTCCAAGAACGAGATAAAGAAGAACAGCGTGAAAATCACGGGAAAAAATGTCGATAGCGTTTGAATGCCGGCTCCAAGTCCGTCTGCCAAAATTGTTGTGAGGGCATCGGGTGAGCCAATGTGTTCGAGCAGCAGTCTAAATCCATCCACAAAAATCGCACCGAAGGCGATGTCAAAGAAGTCTATAAATATGCCGCCTGCATTTATTGTGAGCCAAAACAGCAGATACATTGCAATTAAAAAAATCGGAAATCCGATATATTTATTTGTTACAACTTTATCTATTTTGTCGCTTGTAGTATAGACTTTTATGCCTTTTTTTACGCATCGTTTTATTATGCCTTCTATTTGCGAGTAAGTGTTTTCCGCTAAGGTTTCGTATTCTGCTGGATCTTGCGGAGGAAGGGCGAGTTTTTTTGTTGTTTTTTCCGTTGTTTTTTTTGCATCCTCGTAACTTTTAAGTGCAATATCCAATATTCTCTTTCTGTCGCCTTTTCGCACTGCCGATGCCGCTATCACGGGAACGCCGAGTTCCTTTTCAATACCTTCTACATCTATTTTAATACCTTGTTTTTCTGCGATGTCTATCATATTTAACACCACAATCATAGGCACTTTAGATTCGGCTATGGAATTTTTTAACAAATAAGTTAAAAATAAATTTCGCTCCAAATTCGTAGAATCAACTACATTTATCAGTAAGTCCGCCTCGCTCGACATAAGGTAATCCCGTGCAATTCTCTCGTCTTCACTCCAAGCGTTCAGAGCGTAAATTCCCGGCAAATCCACTAAATCTGCATTGAAATTTGTATAACCGATTTTACCTATTTTTTTATCAATAGTCACGCCGGGCCAATTCCCGACCTTCTGCCGCCCGCCTGTGAGCAAATTGAATATGCTGCTTTTTCCGCTGTTCGGGTTTCCCGCTATCGCTATTATGGCATTACTCATACAATGTTTTTCTCCTTGCTATTTCCGCAATTGCACCCGCAGCAGTTTCCCTCTTTTTCTTCTCCCGTCTCCCTTCTCCCCTTTTCTCCGCCTGCAATGGACATTTCCGCTGTTTGTGCAACTTCCACAATTTCCGCCTCTGTTTTCCTAAGCGAAATTCTGTATCCCCTTAATTCAATTTCAACAGGGTCGCCGAGAGGTGCGGTTTTAATTACCGCAATTTCCGTTCCTTTGATAAAGCCGAGTGAGAACAATTTCATTTTGTAAGAACTGTCTGAGTTCTCATTGAATTGCACGATGACACCTTTGTCACCGGGTTTTAACTGTGCCAAATTATTTTTTTGCACAGCGATTTGAGTTTGATATTGAGACATAATCTCAAATATAGAAAAAATTTTCGTGCCCGTCAAGGGTATTGGTAGAAAATTTTTAATGTCCGAAGGACAACCCAAAGGGCGAACTTTGACCCTGCAAAGCAGGAAGTTGTCAAAGTGAGTAAAAAATTTTCGTGCCCGTCAAGGGTATTGGTAGAAAATTTTTAATGTCCGAAGGACAACCCAAAGGGCGAACTTTGACCCTGCAAAGCAGGAAGTTGTCAAAGTGAGTAAAAAATTTTCGTGCCCG
>BNUP01000110.1 GCA_025997455.1 Fibrobacterales bacterium | reverse complement strand
GACCTGAGGCGTTGTTTCAAGGAATTTTGAAATTGCGCGAAAAAATTTTTACAACTGAGGGCAGTCGCAATATTTGGAAAGAAGGAGAAATTCGTGCAGAAGACGATGGCGACAGATGGAGTAAAGTGGCGGCGGCGTGGGCGGAATTGGAGAAAATCAAAGACGAGGAAATGAAGGTTGCAAGGGCTGAATTTAAAGAAAAAAATCCTGATTACAAATCTGAATTTAAGGCAAAACTAAAACCAAAAGAGGATTTACCCGCTTTAGAACGCGTTGTTCCCGTTGCAGTCGGTCGTTCAAATACGGAAATTTTAGATGCGGTTAAGCGGGAGTTTTCGAGTGCAACTGTTTATGGCAGCGAGACTGCGGAAATTTTGGACTTTGCCGTGCCTGTTGAAAATTGGACTTCATTTGCAAAATTTGCACAAGATAAATTGGGTTGCGATTATTTGATAGATATAACTGCGGTTGATTGGATAGCGGCAGACAGCGGGCATTTTGATGTGGTTGCTCAATTCCTTAGTTTGAGCGAGGGACATAAAGTTTTTGCAAGGTGTTCCGTGCCGAGAGATAATCCCGAAGTTTCGAGTATCACTGCAATTTACCCCGCCGCAGAATGGAAAGAACGCGAAGTTTTTGATATGTTCGGCATTTCATTTGAAGGGCATCCCGACTTGCGCCGCATTTTCACGGAGGAAGATTTTGTGGGCTACCCGTTGCGAAAAGACTTTGAAAATCCGCATATCATAAAGAAACCGGTTGGCTAATTCTGCGTTGCAAATTTTTTTTGTGCGTTCTATCCACACCGCGTTCCCTTGTTAAACTCGGCAGTGCAGGGGTTGAAAGAGTAGAGAGTAGAGATTAAAGAATAATAACTTTACACTTTTCACTTTACTCTTTCAACTCTTGCAATGATGTCCTTGACGGACACGGATTTTTTTTCTATATTTACTACCTCAAACATTTACGGAGTATTATAAATGCCTTGCGGAAAAAAGAGAAAAAAGAGAAAAATTGCAACCCATAAGCGCAAGAAACGCCGTCGTCGCGACAGGCACAAAAAGAAACTGCGCTAAAAGAGTTGTTAAAAACTAAAAAATGTCGTTAAAAAAGGTGGAGCCTCAAGCAATAGTTATAGCCACGGGCAACGCAGGCAAAGTGCAGGAAATTCGTGCTATCTTTGGTGATAGTGCAGTTTCTTTTTTTACGCTGAAGGATATAAATTTTGATGGGGAAATAGCAGAAACCGCAGATACTTTCAGAGGTAATGCTAAAATAAAAGCAGAGGCGGTAGCGGAATTTGTATTCTCAAGATATAAAAATTATTGGGTTTTAGCCGATGACTCTGGGCTAGAAGTCGATGCCTTAGACGGCAGACCGGGAATTTACTCCGCACGATATGCAGGTGAAAACGCCACCAATATAGACCGCTACACCAAACTCTTGAGCGAAATGCAAGGACAAACCAATCGTTCGGCGCGTTTTGTTTGTGTTTTATGTTTAATTTGCCCCGCCTTGCAAGCAAATATGCCTCCCGAAACGCTATTCTTTGAGGGCGAGTGCAGGGGCAGTATTTTAACCGAGCCGAGAGGCAACGGAGGTTTCGGTTACGACCCCGTGTTCTTGCCAAACGGATACTCGCAGGGTTTTGGCGAAATGAACGAAGTTCAAAAAAACACTCTAAGTCATAGAGGTCGTGCCATAAAAGCACTATTAGAAATTTTTAGTAAGCACTGATTAACTCTATAAAAGTCAATCGGCACTTACTTACATCGATTTGAAAAAAAGTACTCCAAAATACCGCATTCAATCGTCTAAGCGGTATGAAAGGATTTTTATGGAATCGCAGTATTTGGATAGCAATAAGAAAAATCGCCCTCTTAAAGGAATGGCAGGGCGGAGAACGGATAGATGAAATTTTCAACTCTTGCGAAAACGATTTAATCGGATTCGGCGCACCCGAATTGGAAATTAACATTCGGCTGTATGCCCTCGCTCAATATTGCACACTCAGCAAGAATCAAGAATTTTTGAACTCGGTGGCATCTACCCGCTTTTTCTCGGTATTGAATTATTCGCATTTCAAAAAAATTTTACGGCTGCTTTATTCTAAAAATAACAGTGCAGTTATTGTTTATTGGGTAGTTCTCCGTTGTGCCTTAAAAAACACTCTTCCGCAATCCTATTACGAACACATAGAAAGAAAACTCCAACTCAAAGCATACGAGTTGGGAAAATTACACCTCTCCGCCTTTCAAACGCATATTCATTAACAGTCCTACCAAAATCATACAGGTGAGCACAAAAGAACCGCCATAAGACAAAAACGGCAAAGGCAAACCCGTTACCGGCATTAAGCCGACTGTCATTGCAATGTTAACTAAGGTGTGAAAAAATAAAATTGAGCACGCACCCACCACAACCAAATTTACGAACTTATCGGGGTGAAGCCGGCATATCATAATACTTCGCAACAACAACACAAAAAATAGAGTAATAACAACAAATGCACCTACAAAACCGAATTGCTCGCCGAGCACGCTAAAAATAAAATCGGTGTGCTCCTCAGGTAAAAAAGACAAATTCGTTTGCGAACCCTCACCAAAACCTTTCCCGAATATACCGCCGCTACCCACTGCAACTTGCGACTGAATCACCTGATAACCCTCGCCTTTCGGGTCGCGCATCGGGTCTATAAAAGTTAAAATTCTACTGCGCTGATGATCTTCCATATTATACCAAGCCGCAGAACTCGCATACCCGCCGCCTATATTCACCACGAGTAAAATAGAGATAAGCCAAATGGGACACTTAAATTTTATAGATAAAAAGAATACGCAAATTATCAATAATCGCCAATATAATTCCGATGTTGCCGAAAAAATTACGCTCATAAACGGACTGCAAAGCAAAAATAAATCTACCAGCCGAAAGCCTGCCCAATAGAATTGAGCGAGTGTCATAGCGATAAAAACAAGTGCGGTGCTCAAATTAGGCTGTTTTAAAACAAGTGCGAAGGGCACAATAAAAAGCAAAAACGGAAATATAAGAGTTTGCGGTTTTTCGAGAGATATAGAATGCTTGGAAAGCCAGAGAGAACTTGCGAGCAGGTAGGCGATTTTTGAAAATTCCGACGGTTGAAAACGAAATCCCGCAATATCTATCCAACGCCCCGCACCCTTTGAAATATGCCCCGAATCGGCTACTAAGATCAAAGCACCCACTGCCAAAATATAAAGCGGAATAGCCGCATTTTTCCAAAAATTTGCAGGCATAAGCGCAATTAAAATTGCAATCACCAAACCAATTGCAAAATGAACAATCTGCTTAAACCAATATGTTTTATACCAATCAATTGCAGGGTTGTTTGTCGCCGAATATACAAGCGTAATGCCTATTACAATAAGTGCAAACAGCACCGATATAAAAAGCCAATCTAAGCGTAAATTATCTACAAATTTCTTTTTCATTATGCGACCTCAATTTTTAAGAGTTTCATTTTTAGCATCAAAATACCCCTTAATAATTTTTTGCACAATAGGAGCGGCATTCGCACCGCCGCCGCCCGCATTCTCCATAACAACGCCCACCGCAATTTGCGGCTCGTCAAGCGGTGCAACGGCGGCAAACCACGCGTGTGTTTTGTCGCCGTGCGGATTCTCCGCACTGCCGCTCTTTCCGCCAACACGAACCCCCGGAACAGCCGCCCGCCTTCCCGTTCCGTGCGGTGCATTTACAACTTCATCGAGTCCCTTCAAAATTATCTGCCGAGTGCTCTCGCTAATTATGCCATCGCCGATTTTTTCAGGTTCAAATTTTTTTAAAACAGTTCCGTTTGGGCTTTGAATTTCTTTCATTAAATGCGGACGATATAAACCGTTCCCGTAAGCGAGCGCACCTATCATAGCGGTTTGTTGCAAAGGAGTAACCAACAATGCACCCTGCCCTATGGAAATATTCAAAATTTCGCCTTGATTCCAAGCACGGTTTCTCGACCTGTACCAATCCTCATCAATTATCAAGCCGTTTTTTTCACCCGAAATATCCAAACCGAGTCGCGTACCAAGCCCAAACCTTCGTGCAACCGCACTAATTCTGCGGCTGCCTATATCTAACCCCGCCTGATAAAAAAACACATCACAAGATTCCCGCAACGCTCCTACCACATTTAAGACTCCGTGCCCTGCGGGTCGCCAACATCTCGCATATCTGTTCCCGAAATGATAACCGCCAAAGCACGGTTTATATTTTGTGTGTTCGGTGATAACATTGCTTTCTAGTCCTGCCACGGAAGTTATCAACTTAAAAACGGATGCAGGAGGATAAGTTCCGGTAATTGCACGGTTGTTGAGCGGTTTTCCCGCAGAATCCAAAGCAACTCTTGCCCACTGTTTATGAAACTCTTTTTTCTCCATCGAGAAAATATTCGGGTCGAGTTGCGGTCTGCTCACCATTGCATAAATTTCGCCGTTCTGCGGGTTCAATGCCACAACCGCGCCCCGTATACTATCGGGAAAAGACTCCTCTGCAATCTGTTGCAACCGCCAATCTATGGTAGTGACAAGTGCATTTCCCGAAACGGGTTTAATAAAAGGCATACTCTCCACAGGTCCCATTTCTCGTCCGTATGCATTCACCTCAACAAACCTAAAGCCGTTTTCTCCGCGAAACTCCGCCTCATAACTCTGCTCAAGTCCGCTTTTCCCAATGCGGTCTCCCATAACATAATGCGAATTTTCAGGTTTCTCTAATTCTTTATCCGAAATCTCGCTCGTGTAGCCGAAAATATGCCCGCCTTGTGAACCAAAGGGATAGTCCCTTCTCGATTCCACCAAAATTTCAATTCCGGGTAATTCCTCCGCTCTCTCCTCAAACAGTGCAATCACCGCATCCGATGCATCTTCGAGTAATCTTTGCGGTTTGAACTTTTGCCACTTGCTCCGTTCAAAAAAATACTTCGTTGCAACGGAATCTAAAAGTCTGTTGCCGGTGCTGTCTGTGATTCTCATTACGCGCCTAAAAACCGAATCTCTTTCCTCATTACTTTTTAAGCGATGTCCCAAAAGCGAAATTTGGTAAGAAGGTCTGTTCCGCACCAACACAATGCCGTTCCTGTCTAAAATATACCCGCGAGATGCTTTAATATTCACCTTGCGAATGCGATTTTCCTCCGCCCTTTTCAAATTATTTTCGTAATCGGTATATTGCAATTGTAAAAATCTCAAAAGCAAAACCGTAAAAGACAATGCGACTGCGCACATAAACACGAGAGTTTTGAAATTTCTCTCCTGCTGGTCTTCCGGTTTTGAAAATTGCGGCTGTATCATATAAGTTTAGAGAGTGAAGAGAAAAGAGCAGAGTTTGTAGAGGCGACCATTGGTCGCCCGAAGTGTAGAATAGTAGTAGCACTAATCATAAGACGGTTGCCCCATAATTGCGCTATCGAGTTTTGAGATAGGGAATTTATAAACTCCTTCCCAAGCAACAGCATAAAGAGTATCTCCAATTGCTTCCATATCGTAAGTTACTAGCCCATTACAGAAAAATTGCCCATCAGGGCACCAGCCATCTCTATCTATTTTTTTCCAACCCTTTGGCTCGCCTCTGTCTCCCATATAGAGCATTGGAATTGCAGACCAGTCGCCGGCAGCAAATAAATTCTCACCGTCAGAAGCAAGAGACCATACATGCTGGGGGGTTATGGTTGCAATATATGCGGAATCAGTATCAGGATAATCAACTCTTATACTATCCACCGCAACCCATTCACTTAAATTATCCTGCAGAGCGTGGATTCCCGAAAAATAATATTGCCCAACATATAAGCGATCTTTATGTACAGTTATACTTCTCGCTTTTCTTGCCCCCCCTGTGTAATTTCTAGTAGACCATTCTGGAGCGGGCGGATTAGGAATATGTCTCCAAGAAATACCGTCATACATCCATACTCCGTAATAATAAGTTATAGCAAATAAATTTCCTCTCCATTCCGCGGATTTAAAAAAATGAAACGGCACATCCATTTTTGCGGAATCAAAGGGCATTGGGTCATAAGGAGGCGAAATATTTAACCAACTGCTGTCTTTCTGTAGCAAGTAAACATTTGCTATTGCAGTTGCACTGTCGTATCCCGCAGTGCTTATTATCAAATTTCCATTGTGTTGCGCTATTGCGTAAATGTTAAGCCCGCTATTTCCGCTTATCGGTGGCTTAGGCGCATTCAAGTTAATCCATTCTTCCGTATTTGGTTTATAAAGCCACATTTCTCCCGTCCAATATGTTCCAACGAAAAGTCCTTCCTCACTTGCTTTCATATTGTAAGGAGCAACGCCGTTTGGAACTTTCAGAGTATCCCAGACATTTGTACCGATAATTGAAGTGTAAATTCTATGGTTGTGATAATGGGAATATTCCGCCCTTATTCTTGCATCCATAACAAAAAGACGATTACCGATATGCTCAATTTCTTTGAAACCGGTACCCAACTTATTCCTATCGGCAGGTGCAATAAGTCCTGCACTTTTCCAGTATGTTTTTGACGGTTTCTTATTTTCTCCCCAATCATCATCGCTACTGCCAAAATGCAATCTATCGCAACTTAAGCAAAAGAGAAAAAGCAAAATAATAATTATTCTAACCATTTGAAACTCCAAATTATAGTCCTCATTTATAAGACGGTTGCCCAATAACCGCATTATCTAATTTAGAAAGCGGAAATTTATAAACTCCTTCCCAAGCAACAGCATAAAGAGTATCACCGATAATATCTAAATCATAAGTGGTTAAACCATTGCAAGCGAATTGCCCCTCAGGACACCAGCCGTCTCTGTCTATATTCTTCCACCCTTTTCTTTCTCCCCTATCTCCCATATAAAGTTGTGGTATTGCCGACCAATGCCCTGCCGCAAATAAATTTTCTCCATCGGAAGTAAGTGCCCAAACATGTTGAGGTGATATGGTTCTTATTGTTCCTTCTCCATACGCAGAATCTGTATTTGGATAATCAACTCTTGAACTATCAACTGCTACCCACTCATTAAAATTATCCTGCAGAGCGTGTATTCCCGAAAAATAATATTGCCCAACATATAAGCGATCTTTATGTACAGTTATACTTCTCGCTTTTCTTGCCCCTCCTGTGTAATTTCTAGTAGACCATTCTGGAGCGGGCGGATTAGGAATATGCCTCCAAGAAGCACCGTCATACATCCAAGTGCCGTAGAATTGGGTTATTGCAAATAAGTTTCCACGCCACTCTACCGACTTAAAAAAACAAAACGGAACATCCATATTAGCGGAATCAAAGGGCATCGGGTCATAAGGGGGTGAAATATCTAACCAACTGCTGTCTTTCTGTAGCAAGTAAACATTTGCTATTGCAGTTGCACTATCGTAACCGCAGGAACTGATTACTATATTTCCGTTGTAACGAGT
>BNUP01000109.1 GCA_025997455.1 Fibrobacterales bacterium | reverse complement strand
AAGACCTCTCTCGTTTCCATAGAGGAGTTCAAGGCACGGTTCGCCGAAACAGAACGCTGTCTGCTGATACAGAAACGCAGGAAGAAACGACCACTGCAATTAGCACCCGATTAACTTCGTGCGTATGAGGTAACTCCCCATCTATCCAAGTAATGCTTTTAATAATAAATTGGGCATTCCTTTCTGCACTAGCCGAACCGGGTTCCCATTTGAATTGGATAGCATTGCTAAGTGCTAAAGCCGTTGCAAGTGAAACATTATTCCCCCAACCGGCTTGGCTAAATTGACTTAATTGAATAGTCTTTTTACCCATAGTTTGCTTTGATAAAGCAAAAGAATAATCATCGTATCCTGCTACCTCACCCTCAGTGATAATATTCATTGTAAGATTGCCCTCACCCGAAAATTCGTATTCAACAACAAAGCCGGAGTGACCTGCCCACACTTCAGGAGCGGGGGTTGTTGGATTTAACCAAGTAAAGCCTATGATGGCGTATGGATAAGGATAAGAACAACCTGGTGTATAGGTAAAATTGACCACACCATTCTCATCTAACAAATCCTGACCTATGGCGTATCCCTCGTCCCCTGAGAAACCTGTAGTTGTGCAACCGCCAATGCCATCTGAATTATTTACGGTTATATCGGTGGTGCTAAACCAACCGCCACCGGTCGAAACAGACTCAACGCCATCTGCAAGTGCCCAAATGGTGCTAGATGAACTGCTACTGTTAGGTAACTCCCCATCTATCCAAGTAATGCTTTTAATAATAAATTGGGCATTCCTTTCTGCACTAGCCGAACCGGGTTCCCATTTGAATTGGATAGCATTGCTAAGTGCTAAAGCCGTTGCAAGTGAAACATTATTCCCCCAACCGGCTTGGCTAAATTGACTTAATTGAATAGTCTTTTTACCCATAGTTTGCTTTGATAAAGCAAAAGAATAATCATCGTATCCCGTCATATCGCCATCTGTGGCAATATTCATTGTAAGATTGCCATCGCCGGAGAATTCGTATTCCACAACAAAACCGGAGTGACCTGCCCACACTTCAGGAGCGGGGGTTGTTGGATTTAACCAAGTAAAGCCTATGATGGCGTATGGATAAGGATAAGAACAACCTGGTGTATAGGTAAAATTGACCACACCATTCTCATCTAACAAATCCTGACCTATGGCGTATCCCTCGTCCCCTGAGAAACCTGTAGTTGTGCAACCGCCAATGCCATCTGAATTATTTACGGTTATATCGGTGGTGCTAAACCAACCGCCACCGGTCGAAACAGACTCAACGCCATCTGCAAGTGCCCAAATGGTGGAACCGGTAGTACCCTGTGCAAAGGTCAAATTAGAAAGCAAAAATAAAGTAGCGAATAAAAAGATAATGTTAGAGTTCTGGGCTTTGCCCAGAACTCCTGTATACAGGAGTTCTAATTTTTTTTGCGAGATTTGCGACATCGTGGGTAAATATACATTTTTTTTGAACAAAATGCAAGAAAAAATGTGGATTTTTTTAATATTTTAGTAATCTCAGAAGAACTCCCTCAAACTTTATCTCATAAAACAAGGAGTTCTTCGGAGACGACGGCTATCCTGCGAGCATTCGCCGCAGGATGACATTATCACCATAAAAACACAGTTCGCCCGTGTCGCTTAGTAGGCTCTGACGACCTCTTAACGAGTTCTTCAGAGCCTACTATAGATAATTTTGAAGAGACTTGTTTGTTTGAGCCTGCAGTGGTGACTCTCTATGCGGTGCATAGGAGCGGAGTAGAGTCTTCAGATTCGGTCTTAGTTGTGGGCACGAGAATCATCGATTTTTTGATGGTACAGCGATTGTGCTAAATCCATGAACACCGATTTCGATACTTGATGATGTGATAGGTCTTAAGAATTAATTTTCTAAATTCACTTTCCATGAAAGTCGTAATTCTTGCCGGGGGTCTCGGCACCCACCTCTCCGAAGAGACTAAATCATTTTGTGGCATATTATGAAGATTTATTCGTATTACGGTTTTAACGATTTTGTGGTGCTCACGGGTTACAAATCACATGTTATCAAGGAATTTTTTCTCAATTATTACGCCCGCTATTCCGACATCACCATAGATATGCAGGCAAATGCCGTGCAAATGCATAGACATAGAACCGAACCTTGGAAAGTGACAATGCTCTACACCAGTGCAGATACGCAAACAGGGGCACGCCTCTACAAGGCAAAAGACTTTCTGGGCAACGAACCCTTTATGCTCACTTATGGCGATGGCGTGGCAAATGTCAATATTCCAAAGTTATTAGATTTTCATCGGCAGTCAAAAAAATGGTTACCCTCACAGCAGTGCAGCCCAAAGGGCGTTATGGCGTTCTATCACTTGACAATCAAGGCGGAGTGCAGTCTTTTTACGAAAAGCCTGCCGACAGTGCGTGGATTAGCGGAGGATTTTTTGTGATGCAACCTGAAGTTTTTGGATACTTAAACGATGACGAAAATACGGCTTTGGAAAGCGACCCGTTGGAGGCGGTAGCCAAAGACGGAGAGTTGGGGGCCTACAAGCACACAGAATTTTGGCAGGCGATGGATACCTTAAAAGATAAGATGCATTTAACTGACTTGTGGATGACAGGCAAAGCACCTTGGGCGATGTGACTATGATTCTTCGTGCTAAAACACAAAATCTAATCCAAACTCGTCCTCTCCCTGTGCAAAAAACGCAGAACACAGAACAATCACCGACAAATTTAGATACGACCTATTTTGAACGCTGCATTGCAACGCTCGAAAGGGCATTTGAATCGCTTAATAAATCAAATTCTTTGGATATTGATTACGATGTTTATCGCTCTGCAAGTATTAAAGAATTTGAAATTATTTTGGAACAAAGCGGCAAATTATTAAAGAAAGTTTTGAAACCTTTTTTCCCTATTGCATCGGCGGTTGATAAATTGATATTTAAGGATATTTTTCGGCACGCAACTCTGCACGGTATTATTTCATTGGACGAGAGCGAACGATGGCTACAATATCGGGATGCGAGAAACACTACTGCACATGATTATGGTATTGAACTTGCCGAAGATACACTAAAAATTATTCCGCAGTTTATAGAAGATGCAAAACGATTGAACGAGGCATTAAAAAAGCAGGGTGAGGAAAATGCTACTCCGTGAGAAAGACAGGCAGACACTTTTACAAATATTTTCATCGGTGAATGAACCGATTGAGGTGTTGGCGTATGGGAGCAGGGTAACAGGCTCTGCTCATGACGGGAGCGATTTGGATTTAGCCGTCAGGGGAGCAGGTGGGACTGCAATTTCTTCTAATATACTCACCGTGTTGATAAACAAGATTAAAGAGAGCAACATTCCAATCTTGATTGAACTTAGAAATTGGCATTCCATTCCTAAAAATTTTCAAAAAAATATTGAGAATCAATATGATGTGTTATATCGCACAAATCACTAACGAGATGCGGCTATGCGTTAAAAGAAGGCGACTTGAAGGGCACCAAACTCTGCCATAGTTGCTTGTATTAAATTTCAAAAAATATCACGGAATTAGATGTCCTCTGCCCTCAATCCTGTAATTTCTGCAATATCCTCTATAGACATTCCTTTGGCTTTTAGTTTGCGAGCAGCTTCGATAATGTCTTGTTTTGCTTTGGCGAGTTTAGCATCTTTTTCGGCAATGTTAGCATCTTTCTTGGCGAGTTTAGCATCCTTCTCGACAATCGCCGCCTCGTTTTTGGCGATAGTCTCCTCTTTTTGTGCGATAATCTCCTGCTGCTGTTTAACTCGCTCTTCGTTCTTGGCAAGTTCCGCCTCTTTTTTAGCAAAAGCCTCTTCTCGTTTTTTTTCCAATTCTTCTTTCATTTCGGCGGTCTTGGCTATGCTCCACGCTAACCTGTCTTGATTGAGTTTGCGGTCGTAGATCTTTCGCTCTTCTTCCGACAAGTTCAAGTAGTCCAAATCACTCTCGGCTAAATCTAGACCTTTGGCCGAATAAGTCTTTGGAACTTCTGAATTTTTAAAGTAATAGATCCATTCATCTAATTTGTCTTTTAACTCGTTTTTATATTTGGCAACATCAATCAAATAATATTCAGGGAAGTCATCGCTCACGGCATCTATGTGAAACAAATCTTTTTGCTTTTCTGATAGTTGCAAAACATCGTTTTTATGCAAACCGCGAAATTCGGTTTTGCCTTGATAAACATAGTCGGTTCCGGTGCCAAGGTCAAAATAAACAATGTCCACGGAATACACTTTTTTAATCTGGTTGTAATGCCCGCCTTTGTGCAACTGCTCGGTTACCGCTTTGCTTGCTCCGTAGTTGATTCGCTTAAAAAAATCGTACTCGTCTAGGAACTGTATTTCAACAATTACAATCTCGCCATTGTTAATGCTCACCTTGACATCGACCGAGTTGGTTTTATCATCCACGCTGTTTGCATTGCTTGAACTCTCCAGCACAGCCTGCACCACAACATCTTTGAGGAACAATTCCGACAAAAAGCCGCCCAGCACACGGTAATCCGCCTTGTTGCGCAAGATATGCTTAATCGCCCAATCAAATGACACTAATTGTCGAGGTTCCATGAAAATTTCCTTTGTTTAGAACAAATATACAAAATTATCAATAGACTCCTTCCAATAATTGGATGATTTCTGCAATTTTAAGCGGTCGCCGTTGTATCCGAAGAATTCCTCGTTTTATGAGATAAAGTTTTATGGAGTTCTTCGGATATTACTATAGAGAACCTCTATTAACCTCATAAGTGGTTGATAGAGGTTCTCTAAGTATAATGCTTTCTACACCGGATTTTGCCGATTTTTTAATTTTGCAAACGGATTTTTTTGCCGGTGTTCCCGATTCTCTATTAAAGGATTTTACACTTACTACGACACAACCGAAAACCCTCCCAAAGAGCAAAAAATCTACCAATTCCCGTTTTTCCCGTTGCTGTTAAATTATGAGTATTATTTTTGAATTTGGTGTGCTCCGTCACTAGCGAGCCGTAAGCGAAGCAACACACCGCGTTCGCTTCATTTACCACAAACCACTTTTCACATCTGCTCTGCCGCTTTTACAACATTTGGGTTATTGAAATATCCTGCACATTTCTTGCAAAAGTCCACATAACCTTTTTGTGAATAACCGAGCCTAAATTCCATCAATTCTTTTTTATTAAATTCTGAGTTAAAATCGAAATATTCATCGGTTTGCGTTTGATATAATCCGGCCACGGAGGCATAATCAGAATAATTGCATAAATACAATTTGCCGTTGCGATACTCCTGCCAAGGAACATTACATTGTTCAAAATGTAACTGTGCTTGCTCATTCGACATATCTTTTCCTTGCAAAACCAATAAATCAATCCATTGCTCGGCTTTTTGTATTTTGTATACGATACCGAACTCATCAAACTTTTCTTTAATTTTATCAAATTTATCGGCTTGTCCGGGTATTGCATCTCTGTAATCATCAAGAGTTACTATAACTCCTAATTTTGCTAACACTTCGCAAAGTTCATCTTTTGGGATTACAGTTCCGTTTGTCGTAGTTTCAAGTCTTCCTATCTTTTTTCCGTGCTCGATTTTGAGATATTCAAATAATTCTATTAAATTAGGATATAAAAACGGTTCTCCGCCGCTAATGTGCAGCAAAAGTAAAAAATCAACTTTACTAAAAAATAAATCTATATCCCTTTTTAAAACGGCTATTTTTCTAAACTCTTTATTCCGCAAATATGGAGCAAAGTTAAGGCAACACTTACAATTCAAATTACAAACGGTAGTCGGCAAGTAAGATATAGAAGTGACTACAAGTTCGTCATAATTATACAAACTATAAACGGGCAAAAAAGTGTGCATATCATAAATTCTGTATTTTGCCTTTTCTGCTTGATTTACAATTTTTTTGGTGTGTTCGGAAGAAACGGTTGTGATTATCGCCTCTGATTTATCAAGCAGTATTTCGTCTAATGAATAAACATTCAAACCGCAATGCTTACCGCCTTGTTTTTGAGGGTCATTATCAATAAAACCCTTAATGTTGATTTTATCTTTATACTTCTCATAAACAGTTTTCCCGCTTATCCCTGCACCGAACAGATAAACGGCTTTTATATTTTTAATCTCTTCCCAATAACCATCAAACTCGCTTCCTCTATTTTTCCATTTCATTTATTTCACCTCCTGTAAATTTGTTGGTTGACAATCAAGAATAAGGGTGTCAAGATTCTTTTTGGTAAAAATATGCTTTATACCTAAATTTTTAAGTTGCGATTCGACCAAATCGGACATATCAAGAGCAACAATTACTATAGCAGGCTCTGAAGAACTCGTTAAGAGGTCGTCAGAGCCTACTAAGCGACACGGGCGAACTGTGTTTTTATGCAATTCAGCAGGAGAAATGCAAGATATTCCGTCTATTACAGTATTAAATTTATCTTCGTTGTTATCACAAAAATACTTTACATCTATGTTCCTTGCATTTAATTCGTATTTTAAAATTTTACCGTGAAATCCGCTGCCAAATATACAAATATTTTTACGGACAGACCCGCCGAATAATTGCAATACTAATTGTTTTGCGTTGTTATTTTCAGACGGCGAGTTTTCTATTTTTTCGACAAATTCTTTAATACTAAAATTGGGCGTTCTGCTTTTCGCCATAGACAATAGTCTAAAATATAACGCTCTTGGCGAAACACCCATATCTTTTATTTCGTTATATGAGAGGGAGTTTGCAAAATGCAAATATTGTTCTGAGCATTCCAAATTGAATTTATCGTTTGATTTCCCAGATTGACCGTGTATTCGTGAACACAAAAGTGATTTTTTTACAAACAAAGTTTTTTGACCTCTAAACACTCTGAACAACAAATCGTAATCTTGCGTAAGAAGTAAATTCTCGTCAAATAATCCTGCACTCTCAAAATGGCTTTTTTGCAAAGGGTTGTGAACGGCAACGGTCGTATTGACAGGGAGTATGCCGCAGGTCGCGGGCGAATGGATTTGCTTGTGGAGTACGGCGGACAAAAACAGATTATAGAAGTAAAAATAATCCGTTATAATAAATCTATAGACACTGTAAAAAAAGAAGGTTTTGAGCAGATTCAAAAATATCGCGACACCGTGGCACCTAATGCTCCCGCTTACTTAGTTGTTTTTGACCGCAGGCATGTGGGGCGAACAGATGAAAACGGCAAGATTAAGAAACCGCCCGCTTGGAGCAAGCGAATAACTTGGAAAGTTGTGGATGGCATAACCGTGGTGGGTGGATGAGTAACCCAAAAATATCAATCATAATTCCCGTGTATAACGGAAGTAATTATCTTCGAGATGCAATTGATAGTGCGTTATCTCAAACACACCAAAATTGCGAAGTTATAGTTGTCAATGATGGTTCCACCGACGACACAGAGGAAATCTGCCTTAACTACGGTGACCGTATACGCTACTTCCGCAAGGAAAACGGAG
>BNUP01000108.1 GCA_025997455.1 Fibrobacterales bacterium | reverse complement strand
AGGTTATGCAGAAAGACAATCTGCTTTTCAAAAAACAAAGATATTCACAAAAGCGTAATAGGAACATTTATCAATATTTTTTTCTTTGAAAGAAAATTTGATGTTTTAACCATTTTATGACACTGCCTAAATTCGGCTATGTTATGGATTTGTTGCCAAGTAGATTTTCATCTTTTGTCGACTACTTAAACGGCAAGATCAATTTTACAAATTGCGATACAATGATACTCGCAGCACTCAACTTGGTTAATGCTTTTAGAGATTTACACAGAAAGGGATATTTTTACAAGGATTTAAACGATGGGAACTTTTTTATCGATATGAAAAACGGTGATATAAAAATTATAGACAACGACAACATAGGAACACTTGAAGATAAAAACGGAGTTATAGGTAAATCAGGTTATATCGCTCCGGAAATTGTGACGGGCAGTGCAGCACCATCTACAAAAACCGATAGGCATTCCATAGCAGTGGTTCTTTTTAAGTTATTTATGAAGCACGATCCCTTTATGGGAAAATTTTACCATAAATTCGACATTATAGGACCGAAGGAAGAACTTGAAATTTACGGTAAAAATCCTATATTTATATTTCATCCGAGTGATATTAGAAATTACCCAACTTCATTAGACAAGAACGCAGAGAAGTTTTGGAAATTATATCCCAAATGCTTAAAAGACAGATTTATAAAAACTTTTGTTGATGGAATTAAAAATCCGTGTGCAAGAACAAGCGGAGGCGATTGGCAAACCGCTCTTATAGATTTAAGGGCAAATTTGGCGATTTGTGAAAAATGCGGAGAGGAATTTTTGCTCTCACAAGGTGAATGCGACAAGCAGCACAAAATAGGAAAAATAGATTTGTTGCACATAGGTTGCTACAATATTCCGCTTTTCTTTAAGCAAAAATTATTCGCCTGCCACACTGCACAAAACAAAGACGATTACAAAAGCATAACGGCAGAAATTGTAAAGCATAAAAAGAACGGAACTCTTGCCATACAAAATTTGGGTGATAACGAATGGAGTTATCTCTCCCATAAATTTAGAAACAGTGTATGCAAAAAAGGCGGCATTGTTAAAATTCACTCAAAATTAGAGATTGATTTTGGACGACAAAAAGGCAATATGTGCTCACAGCACAAGAAACAATATTTTTTGAGAATTGACAGTTATAAATTTCCGCTTGACAAAGGAATGCATATTGAGATTGATAATAACGAAATCGGGCAAGTGCAGGCTAAAAAAGATAATCCCGAAATTATCGCTTTAAAAAATTTGACAAACAAAACTTGGATATATATTGAAAACGGAATTGAAAAGAAATGCGAACCGCAAAAAATTTTTCAGATAAAAGATAGAATTAGTGTTAATTTTTGCAATAGCACAGGCTATATAAAATTAGAATCAATAAAAGGAGAACAGAATCATGGGAATGCTTGACACTTCGGAAATACAGAAAAAACGCCTCTACCTACTCTTTGTGCTGGATTCGTCCGGTTCAATGCAAGGTGCAAATATAAACGCGGTAAATACCGCTTGCAAAGAGGTAATTGAATCACAAGACTTGCGTGAGGCAGGCGGAGCAGATGCCGAAATTTATCTCAATGTTTTGGAATTTAATAACAGTTGCAATTGGATGTATGAAATTCCACAACCTATTGAAAATTTTATTTGGAAGGATTTAATTGCAGGAGGCGGAACTTCTATGGGAGAATCGTGCAGAGAGTTGAGCAAAAAATTAGATAAGTCCGAATTTCTACAGGCGCCTGCCGGTCTTGCTGCCCCCGTGCTAATGCTTATGAGCGATGGAGCACCTACGGACGATTTTGCAACCGGAGTTTTAACTCTAAAAAATAACAAATATTATAAACATTGCACACGGTTTGCTTGTGCCGTAGATGGAGCAAACGAGAGTGTTCTTGCGGAATGGACGGGAGGTTCTGTTGAGGAAACGGTTATTCATGCCCATTCTCCGGAAGCGATAAAAAAATGGATAAAAGTAGTTTCAATTGTAGCGACAAAAACGGCATCTAAAACCGGTGCGGCATCTGCTGCCACTGCTCAAGATGTTGCGGTGCAGGCGTTGAGTGAAGAATTAGATCCTAACGATTTTGAGGGTTAAGCAATATGAGCATTTTCAATACTTTTTCAAAGAGTGTTCGCGGTGCAAGTCACGAAAAAAACAAAAAAGAATGTCAGGATTCAAGCCGCATTTTTGAGACAGGCAATTTTGCGGTTGCAATAACTGCAGACGGACACGGCGACGATGCCTGTTTTAGGAGCGAAGTCGGAGCAAAATTTGCAGTTGAAACAGCAGAAGAAGTATTGAAAAGTGCCATATTAGAAATTGAAAAAGAACGCGATATGAATATTTTTTTAACTGCAATAAAAGTAAAAATCATAAATAAATGGCAAGAAAAAGTTAAAGAGCATCTTAAACACAACCCAATATCAAAACAAAATGCAGTCGACTTTAAACCTTACGGCACTACTTTAATAATAGTTGCTTCCTCGCAAGAATTATGGTTTGCTTTGCAAATAGGAGATGGAATTTGCGTTGTTTTGGATAATACAGTCGGCATTCCTCAAATGGTATTTAACGACGATTCTCAAATGCTTGGAGATACTCATTCATTATGTGAAAAAAATGCACAATCTAATTTTAAGCATAAATTCGGAATTTCTCCGTTATTCGGGGCATTTGCGGCAACCGATGGTGTGCAAAATTCACTTGCGGAGGACTACCTGCTTTACGGCTTTGCTCCAAATTTATTCAGAGACTTAAATTCAAAATTAGAAGAGGCAAAAAACGATTTGGAAAATTTCGTTTTACCTAACCTTTCTCAAAAAGGAGGAGATGATGTTTCTATAAGTTGTTTTGTAAATACGGCAAAATTCGGCGAATGTAATTTTAACTTTTTAGATAAAAATTCAAAAATGAAAGGCGAAAATAAAAACCTGAAAAATGAAAATATAAATTTGAAAAACGAAATGTTGCAAAAGGAAAGGGAAATCATAAATTTATTGGACGAAAATAAAAATATAGAGCAATGTATTATTGAGACAAAAAAAGAATTGGGTAAAGTGCAGAGCGAACTCATAAACACAAGTGGTAACCTCTCGGTTACAAACAAAAAACTATTAGAGGTAAAAGATAAACTATTGCAAACAAAAAACGAACTGTCGTTAAAGGAAAATGAAATCGCAGATATGTGTACAGGCAAGGATAAACTTCTAAAATTAACAACCGTCTTGGCAAATGAGAGAATTGAAAAAGATAAAATAATTGAAAATTTGAAAGCAGAACTGGATAAAAAAATCGCAGAATTAGAAAGGACAAATGAAGAGAATGCAAAATTTCGCTATTTGGCATTTGGTCTTTACAGGAAAATTACTATTTTAGAAACAGACTGTCAAGCGACTCAAAAATTAGGAGATGAGTTATGAGCAAGCAACCGAACAGGAACAAAATTAATTTCTCGGCACAGAATAGAAAAATGGCACGAGAGAAGGAAATGAAAAGACTGTCAGAGTCACAAGCAAGAGCACAGGAGCAGGTAAAGAAAATGAAAAAAGAGCAAATGACAAAAGAACGAAAAGAACAAATTGGCAGAAAAAGCCGTCTAAAGCGAATTGGAGTAAAATCGCTGCTTGCAATAGAAGACAGCGTTGCTGCAACGAAATTCGGACAGGGAGCAGAGGCAATTGTTGAAATGAAGGCAAGTGCAGACGGTTCTAAATTTGAAATTTTGCCAAAAATTTTTAACGCAAAAGTTGAACCAAAAGAAATTGAATTTGCAAAAAAAGATAATAGTGTTCAAATAGAAACGCAAAATCCATCAAATGTAAAGCAAATTGGTGAGGATTATTTGGGATTAAAAGATTATTGGGAAAAGAAAATTTTTGAAAAAAATTATAACGACAACATTCATATTCAAATTGCCTACAACATTTTGGATATAAGAAAAGTGTTTGGACTTTATATAAATGATATTGTTTTTGCAATAAACAATTTGGCACGCGGTGAAGAAGACGAAAAAATAATAGAAGACAGCAAAGATTCAGAAGATGCAATTGGAATGCTCTGCGGGCAGTGGTGCAATTTGGAAAAGAATAATAAAAAAGAAAAATACATAAAATTCTTACAAAAAATGGAAGCCTACTTTGGCTATTTTGGCAGTGCGTTTGCGATAAAGCCACAAAAAAAGAAAGAGAGTAAAGATAACTACAATAAGCGATTAAGCGAAAATTTTGATGTTCTGCGAATTTTATCTTACATTAGGCAAATGACAATTCATTCTAATATGCAAGACTTTTTATTTAACTTAGATAGCAAAAATTATAGGGGATATGAAGTTTTTACAAGCGATTTAAGAAAGAAAATAGAACAGAATTACAAACTTCGCATAGATGAAATAAACGGAGACTTTACAAAAAACTCATATAAAAATTTGAGTGTTATTTTTGATTTGCTCAAAACTCCAGAAGAAAAACGAAAAGAAATTTGCGAGGAGTATTACAAATTCAGTATTTTTAAAGATGGGAAAAATTTGGGTGTAAATTGCCGCAAACTCCGCGAGGTTATGTTTGAGGATTGGTTTAAAGAAGTAAAAAACAAAGACCACGATTCGTATAGGCAAAAAATTTATTCCATTGCAGATTTTTTAATTTTTAATTGGTTAAACAATTCAGGGAAAATTGAACTTGATAAAATGATAGAAAAATTGCGTGAGGTTGCAACCGAAGATAAAAAAGAAAAGTTGTATAAAGAATTTGCAAACAATGTTTGGCACGCACTCTCAAGCGAAATTGAGCAGATACCGAACAGAGTTAAAGAAATAGTTCAAGATAAAAAAGAAAATAAATTCCCAATAGAATGGATATGGAGCGTGCAGGGCGATGCTTACATTTCTAATAATTTTAGCCAATTAATTGCCTATATTTGCAATTTTTTAGAAGGCAAAGAGATAAATGAACTTTTGAGTGCTTTAATAAATAAATTTGAAAATATAAAAAGTTTATTAAATGTGTTAAAGGACTTGGGGCAAAAACCAGAATACTCAAAGGAGTATAAATTTTTTGAGAACATAGAAAATATTACAAATGAACTGCGGCTAATTCATTCTGTAGGAAAAATGAAGGGAGATTTTGGAGATGCAAAAAGGGCGTTGTTTAAAGATGCTGCCGCAATGCTTGGAATTGTGGATTTTACGAGCGATTACAAAGATGAGTATTTTGACAATTTAAGTAAAAATAAAGAGCAGCATCCTTTTCGCAATTTTATAGCAAACAATTTAATTGAGAGCGGCAGATTTCAATACATTGTGCGTTATGGAAATCCCAAAAATGTCCGTTCTTTAATGCAAAACAAGGATTTAATTAAATTTGTTTTGAGCAAAAACGATAAGGAAAACGGAATGCCTGATACCTTAATTGAAAGATATTTTGGCTTTTTGGAAAACAGAGAAGTAAAAACACTTTCAAAATATGAAAAAATAGACAGAATAGCAGATGCACTTGTTGGAGTTAAATTTGATACATACAAAAATGATTCTTTAATTAACAAAGGAAAAAAGAGTTCTCAGGAAAATTTGCAGTTAGAAAAGAAAAAGGGTCTTTTGGGACTATATTTAACTGTTGCTTACCTCATTATCAAAAGCGTTGTGAAAATAAATGCAAGGTATTTTATTGCATTTCAGTGTTTTGATAGAGATTATGCTGCGTTTAGAGAGCAAAGTGATTGCTCTTGTCATTCCCGCGAAGGCGGGAATCTAAAAGGAGAAAATTTATTCGCTTGGTCTTATAATATAGACAAGAAGAAAGAATTGAAAGGGACACCTGAGAATTACTATGCCATAACAGAGCATTTACTTTCGGAATGCGGAAAACGGGTAGAAATTGAAGTTCCAAAAGAGCATGAGGGTGATAGAAAATGGTTTAGTGAGCAGTTATGGAAAAAACTAAAAGAGAGAAACGACCATTTCGGAAAGCACGAAAGAGAATATTTAAGAAAAAATTTAGACGAAATGAAACAGATAGACACAAATAATAATTTGTGTCGTTTGTTCAGAAACAACATAGTTCACTTAAACACAGTTACAAACATTCACAAGCATATAAGCGATTTTAACGCAAAAAATATGACAAGTTATTTTGACTTATTCTGGTTTGTTTTGCAAAAAGACATTATCGAAAAGGCAAGCAAAACAGATTTAAGTAAATTTAACAGCGGCTTAAATGAGCATAAAACTCCAAACAAAGATTTTATCAAACTTTTGTGCCTGCCTTTTGCCTACAATTTAGCGAGGTATAAAAATTTGAGTATCGGAGATTTGTTTGAGAAATAAATTGTGTTAATTTTTATACAGTTTCTCGCTATATAATAGTATGAAACGGATTGAACAATTAACATTTACCGAACTTTTGGAACTTTGCAAAAATTCTAAGAGTTCATCTTTTTTGCACAAGGCGGCAATGCAAATAAAAGATGAGTGCCTTTTGCCTGAAATTGCAAAAAATTCCCACACAATAAATACAACCCTTGCTTATCTTGCAAAAAAACAAAATGCATACATTCGTGCTTGCGTTACCGAGAATAAAAATACATCTAAAAAATTGCTTTGCAAATTATCAAAAGACAAAGATGTTATAGTTAGAATTGCAGTTGCACAAAATAGGAATACATCGCCGACAACGCTTGTAAATTTAGCAAAAGATAAATCAAAAGAGGTTAGAATGTGGGTAAAACGAAATCCAAATACCCCACCAAAAATTGCCAAAAAAATCAAAAAAATAAACGAATATGAACTTTATGAATTGCACGGTTTACACAATCCGGAGTATGACTAATGGATAAAATTTTAATAATAACAAAGCATGTTTCGCTTAGATATGAAAATGAACAAATTATCATAGAAGGCGAAGAGAATAAAAAAGTCCCGCTTTATCAAATTGGAACGGTTATCATAAATTCTCTAATGGTAAGTTTCACCGCATTTTTATTAAATCAATTGCATAAAAATAAAATAAAAGTTATTTTTTGTGATGAAAAATTCAATCCATATAGCGAAATTGTGAATTATAGCGATAATTATAACTCTCCCGGACGATTAAAAAATCAAATAGATTGGAACAAAAAAACAAAAGATTCTGTTTGGAAAAAAATTGTAGAATGTAAAATTTCGGTGCAAATGGAACTGATAAAAAAACAAAAATTGAAAGGAGCAAAAATGCTTCAAGAATATATAAATTCGGTAGATGAAGGCGACAAAAGCAATAGAGAAGGTATTGCGGCGAGCGTTTATTTTAATTCGCTTTTTGGATTGAAATTTAACAGAAAGCAAGATAACGACATAAATGCAGGCTTAAATTACGGATATGCAATTTTACTCTCTCAAGTTAATAGAATAGTTTCTTCGCTCGGTTATAATCTTTCGTTGGGAATAAAACACGCAAGCACAAGCAACCTGTTTAATTTTAGTTGCGATATTA
>BNUP01000107.1 GCA_025997455.1 Fibrobacterales bacterium | reverse complement strand
TACGGGCGGGTTAAAAACCACGCCCCTACAATTCCCGTATCCCCTTCCAAAACCCCACACCCTACACGCCACACCCTATACCCCACCCTACACCCCACTTTCAACTTTACACTTTTCTCGTTCAACTCTTGCACCGCCAAGTTCTCCACACCCCACACCCCATACCCCACCCTGCACCGCCGCGTGATTTTTCTACATTCCCTTAACACGACTTTTTAGGGAAATTATGTCTGAATTAAAAATGGTGCCGGGATCAAAAGTCCCCTCTTTGATTGAAAAAGATATGCAGGAATCTTACCTGCGTTATTCGATGAGTGTTATTGTTTCGCGTGCGTTGCCCGATGTAAGGGACGGTTTTAAGCCTGTTCACCGCCGCGTGCTTTTTGGATTGCACGAGTTAGGACTGCTGCCTGCCCCCAAGCCGACTCGCAAATGTGCAACTATTGTCGGTGAAGTGATGGGTAAATATCACCCGCACGGAGATTCTTCAATTTATGATACTTTGGTGAGAATGGCTCAAGAGTTTTCCTTGCGATACACGCTTGTGGACGGGCAGGGGAATTTCGGCAGCGTTGATGGAGACCCCGCCGCTGCTATGCGTTACACCGAGGCGCGAATGACCCACTTTGCCGAGTTTATGCTCGAAGATTTGGATAAAGATACTGTTGATTTTTCCCCGAATTTCGATGATTCTCTGCAAGAGCCGACTGTTCTTCCGTCTGCATTTCCTAACTTGTTGGTAAATGGTTCGGTGGGTATTGCGGTGGGTATGGCAACGAATATGGCTCCGCACAATTTACGCGAGGTCACGGAGGCGATAAAAGCGGTTATAGACAACCCCGATATTCCCTGCGAGGAATTGATAAATTTTGTTAAAGGACCTGATTTCCCCACGGGAGCGGTGATTTGCGGGCATGCGGGCATTCGCGATGCTTATTTAACAGGGCGCGGAAAAGTGAAGGTGCGTGCGGATATTGAGGTAGAAACCGATTCAAAAGACAGAACTCAACTCATAATAAAATCCATTCCGTATATGGTGAATAAAAAGGAGTTGTTGGAGAAAGTTGCAGAATTGGTGAATGACGGAAAATTGGAAGGTATAAACCGTGCAAATGACGAAAGCGACCGCGAAGGAATGCGGGTTGTTATAGGCTTAAAAAAAGATGCCGTGCCGGAAGTGGTGAAAAATAACCTCTTCAAATATACCCGTTTGCAGGAAAATTTTAACATATATAATCTTGCATTGGTAGATCGCCAACCAAAATTATTGAACCTAAAAGATTTGTGCGTTAATTATGTGGAACATCGACACGAGGTGATTCGCCGCCGCACGGAATTTGAATTGAGAAAGGCTAAGGAACGCGCTCATATTTTAGAGGGTTTTCGCATTGCACTTTCAACCGAAAATATAGATGAAGTTGTCCGCATAATTCGTTTTGACGACAACCCCGATATTGCATTGCAGGAACGCTACTCACTTTCAGAATTGCAGGTTAAGGCGATTTTGGAAATTCGTCTGCGGAATATTAAAAAATTGGAAGTCAAAAAGTTAGAGGAAGAGTATCAGGAATTGTTGGTAAAAATTGCGGACTTGGAAGATATTTTGGCAAAAAAAGAACGCAGAATGGCAATAGTGAAAACTCGTCTCGAAGAAATCGCTGCAAAATTCGGAGATGCCCGCCGCACGAGAATAGAAGATGCCGATGAGGATTTTGAAGACGAGGATTTGATACAGGAAGAGGAACAGATTATCACGCTTTCAAAGAGCGGGTATGTTCGCCGTTTGCCGATTGACACATTTAAGGCACAAGGGCGCGGAGGAAAAGGGATAATCGGTTCGGGCTTAAAAGACGAAGATTCGGTGGAGAAAGTTTTCACCGCGAGTACGCACAGTTATTTGCTGATTTTCACCAACAAGGGCAGATGCCACTGGGTGAAGGTCTATAAACTTCCAGAAGGTGCACGCACAGGTAAGGGAACGCCGATAGTGAATTTCTTGAATTTGGCAAATGAGGAACGAGTTTCCGCAATTGTGCCGGTTCGCAAATTCGCCGAAGGATATTCTCTCGTATTCTGCACCAAAAGAGGAATTATCAACAAAATGCGGCTTGGACTTTTCTCAAATGTTCGCAAATTGGGCGTGAATGCAATTAAACTCTTTGACGGCGATGAGTTGGTATCGGTTTTGCTCACTCAAAACGAAAATAACCTTATGATAGCCACAAGAGAAGGTATGGCGATGACATTCCCTTCGACTGCATTCCGCAGTACGGGGCGCGGTTCAAGGGGTGTTCGCGGAATCCGTTTGCAAAATGACGACACGGTTATAGGAATGATAGATGTCAAAAAATCTTCGCTGATTTTGACCATCTCCGAGAACGGCATTGCAAAACGCACAAATCCCGATGAATACCGCGTTACCAACAGAGGCGGCAAGGGCGTTGCAAATATGAAAATCACCGAAAAGACGGGAAAGGTGGTTTTTGTGGATGCGGTTTTAACCGATTACGATGTGAT
Source organism: Fibrobacterales bacterium (assembly GCA_025997455.1). Taxonomy (GTDB): domain Bacteria; phylum Fibrobacterota; class Fibrobacteria; order Fibrobacterales; family Fibrobacteraceae; genus BNUP01. Next base: position 5,016 of record BNUP01000107.1, on the reverse strand, counting down.
AATTTCCACGAAAGAAGGGCAGACTATTCGCATAGATTTAGATCAAGTTCGCGAGACTGGTCGCAATACGCAAGGCGTTAAGGCGATTACTCTGGCAGAAGACGATTTGGTTCGCGATGCGGTTGCCTTGCCGTCGGTTGAGGAAATTGAGCAGAGTGCAGGAGAAGAAAAAGCGGCATTTGAAAATGCACAGGTAGATACGGCGGGAGATATTGAGGAAGAGGCAATCGAAGATATTTCGGAAAACGAAGACGACATTGCAGGCGATATTGCAGAGGGCGATGTTCCTGCCGAAACCGAAAAAAATGACGATGATATTTAGGTAACCTCTATTAACCTCCTAAGAGGTTTGTAGAGGTTACCAAGCGACATGGGCGAACTATAGTTTTTTATGCAAATTTGAGTAGTTCGCCGTCGTCTCTAAAAACTCAAATCTATGGAATTGTGTTACAAAGAGAGTTTTTAGAGGTTCCCTTTAGTGGTTAGGGGGCGTTCTATCCACACCGCGTTCCCTTATTAAAGACCTCCTTTATTTGTCATTCTCTGGTCAAGCCATAGAATGACATTGTGCTTAGCCCGATAATGACAAACTGCTAAACGCCTCAAAAGGTGAAGTTTCAAAGCCCGAATTGCCGTAAGTCAGTTCGGTTTGTGTGCCGAGTTTGTAAATGTTGCCGCCTGCCGCTTTTAGAATTGCGTGCCCTGCGGCAATGTCCCATTCGTGCAAGGGAATTGCCCGCGGATAATAATCGGCGGAGTTCGTAGCAAGTCTGCAGAATTTTAAACTCGACCCAACTGCAATTTCTTCTCTGTTTGAGATTTTTCTTATCAGTTCATCAGTTTTAGGGTCGCGATGCGAAACGCTTATAAGAACGCGGGTAGCAGTCTCTTTCCCACCGTCTCTTTCTTGCGGCACTTTACTCAATCGCGAAGATACGAAAATTTCTCCCAACGCAGGCACAGAAATTATTCCCCATTTTGCCTTGTAGTTTTCTATCCACGCAACATTTATAGTCCATTCTCCGGTTCTTTTTACAAAATCGGTAGTTCCGTCTATAGGGTCTATCAGAAAAAAATTCGGCGGAACAATGCCGTTTGGCAATTTGCTCTCTTCGGAAACTATTAACTCACTCGGAAAATTATTTTTTATAGTTTTAATTAAAATTTCATTCACCGCCAAATCTGCCTTAGTCAGCGGACTCCCGTCGCTTTTTGTCTCTACCGAAAAATCAGTGTTGTAAATTTCAAGTGCAACTTTAGCCGCTCGCTCCACCGCATCTAAAATTGCATTCTCCCCTCGAATTACATCCATCCTCTGTCACTCGTTCCCGTTATACCGCGGAGTTTCAGTTCAAAATCATCTCGGTTTGTAGCCGCCTCCAAAGCGGTTTCTTTGGATATTTTATCGTTGTTGAAAAGTGCCAAAAGTGCTTGGTCAAAAGTTTGGCTGTGGTATTGCATGTGTCCTTCGGCAATTGCAGTTTCAATAAAATCGGTTTTATCCTTATCCATTATATATTCTTTTATCGCGGCGGTATTCACCAAAACTTCCGCGGCGGGAACGCGCCCTACTTGGTCGGTTCTGGGCAAAAGCCGCAGAGAAATTATACCTTCCAAACACGATGCTAAAAGCATACGAATCTCGTCATGTTGGTGCGGCGGATACATAGACAAAATTCTGTGTATAGTTTCGGTTGCATTGGTTGTGTGAATAGTTGCAAAAACCATGTGCCCCGTATCGGCGGCGGTGAGTGCAATTGCCATTGTCTCCAAATCTCGAATTTCTCCAATCAACATAACATCGGGGTCTTGCCTAAGTGCGGCTTTTAGTGCATTTGCATAAGAGAGAGAATCCGAACCGATTTCGCGTTGAGAAATTATCGATTTTTTATCGCGATGCAAAAATTCAACGGGATCTTCCACCGTTAAAATATGGGTAGATTCAATTTCGTTTATGTGGTCTATCATGGCGGCAAGACAAGTCGATTTTCCCGAACCCGTTGTTCCCGTCACCAAAACCAAACCGCGTTTTCTAAGCGCCAAATCCAACACAACATCGGGCAAACCGAGTGATTCAAATTTCGGTATCACGGAATTTATATGCCTAAAAACAATTGCAGGAGTTCCCCTTTGGCGGAACACATTCACGCGGAATCGTCCGAGTTCTCTCGCACTCAACGCAAAATCGCACTCCTTGGTATTTTCAAAATGCTCCTTTTGCGACTGATTCATTATGTCGCCCAAAAAACTATCCATCATCTGAAATGTAACTTTTATATCAAAAAGTTTTTTCAGTTCGCCGTGTATGCGAAAAGTCGGCGGAATACCTATGCGAATATGCAAATCCGATGCTCCGTTTTCTACCATTGCACGGAGTAATTGCTCAATGCGCACCGCCGCTACGGCTTTTTGCTCTTCAGGCATTTTTCGATTCCTTTTCTTTAATTTCCTTTTCTATTTCAATTAAACGATCTTGCAATAATTCATTTTCGGGATCTTTGGCGATTAAGGCTCTATATACCTCCGCCGCTTTTTCGGGAAGGTCTTGGTTCAGGTAAAGTTCTGCAAGCGTGGGCGTGGGGCTTTGCGTGAGAAGGTCGTCTTCGGAAGCAGGTTCAGATTCTTTATTAACTTCTGCGGGAGAAATTTGTGCGGGAGACTCTTCGGTTTTTGATGCCTCAGCCTCTTTTAACAACTCGTCCATATCATCGGTTAAGTCGGGTAAAAAATCAACTTTATCTACTAACTGCTCACTTGCCAAATCATCTGCTTTTGCCTCATTTAGCAAATTATCCATATCACCTATAAGGCTCGCATCATCTTCCACCTTAGAGGAAAGTTGTTCGGCGAGAAGGTCATCAAGATTAAAATCGGCAGGCGTTTGTGCCTTAGGTTCCTCTTTTGGTTTTTCTTCGGCTTTTTGAGGTTCGTTCAAGTCTTTTAATAAGTCGTCCATATCACCCATAAGGTCGGGCAATTCTTCAACTTTATCTGCGAGTTGTTCCTTTAAGATGTCGTCTAAATTCGGGGCGGTATCTGTTTTTGGTGCGGCATCGGAGGTTTTGGCAGGTGTTTGTGCGGGAATTTCGGCTGTGGGTTCGGCTGGAATTTCAGCGGCAGGTGTAATGTTGGCAGTGCTGACTTCTTTCAATAAGTCGTCCAAATCACCTGCTAAACTGAGATTGGGCGATTCATCGGTATTTTCTCTAAGTTGCTCGGCAAGAATATCATCTAAACTTTGCTGTGCAGGCTGCTCCGCTTTTGGTTCGGGAATATTTTCCGCAGGTGCAATTTCGTCAATGGCGGGAGATTCGGCGTGTGCAGGTGCTTGCTCGGCATCGTTAAATTTTAAGTCGCTTGCGGGAGGCAATTCCAAATTACCGAAAATACTGTCGAATGTGTTATCAATTGCAAGTGAAAGCGAGGTTTCTAACTCCGCCTCTTTTTCTCTTTTTGATTTGGGAATATAAGGTTTTAGTTCCGTTTCAACGAATTTAGGAGCGGGAGCAGCAGGAGAAACGGCAGGCGGTGTATTGTCTGGTTCAGCCTCAACGGTTTTCGACTCGACTGCGGAGGCTTGCAAATTTTCGGTATCCGCAACAGTTGAAGGAGCATTAGATTTGTTTATTCCGTTGAGTAGGGCGCGTGCCGAAATGCAAAACGGGTCTCGTTCGCTCACTAATTCAAAATCAATTTTTGCACCGATTAAATCGCCTTTTTCAAGCAGAATGCGACCGCGTGCTAACCTGCCGGGCAAAAAGTCCGGATTTGCCTCCAAACCCTTGTTCGCAATGAGCAGTGATTCGTCTAAGTTTTGCTCAACGCCAAGTCCCGTTTGCCTGAGTTCATCTGCCAATCGTGCAAAGAGCAAAGACTTTGGTTTTTTCGCCACTGCCTTTTTCAAATCCGGAATGTCAATACCTACTGAAATCATTGTATAAATATACAATTTTTTTTAAGAATAACTTCTAAAAATTCAATTTTTTGAAATTTTTTTGCAGGGGAGGCAATGCCCAACGAGTGAGTGCGGTTATTGTAGGGGCGAATATTATTCGCTCGTTGTTGTTTCTCACAATGCAATTGCCTCCTCTTTCAGCAAAACGGGAATGCCGTTTCGTATCGGGTAGGCAGTTTTTTCATCTGCGGTAAGCAAAACTTCGCCGTATTTCTCCAAATTTGCCTCGTGCAAAAGTTGTTTTGTGAGCGGGCAGCACAGAATTTCCAAGAGTTCTTTTGATAGCATTGGGGGAAAGTAGAAAAAAGTGGGGTGTAGGGTGTAGGGTGTAGGGTGTAGGGTGTAGGGTGTAGGGTGTGGGGTATGGAAAACTCAGCGTTGCAAGTTTGGAGGAAGAGAGAATGGAAGTGTAAAGTTGAAAGTGGGGAGTAGAGTTTGTAGGGGCGTGGTTTTTAACCCGCCCTGTTGTGTGAAGAATTCGTCATTCTGCACGACCGTTGCAGAATCCATAATTGTCATACTCGTGCCCCGACACGAGACATCAAGCCGATAGGCGACTAGACAGACTAACTTATTTATCTTTTTTCTGCCAATCCAAAATGGGCAATGTTAAATCTAAATTGCAAGCATTGGATTATCGATTCAACCCCGATAATGACATCTAAAAAATAATCTAAAAACTCAAATCTGTGGAATTATGTTACAAAGAGAGTTTTTAGAGGTTTCCTAAAAAATAAAAATTGACAAATCAAATTTATTTTTCTATATTTGTGAGTAGATGTTGTGGAATTTTAACAATTATTCTTGTCATACTCGTGCTACAACACGGGTATGCAATGCTTGCAACGGTGTTTTTTCCGCCTCCATAATTGAAAATCCCTCGCGCGAGGGATACTCGATCTCAAGTGCCCCCCCCCCCCCCCCCCCCCCCCCCCCCCCTTTTCTTTGTTATATCACTCTTCTCCCTTCCCATCTTCTCCCTTCTCACTACATCTTCTTTTCTAACCCTCTTTCTTTTTTTGTTTTTTTCTTTTTTTTTTTTTTTTTCTTTTTCGTGTCTT
>BNUP01000106.1 GCA_025997455.1 Fibrobacterales bacterium | reverse complement strand
AGTATTGAATATCGGTTATTGTTCCGTGTTCTCCGCCAATCAGGTTGTTCAAAAAGTCAATAAGCAGGTCTTTATGAGCATCCACGCCAAATATGCGTTTGAATCCAAAGTCGGTGTATGGATTTACATAGCGTTCTTGGGTTGAAAGGTGAAGCATATATGGGAAGGTAGAAAAATTGGGGTATAGGGTGTGGGGTGTGGAGAACTCGGCAGTGCAAGAGTTTAAAGTGTAAAGTTGAAAATTCAGCATTGCCGACATTGTTTATACAGATTATCACAATTTCTTTTTAATTGAGTGGCTATACTTATTGCATTCTTTGGATTATCGTGTTCCCCGTGTCAAGCACGAGGACAGGTTCCGCACGATAATGACAAATCTCAGTTGAATCGCAGAGCAAGTCGTGACCAAAATCTTTTCACGCGCCCTTTTTTTATTTGCGGTGGACATCTTGATGCAATTGTGGATGTGGCGGAAATTTTATCTGCATTTGGTATAATGCCATAGTGTATAAAATATACATTACAAACATGGATTTGTCAAGGGTAAATCCCCGTTTTTTTATTTTTTTAGGCATTTTTATGAGTAGTGTATATTTTTTAGGCGGAAGTTAGGTTATCTGCTCAAGTCTTCAATAAAAAAAAGCGACACCCGCCGCTTTGTTTTTGATTTTAAAATGCCCAGCATCCTATTTCGTCTTCTTCTTTTTGGGCAGGCGCAGTGAAAAATGCACCGTCACATTGAACGCCAAGGTTATTTTGACTTGGAATATTAAGGCCTCCATTTGTTATGGGTTTACACATATTGTAAGTTGCTTCAGACAACAAAGTATCACCCGTGGAAAGTGGAAATATAGTAATACTTTTACCATCTTTTTGGGTTAGATATCCGTCTGCATTATTTGTCAACTCATCATAATACAAATCAAAACCCTTTTCTTCACCATAACGGAAATTTTCACACGTAATGGTCACCCCTTCTAAATATTTTACTGAAGCCGGCGTTGAACTTGAAGAACTGCTTTGTGCTTGTGAAGAACTTGATGCTGGGGCACTTGACGACGAATTTGCCTGCTCGCTTGAACTTGATGATACTGGTGCACTGCTTGACGAACTTACCGGGGCAGAACTTGACGAACTTGCTGGTTTGCTTGAACTTGATGATACAGGGGTACTGCTCGAACTTTCTTGCTTGCTGCTTGACGATTCCTCGCACGCAACGCGATTGTTGCCGTCAAGGCAATATTCTGCGCTGCTTCCGATTCCTGTAACCGTTCCGTCCCCGCATGCCCACATCGTCGCCGCCAAAAGTGCCCCTTTTGCAAAACTGATTATATTACTTTTTTTCATCTGTTGCTCCTTATATGAAAAACTTCCATTAAACACACTTAAATCATTGGCAAACGAATTGACAAAATAAAATTATTCACATCTTTCTTGAACCGGCGCACTGAAAACAGCTGCATCACAACTCTTGGCATCTGACGGTGTACCTCTAAGACTAGCTCTTGTAAATGGACCACATGCTTGACTGTAATCTTCTTTTGACCACAAAGTGTCTTTACTTGCCGTTGGGAAAAGTGTAACATCTACACCACCTCTTTGACCTTTATATGCATTAATATTGGTTTCATATTCGGTATAGATTTCAACGTCATTTGAATCGTATACATAACATTCAACTTTTATACCTGTAAGTACTGGAGTTTCATCTGTAATTTCTTTTACTGGTCCATTGTTCGAACTGCTTGAAACTTCTGCTTGTGAAGAACTTGAAACTGGGTTTTCACTTGATGAACTAAATTCTTCGCTTGAACTTGATTGAATTTGCCCACTGCTTGACGATACAAACGCACTCGAAGATGACAATTTTTCATCATCACTTACGCGTGAATCGACAGTTCCGTCACTACACGCCAGAATTGCCGTTGCTAAGAGTGTGCTTTTTACAAAAATTACGCTACTATTGGCATACTTTTTGCGGGGGGGGATACTGTTCAAATGTTCAGTACAAAACGATCCTTTGGTCGTGAATAAATTGAAATACTCCGCGAAATGTTTCATATAGGGGACGAATGTAGAAAAAAATTCTGCATTCGTAAAGTTAATAGTGCCTACTACATTATCATACTCGTATTTTGAATTTCTAAATTCAAAGCCTCGATGTCAAAAACAATAGCAATTTGCAACCAGAAAGGCGGAGTTGGAAAAACAACGACGGCTGTTAATTTAGCGGCGTGTCTTGCGGTGCTAGAAAAAAAAACGCTCCTTATAGATATTGACCCGCAGGCAAATGCCACGCAGAGCACGGGCATAAATGAAACACAGGAAGAGGATATTTACGAGGCTTTAACTCTTGTTGCCAACCCTGCAGAGGCGACTTTTGAACGCCTCTCGCAAATTATTTTGCCCGTAGCACCCGAATACAAATTGGACAAGTTAAGCGTGCTCCCGTCAAGCCCCGGTTTGGCAAAGTTGGAGATGGAATTGGTAACCGCACTGAACCGCGAAAGGCGGCTCGAACTTTTGGTTAAAATACTCGGTTCGCACTACGACTATATAATAATAGATGCACCGCCGAGTTTGAACCTTCTCACAATAAACACGCTAACCGCCGCCAACTCGGTGATAATTCCCGTGCAAAGCGAATACTTTTCCCTGCAAGGCGTGGCGGAACTTTTGAACACAATAAAACTCGTGCAACACAATCTCAACCCTTCCCTCAAAATTGAAGGTGCGGTTTTGACTATGTGCGATTCCAGAAATTCGCTCTCAAAGCAGGTTGTGGAAGAGGTGAAAAAGAACTTCCCGAATCGTGTTTTTGCCACGCAAATACCAAGAAACATTAAATTAGCCGAAGCCCCGTCGCACGGAAAACCGATTATCCTTTACGATATTCAAAGTGCGGGTTGCCAAGCATATATGAAATTGACAGAGGAAATTTTGAATGGGTAAAAAATCCTTTTCTCTCGGTCGCGGAATGGGCGACATTTTACGAGACCATTCCGCAGACATAAATACCGCATCGGAGCAAACCGCAAGTCCTGCTCCCGCGGCTGTTTCTTTAGACCTTATAGACCCGAATCCCTTTCAACCGAGAAAGACATTCGATGAAAATTCACTTAATGAACTCGCCGAAAGCATAAAAACGCACGGAATTTTAGAGCCTATTTTGTTGCGAAAAAATGCAGGTCGCTATCAAATTGTGAGCGGAGAGAGACGGGTGCGCGCCGCCCGCCGAGCGGGACTCGTTCAAATAGAAAATGTCCGCATTTTCGACATACTCGCAGATAAAACTATGGCGGAGTGGGCGATAATTGAAAATGTTCAACGGGATGACCTCAACCCAATTGAACTTTCGCTCTCCTACCAACAACTGTTGGAAATCTATAATTACACGCACGATGAATTGGCTGTTCGTTTGGGCAAATCCCGTGCGGCAATAACCAACGCACTCCGCCTCCTTAAACTCCCGCAGCAGGTTCAAACTTTTATTCAAGAGGGCAAACTCTCCGTTGGTGCGGCAAGGTCGCTCCTCTCACCAAACATTACCGACCCGGTTAAAGCCGCAGAGGAAATTATTGAGAAAGAACTCTCGGTGCGGGAAGTTGAAGAATTTACGCAGCAGGAAGGAAGATCGCCCAAACAAAAAAATAACAAAAAAAACGACGACAATTCAGACCCAGATTTTCAGGCATTTTTAACCCGACTGCAAACCGCATTCGGCACAAAAATTCAAGCAAAACCCTCGCGCAAAAACCCGCAAAAGGGCACGCTTATAATCGCTTATAATTCATACGACGACTTAACCAGAATCAGCAACTTGATCGGGCACTAAAAACACAATGACCCGTAAAATCTACACGATACAAATTGTTCCCGAAGGCTCGAACCGTGCCCGAACCTACCGCATTAACCGCAATTGGGTAAAGGTATTCGGGTGGTTAATTTCGCTCATAGCCATACTTCTCTGCGTGTTCATTTGGAAATTTGCAGAAATAAATTTGCAACTCGCCGCATCTTGGAAACTTAAAACAGAAAACGAATACCTGCTAAAACGACACGCCGAATACGAGGCAACCTTTACCCAACTCGATTCAATCTATGTTATAGAAACCCAAATTCAAAACATACTCCAAACATATTTAGAAGACGACAGCGGAAAAGTCCGTTCAATTTTGGACAAAAATAGATTTAGCCACATATCGAGCGAGCAGGTTCGCCAAGACACCGACCACGAGACTGAATATCTTCGCACCCGTCAAGACCTTGAAAATTTTCCCAATATGCTGCCTGTTATGGGAGTCATCAGCCGCCACTACACAGATGAGCACACGGGGGTAGATTTTGCCGCCTCAATGAACGAACCGGTTTTTGCAACCGCAAGCGGTAAAGTTGTGTTCGCGGGCGATAAGGAAGATTTGGGTTTGGTTGTGGAAATAGACCACGGGCAGGGAGTCAGCACCCGATATGCGCATCTCGCAAGGTTCTCTATTCGCAAAGGCGATGCTGTTCGCAAAGGTTCAGTTATAGCATTTGTGGGTAATACGGGTAATTCAAACGGAGCGCACTTACACTATGAAGTCATCTCAAACGGCAAAAGCCTAAATCCCGAAAAATATTTTTGAATTTGTCATGCTCGTACCACGGCACGAGACACCAAGCCGGAGAATGACAAGAGGGGTGCACGCATTTTACTATATTTCTAAAACGAGGTTTTTAATATGTCTTCAAAATTAAGCGGCGAAATTACCCATCTGAGTTCATCCACTGTTGTAGTAGGCGACATTACGCTTGAAAATGATATTCGTATAGCGGGCGAAGTTCAGGGCAAAATAGATACAAAGGGCGCGTTTGTTGTAGAGCAAACCGGCAAGGTCAAAGGCGAAATAAAATCGACTTCCGCAACCATAGCGGGCAAAGTTCAGGGAAACATCGAATGCGACGGACTGCTCATTTTAGAGAGCAAATCTTCATTTGTGGGCGATATTAAAACCCGTCAATTGGTGATAAACGAGAATGCGGAGTTTCAGGGCAACTGTGCAATGTCGGCTAATCAGTAGAGAATCTCTAAGAATTGCTGAAATACCGTCTTCTACGCTTGCAATTTTTAGATAACCCTAAAAAACGAGTCCAAGCCCTCGCGTTCTGTGACAAAACTATTTGCGATACTCTCCTTATTCGTATAACCGAACGGCAGGGCGAGTAAAAACAGCAAATCATCGGAATTGGGTATATGTTTGTGCAGAATGTCGGGGTAAGACATAACGCTGTATTGCGGGCAACTGCCAAGACCTCGGTTATCGAGTTCCGTGATTAACGCCTGAAAAAACAAACCGCAGTCGAGGAAGGTTCCGTATCCGAATTCACCCTTGTTCACCGCAAGGAAAAACACCTGTTTTGCACCGAAGAATTTGTAATTCTCGCCATCGTGTTCGCGGCGTTTTTCTTTGTCTTCTCTTGCAATTCCTTTGTGCGTTAAAAATGCCTTGCCGAGTTCAACTGCCCGCTTTTTGTATGCCTCCGGCAGAGGGTCGGGACCATAGACATATTCGGGTGTGCTCGGTTTGCCGTTATTGAATGCGGCTATGTAATCGAATCGCAATTTTTCCAGAGCCTCGCCTTGCACCAATATCAATTTCCAAGGCTGCGTATTTTTACTGCTCGGTGCACGATTTGCACCGAGAACAACGGATTGCACCACATCGAGAGGCACAATTTCAGGCGTGAATGAACGAATACTTTTGCGCATTTGGAGGAAGGTAGAAAATCACGCGGCATTGCAAGTTGGGGTATGGGGTATGGGGTGTGGGGAACTCGGCAGTGCAAGTGGGTAAATGGGTTGAAGGGAAGGGGGGTAGCGGAAAACGCGTGTACGGACGGGTTACCGCTTCGATTTCAACTTGCACTTCCAAGTTGTCCACACCCCACACCCCACTTTTCTATCTTCTCCGAATGTTCACATTCCTTATTGGCTTGCTGATTTTAATTGTGGGATATTTCTTTTACGGTAGGTTCATCGAGAGGCAGTTTGTGCCGGAACCTGAACGGAAAACGCCCGCGATGCAAAAATCCGCATCGGCTTATGATGACAAACAGGCTTTACCGCATTGGAAGTGTATGTTGTTGCATTTATTGCATATTGCAGGTGTAGGTCCGGTTATCGGTGTGGTGTTGGGGGCAAAGTTTGGTCCCGTTGTGTTTTTGATTATCCCTATTGCAAATATTTTTGGTGGTGCGGTGCACGATTATCTTTCAGGTATGATTTCTATGCGGAACGGAGCGGGGAGTTTTTTATCGATTTCCAATAAGTTTTTGGGAAATTCGCTCGCGTTTTTATCGACTATGCTTTTACTCGTGGCTCTGTTTTCACTCGCGGCGTCTTTTACCAATGTGAGTTCGTCCATTCTCACCGCCAATCCGATTTTTGAAAATCAGAACAGAAATACAGTGTATGTTTTTTGGATAGTTGCAATTTTTTTCTATTACGGTTTATCAACTTTTTTCCCGATTGCTCAAGTTGTGTCAAAAATTGCCAATGTCTTTGGTTTCCTGCTCATTTTTTCCACTCTTATGCTTTTGGTATTTTTATCAGGGCACATAACGACTATGCCGGAATTTGATGTGGGAAATTTCGCAGCAAATTTTACGCAACACCCGCTTGGGTATCCCATTTTGCCTATGCTGTTTGTGACTATCGCCTGCGGTATGATTAGCGGATTTCACGGTTCGCAAAATTCCATAACTGCCGGTATTGAGACAAACGAACGAAACGGGCGGCAGACATTTTTCGGTATGATGGTTGCGGAAGGCGTGTTGGCTATGATTTGGGCGGCAGTGGGAGTTATAGGCTATGCCGCTATTCCTGCGGATTCGTTGAAGTTTAACGGTGCGGGAATTTTATCCGATTTTATTCGACATATTGTCTCTTTGCAAATTGGAGCGGAACTTGTTCTTCTTAGTGTGGTGGTGCTTGCGGTGACCACTGCCGATGCCGCTCTTCGTATTGTGCGTGCGTTAGTTGTTGATGCTTTCAAATTTTCGCAAAAGTCTGCGGAAGACAGATTTTTGCTGTGTTTGCCTATTTTCGGGTTTTGCGTTCTCGTTGTTTTTTGGAGTAATATTACGGATGGTTTTGGGATTCTGTGGAATTATTTTTCGCTGTTTAATCAATCTATGGCAGTGGTATGTCTCGCTATTTCGGTTTGCTATTTGAGGTCAAAAGGAAAGAATTATATTTATGCTATTATTCCTCTCGCATTCCTGTCCTTTATTGTGTTCCTTTATCTGTTGTGGATTTCTCCAACGCATATTGCACATGCACCTTACGGCTTTGGTATGAGTTATCGGGTGGCGTGTGTGATTGCTTTTCTTGCAAGTGCCGGCGTATGTTTTTATTGCCTGCAACACGGTAAATTTTTGTCCGAAAAACGCAAGGAAGGGCGATTTAACCCCGACGGAGGAAAAATCGTGACTACACCCCCCCCCCCCCCCCCCCCCCCCCCCCCCCGCACCTTTGCCATTCACATCTGGCGACATTTTCACGATTGACATTCCGAGATAGGAAGAGCACCAGTCTACAATCCATTCAAGAGATACCATATA
>BNUP01000105.1 GCA_025997455.1 Fibrobacterales bacterium | reverse complement strand
TCGAGAGGCAAAGTTGGGGGAGAACGGCGGGGGGTAGAAAACCTGAGGCAGGTAGGCATTTTCTATATTTTGGGTTATGTCTCAAATCACACTTATATTTCCCGATGGCGAGGAAAAATCTTTTGAAAGCGGAATTCTCGGTGCAGAAATTGCAAAGGGCATATCCGAGGGATTGGCACGAAAAGCCTTAGCCGTTAAAGTCGGTGAAAAAATTTTAGATCTCAATAGACCGCTAACGGAAAGCGGCTCATTCAAAATTATAACCGCAACTAACGATGACCCCGATGCACTCTTTGTTCTTCGTCATTCTTGTGCGCATATTTTGGCAGAGGCTGTTTGCACTTTATATCCTGGAACCCGCCTCGCTTACGGTCCTCCCGTTGATGACGGTTTCTATTACGATTTGGCGACCCCCGTTCCGCTCACTCACGATGACTTTGAAAAAATTGAAAAGAAGATGGCGGAGATAATAAAGGAAGACCGTCCGTTTACCCGTTTGGAAGTGCCTTTGGAAGAGGCGTTGCACAGAACCGAAGGTGATAAATATAAACGGGATAATGTGGATAGAGCAGTTGCAAGAGGCGACAAAATTTTCAGTTTTTATGTGACAGGCGTGCCGAATGCGGGTTGGGAAGATCTTTGTGCGGGACCGCATGTTCCGAGCACGGGAAAGTTGAAAGCGTTTAAGATTTTGAGTTTGGCGGGCGCGTATTGGCACGGCGACCAAAAAAGCGACCAATTGACGAGAATTTACGGAACTTGCTTTGCCGATAAGGCGGGTTTGGATAATCATCTAAAATTTTTGGAAGAGGCAAAAAAGCGCGACCACCGCAGAATAGGGCGTGAAATGGATTTGTATCATATTGAGGAACATTCTCCCGGTATGGTTTTTTGGCATCCGCACGGAACTGTGTTGGTGAATGTGCTCAAAGATTTTGTGCGAAAGGAGATTACAAAACGCGGGTATAAAGAGGTTATCACTCCTGAGATTGTAGATAAATCGCTGTGGATTCGTTCAGGGCACGCAGATAAATACGACACCAATATGTTTAAGACTTTTGATGGCGATAAGGAAATGGCGGTTAAACCTATGAATTGTCCTTGTGCTATTGAAATTTTTAATCAGGGGTTAAAGAGTTGGCGCGACCTTCCTTTACGACTTGCGGAATTTGGCAAATGCCATCGCAATGAACCCGCGGGTACAATGCACGGACTTATGAGAGTTCGCGGTTTTGTTCAAGATGACGCGCATATTTTTTGCACCGAAGAGCAAATTGCATCTGAAGTCAGCGATTTTTGCACACTTGTTAAAGATTTATATAAGGTGTTCGGTTTTGAGAAAATCAATGTGAAATTCAGTACACGACCCGAAAAACGAGTTGGCACCGATGAACTTTGGGACAAAGCGGAAAATGCTTTGGAAGAGGCAACAAAATTAGCAGGATTGAGTTATACGCTGAACCCCGGAGAAGGTGCGTTTTACGGTCCTAAATTGGAATTTGTGTTGAAGGATTCGCTCGGTCGCGATTGGCAGTGCGGAACAATACAAGTCGATTTTAATTTACCAGCAAGACTCGGCGCGGAGTTTGTGGGAGCGGATAATCAGCGGCATATTCCCGTGATGTTGCACCGTGCGGCTTTAGGTTCGCTCGAAAGGTTTATAGGTATATTAACAGAAGAATATGCGGGCGATTTCCCATTCTGGCTTGCACCTGTGCAGGTGCGAATTTTACCCGTTAGCGAGAAGTTCGGAGAATATGCATCTTCGGTATGTGCACAACTTGTTGAGTACGGAGTGCGGGCGGAAATTGACAACTCTAATGAAAAAGTCGGTTACAAAATTCGTGCCGGCGAACTCTCAAAAATTCCTTACCTGCTCGTTGTGGGTGAGAAAGAGGCTGCGGAAAATGCGGTGTCTGTGAGAAAACGCAAAGACGGCGATTTGGGAAAAAAGAGCATTGGGGAATTTTTGGAAATGGTGAGGTAGGGGAATGGAAACATATATTCAAGAGTTATTTGCAGAGCGAATTGGCGGAAACAAGTTCGGTAAAGATACTGTTCTTTACAAATTTGAGAAAATCAAAAGAGCACGCAGGGAAGCGGCGACTCGCAGACCCGATTTAGCAATTATAGATATGGGAGTTGGCGAACCCGATTGGATGGCAGATGACTTGGTTATTGAGCGGTTGAATGCGGAGGCACCTAAGTGGGAGAATCGCGATTACGCCGATAACGGAATAGATACATTCAAACAAGCGGCGGCGGCATATTTGGAAAAGGTTTATGGAGTAAAAGACATAAATGCAATGACAGAAATCAATCATTCAATTGGTTCAAAACCTGCACTTGCGATGATGGCACAAGCGTTCATTAACCCCGGCGATGTTTGTCTTATGACTGTTCCGGGATACCCTATTATGGCGACAATGACTTCTTGGCTCGGCGGTTCGGTGCATAAATTACCGCTAAAGCCAGAAAATAATTTTTTGCCTGATTTGTCAAAAATTCCTGCCGATGTTTTGAGCCGTGCAAAATTGCTGTATATAAATTATCCGAATAATCCCACGGGTGCAATTGCGACTGAGAAATTTTTTGAGGAAGTTATTGAATTTGCCCGTAAAAATAAATTGGTGGTTGTGCAAGATGCCGCCTATTCCGCACTGACTTTTGATGATTGCAAACCCTTGTCTTTTTTGAGCATTGCAGGTGCAAAAGAAGTAGGCGTGGAAATTCATTCGCTCTCAAAAGCGTTTAATATGACCGGTTGGCGTTTGGGTTTTGTTGCGGGGAACGAAAAAGTGGTAAAAGCATTTGCCACCGTTAAAGACAACAACGATTCGGGTCAATTCAAAGCAGTTCAACTTGCGGGGGCAACTGCGCTTTCGCATACGGAAATCACCGAGAAGACTACAAAAAAATATTCACGCAGGCATAGTTTGCTTGTGGAGACTTTGAATGCGGTCGGTTTTAAGGCGTTAAAACCGAAGGCGACTTTTTACTTATATTGTGCTATCCCTCGCAGTATTCGCGGTGCGGACGGGCAAAGCGTTTCTTTTGCAAACGCGGAGGAATTTTCGCAGTGGCTCATTTTGGAGCACCATATTTCAACCGTTCCTTGGGATGATGCAGGAAATTTCGTCCGTTTTAGCGTAACTTACAAAGCGGATACGGAAGAGGATGAAATTAAAATTATGGATGATATAAAAATACGACTAAGCAAAACGGAGTTTGTTTGGTGAGTTATGTATTTGGTGAAAACTCCCGTGTAAAAATTCCCGCCTTAATTCATCTTACGAGGTTGAGTTATAAGTATATTTCTCTGAAAAAAGATGAAACCGGAGGTTTTACAAGGAACTACAAATGAAACTACCAAATTTTGAAATAACATCTGCGATTGAAAATGCAGCCATTGAAATTGTCGAGCGCTAAACCTCGCCGATAAACAAAACAATGCCAATATTTTTATTGAGTTTATGCTCGGAGTTTTAAAATTCACGCTAACAAACATTGCCGAAAGCAAAAAAGCAAAAATTGTTAAGAATGGTGCAGGTGTAAATGCAGGTGTAAAAATGTCGAACAGTCAGATAAAAATATTTACTTCGATACAAAAAAACAACAATATTACGCAGGCAGAAATTGCTAAAAAATTAAAAATAAACGAATCTACGGTTTATAGAAATATTCAAAAATTAAAACAAATGAATATCATTGAACGAGTTGGCTCAGACAAAGATGGCGTGTGGCAAATTCTTATTTAATTTACAATGGAGAAGCGAAAATAAAGTCGCTTATTAGACTCTACCAACCTCTTAGGAGGTTAATAGTGGTTACCAAGAGTTAATCAGCGATTATTATATGATCTATCAACCTAGTTTTTCCAAAAAAGCACGCTACTAAAATAACAGAGGGTTCGGTTATTTTTGCCGATTTTATCGAGAGCAAATCGCTATCCTTTGCAATTTCCACATACTGAATTTTGCCGCCTGCATTTTCTATATACTTTTTTACAATTTTTTTCAATTCGGCACAGGAGACTGTTCCATTTTCAAATTTTTGGCGTGCCGCTTTTAAGCCTGCATAAATTGCCGCCGCTTGCTCGCGTTCCTCTGCCGTCATATATTCGTTTCTGCTCGAACGCGCCAAACCGCTCTTTTCGCGAATGGTAGGCATACCGACAATCTTCACGGGAAAATTCAAATCAAAAACCATTTTTTTAATTAAAAATAACTGTTGATAATCTTTCTCTCCAAAATACGCAATTTTCGGCAACGATATATTAAATAATTTGGCGACCACAGACAACACACCAGAAAAATGCCCAGTGCGATATGCCCCGCAATATAAACCTTCAAGTTCAAAATTCCGCACAAGAGTTTGAATAGGCACGGGATACATATCACTTGCCGAAGGTGCAAAAATAACACTTGCACCAGCCGCACCGCATAATTCCGCATCAATTTTCAGTCGTCTTGGGTATTTGTCAAAGTCCTCATTTTTTCCGAATTGAATGGGATTCACAAAAATGCTCACAATGCAAATATCGTTATCTTTTGCACTCCGCAAAACCAAAGATATATGCCCATCGTGAAGTGCCCCCATAGTCGGCACAAGTCCTATACTTTTACCTTTTGCTCTCGCATTGAGGGCGAACTTTTGCAATTCTGCAACCTTATGAATTATTTTAGGCGAATCTTTTCGCATGTGTTCTCCAAGGGACAAAACGACAAAACCGCCGCAGTGAAAAACGGCATCCACAACACATAACTCACATATCCTATATACGCCGCTACATTAACACTCATACCCTTAATTCCCACCGCAAAAATCAAGTCCAAAATAATCAGCAGTGCAACCGTAAGCAAACTGACCGGCAGTGTTTTGCGAGCACCGGATGCTATTGCTCCGCCGAGTGTTTTCTTTTTTCTCACATCACCGAACAAGTGTGCCCTCACTCCAAAAACCAAATGCCACGCATCGGCAAAAAGCAACGATAAAAGTCCAAACCACGCAAAATCGGATACTCCCAAAAACAAGAGCCACGCAGAGAGAGTCCAACCCAAAAACAACAGCGGCAAAACGGATTTAATGAGCAAACTCCGTATAAAAAAGTAGCCGGTAACCGACACCATTAAAATCACCGCAATGATTATTTGTAAAAAATCCTTGCATTCACCGAGTGCAAGCATAAACAACGAATTAAATGCCAAAAAGAAAAACCACAGCAATCCACATTTGAACCCGAAAAATTTCCACCTAAACAGAAAAATTACCAATATTGCAAAGGGAATATTCGCCGACTGCAATAATTTTGTCATTATGGGTTCTGTTAAAAAACCGTCTTCAATGCTTAAACTCGAAATAACGGCGAGAAAATCGGTTAATACTCCGCTGACCGTTTCCGACAATCGCACAAGCGAGCCAAGAATATTTTCATTGCTTGCAAATGCAACCGCAAATATTACGAGTAAAATTACAACTTCAATCAAGCGAAAACGCACTGCACTTTCCGCAACTTTTTGAAACAATTTCGGTTTTTCTCTCAAATCCATTTACAACAACCTCTTAAAATTGCAAAACATTCCAAATTTCTGCAACTCTATTTAAAATTTAGAAAAAATGTCCCGCCTTCCTCACGGATTTGCCCCAGCACACTACCGCCCTTTAATTCGTGAATTCCCAAATCGTGCAATTCTCCATTTGAAAAAATTGCAAGTCTGAATTTTCCAACGAACTCACTCTCATAAACTTTTGATTTTTTTAATGCCTCTACCGTATCAGGCACCAAAATCTTCACTCCGCCATTTTCACTCAAAACAGAAAATTTATATAAACTATTTTCCGTGCGATTTTCAACTTGTATTCTCGTTTCGGTATCTGCAATAAAATGCGTGCAGGAGAGGCTCAACGCGGCAAATAAAAACAAACATATTTGAAACAATTTTATCACAGTTGTAATCTACAAATTTTTATAGTAGGCTCTGAAGAACTCGTTAAGAAATCGTCAGAACCTACTAAGCGACACGGGCAACCTGTATTTTTATGCAAATTTAAGTGGTTGCCGTCGTCTCTTAAAAACTCCTTTTTTATGATATGAAGTTTTAGGGAGTTTTTCAGAGATTACTATATTCCCACTACCTTGTGGTGCGGATTTGAAAAACAGCAGCACAGAAAACTGCGGCAACGCTGGAAATTATATTTGTGTGGATTTGAAAAACGGCGATGCAAAAAACAGCGAAGTCCTATTTTTGGGTAGTGCGGATTTGAAAGATTATTATGGAGTTTTTTTTAGTGAGAATAAATGTAAAAGTTCAGCCGAAAAGCAGTCAGGAAAAAGTAGAAGTCCTGCCAAACGGCTCATATAAAGTATTTGTTCATTCCCCGCCAGCAGACGGCGAGGCAAACGGTGCGGTTGTAAAAGTTCTGGCAGAGTATTTCAAAAAAGCCAAAAGCGGTATTCAAATTATAAGCGGCAACACGAGCAGAAATAAAATTGTGGAAGTAGAATGATACAAGTTCAAAATCTCGAAAAAAGTTTCGGTTTGCAAAAACTCTTTTCCGATGCAGGCTTTCAAGTCGGCAGGAGCGAGCGAATCGGTGTGATAGGGCGAAACGGCAGCGGAAAATCAACGCTTTTCAAAATTATTCTCGGCGAAGAAGGTTTTGATAAAGGTGCAATAAACATCCCGAAAAATTACACAATAGGCTACCTCTCGCAGCATTTGCATT
Organism: Fibrobacterales bacterium; assembly: GCA_025997455.1. Lineage (GTDB taxonomy): Bacteria > Fibrobacterota > Fibrobacteria > Fibrobacterales > Fibrobacteraceae > BNUP01. Next base: position 880 of record BNUP01000105.1, on the reverse strand, counting down.
TTTCACACAAAACAATTTTTGACGAGGCGTGTTCAGCACTCAAACCTAATGAGGACGGCTGGATTGAGAGTTACAAAGCGGATGCGGTTTTGAGCGGTCTCGGTTTTGACGAAAAAACAATAAACGAAAAATCGCCTGCAATGTTGAGCGGAGGTTTTCAAATTCGCTTAAACTTGGCTAAATGTTTGGTGGGCGAACCGAATATGCTTTTGCTCGATGAACCCACAAATTATTTGGACATTGTCTCCGTGCGTTGGCTGCAACGGTTTCTAAATAATTGGCAAGGCGAGTTAATGTTGATAACCCACGACCGAAGATTTATGGATAGCGTTTGCACGCACACTCTCGGCATTCACCGCCAAAAAATGCGGAAAATTCAAGGGTCGGTTGCAAAACTGCAAGATGCAATTTTGGCTGATGAAGAGGTTTATTTACGGACAATAGAAAACGACACCGCTAAACGCGAACACCTGCAAAAATTCATAGAGCGATTCCGCTACAAATCATCAAAGGCAAAGGCTGTGCAGAGCAAGGTAAAAGCCTTAGAACGCCACGAACCGCTTAACAATTTGGAAAAAATTAAAACTCTCGATTTTCAGTTTTCGGAAATCGCTTTTCCCGCAAAGCGAATGCTTACCGTCAAAAATTTATCGTTTGGTTATGAGAAGCAAAATCCCTTAATTGAAAATTTATCTTTTGAGTTATATAAAGGCGACCGCCTTGCAATTATCGGAGCAAACGGCAAGGGAAAAACCACTCTCTTAAATTTAATAGCAGGCGAACTGAAACCTTGGGAAGGTTTTATAGAATTGCACAACTCCACCGCTATGAATTATTTTGGGCAAACCAATGTGAATCGTTTGGATTTAACAAGAACCGT
>BNUP01000104.1 GCA_025997455.1 Fibrobacterales bacterium | reverse complement strand
GCACAACGAACCTATTATCTATCGTAAAAGACACATCATTCATCCTTCCCCTAAACAAAACGCCTTCCAATGTGTTTATGTCTATTATGGATGCATCTGTATAATTTGTCCCTTCAATTGCATTATACAATTCCAACAAACGACTCTTGTCGCTGAATAACGAGGTAAAAACGCTACTCTTGTGGATTGTGCTGGCTTTAGCGGACATAGGGGGAATGTAGTAACTTTGCAATGCAGGGGTGTGGGGTATAGGGTGTGGGGTGTGGAGAACTCGGCGGTGCAGGCGGGGAGAAGGGAGAAAGGAATTGTAGGGGCGAGTTTTAATAAGTATATCTGTCCTATTAAAAAGAAACCTGAGATAATCTGTATGAATAATGGCAACAATGGTCGCCCCTACAAGGGCGGGTTAAAAACCACGCCACTACTACAATTCCATTCTCCCCACTCTCTACTCCCCACTCTCTACTCTCTCCACATTCCTTCCCTCTTTTTACTTTTTTCTATCACATTCCCTTATTTTTTTGTATATTTACATATACAGATGCAATTGAGCAATATAATTTCAAGAATTCGCGGTGAGAGCCAAACCGTAGGCATAGACATTGGTCATCGCCTCATAAAGGTTGCCGTTGTGGCTCATAAACCCGGAGAGAAGGGTGAATTGCTCGCATTGGAGCAGGAATTATTGCCGGATGGTGTTTTGGTAGATAACGAGATAAAAAACGCCGCTGTCCTTATAGAAAAACTCCAAACCGTTCTCAACAGAGCCTTACCCTTGGGCTTGAACGGCGATTTTATCCTTGCAATAAATTGGACTTCCGGTGTTCTCTGCGACAGAATGCTCGTTAAACCGGTGCCGAAAGTCTCCGAAAATGAACTGATACTTCAAGCCGCTATGGGCAGAAGTCCCTTTGACGATGCAGGCAATGTCATCGATTACAGCGTAATTGAGCATAGGGAAGAGGGTATTGAGGCTATGATAGTTGCGGCTAAAAACTCCGCACTCACGGCTTGGGTAAATCTCTTTCAGGCGTTGAATATTAAACTCGCCGCCATAGATATAGATGCCTTTGCACTCGGAAATTCATTTACCGCATCCGCACAACTCGCCGCAGGCTCCGACCTTCCGCCCGAAGGTGAAGAGGACAACTCCACATTGCTCTTAAATTTTGGTTACAGCAAAGCCTATGTAGCATATATAAAAGACGGCAGGTTCAGCACCGCAAGGTCTATATTTGGCGGTGCATTCCAAAACTTACAGGAGCAAATGTCGGGACCTCTCAACATTACTCCAGAAAAATGCGGTGAAATTCTAATAGACCCAAGTGTTAAAATTGCAGACATTGACGATGACAGAATCAAATCTACCAAAGAGTTCGTGTTTGAAGAAATTTCTATGAAATTAGACACCGCACTCCGTTATTTCAGTTCTGCAGATAATTACAGCCGTCCTTCAAAAATGATTTTATCGGGCGGCGGAGCGAATATTCTGGGCTTGGATATATTTTTAGCCGACAGATTGTCCTTAGATGTGAAGGTTCTCTCTCCTTTCGGTGCGGTTCAAATTGACCAGAATCGTTTTCGCGGAACCGATTGGGCTAAAATATCGTGTATCTATTCCGTGGCTCTTGGGCTTGCATTGAGGAAGTTCTAATGGCAAAATCACATCAACATTCAAGTATACAATTATTGGAAATTAACCTCCTCCCCGCCGAGCATAAACGGAAGAAATTCGATTTGTCGTGGCTCTCCGATGCCCGTGTTATTTGGTCGTCTTTTGCGTTGTTTATAGTGGCGGTTGTGTTGTTTCTGTTATATGTGCATATAGAAAGCACCGTTGGTGATTTGCAGGCTATTGTTGAGCAGACAAAAGCGGCTGCCGAAAAGGAAAGACCTCTTCTCAAAAAAATTGAAGAATTAGACCAAAAAGTTGCCCTCATCGCCTCAAAGAGCAAGGCGTTAAAATCTATTCAGGTCAGCAGAAAACGGTGGGTAATTCTATTTGAGGATTTATCTACCGCACTCCCCGCGGGAACTTGGATAACAGGAGTAAATCAAGCGGGAACGCAACTCGATATAGGTTGTGTAACTTGGAGTTTCTCCGATGTGGCTTTGTATATGTTGAAATTGGAACAAAAGGTTTCAATTACCGATGTCAGTTTGACGAACATAAGCGCGTCAAAAATAAACGGAGAAGATGCTTATAATTTTTCATTGAAAGTCGGATTTAATGAGAATCTCGGTATGGAAGACGGGATTCGTTAGAGTTTATATTAGCGAAATTTTTGATTAACGGAGTTTTTTAGATTAACGGAGTTTTTTTATTATGGCTACCAGTAAGTTTGTTATTAAAGATAAGAAGAATGTTTATGCGGTTGTTGTGGTGCTTATGTGCATTGCGGCGTGTTATTTCTTTTATGATATGCTTTGGACGGAGTTTCAGGATAAAAAGGCAGAATTAGTGGCGAGTCAAAAAATTGCACAAGATGAGTTAGATAAAATAAATTCTCAAAGATCCAGAATACCTATGTTAGAGGCGGATTTGGCAAAAGCGGAAATTGAATTTGAACGGTTAAAAGAAATGTTCCCCGAAGAAGAAAAAGTGCCTTTGCGCTTGCAGGATTTGTATGGCGTGGTTAGAGCATCGGGAGTGAATGTTCAAAACTTTAAGCCCAACGGAAAGCAGGAAAAGGAATTTTTTGTCGAGAATAAATATTCGTTTAATGTGAATGCGGGTTATCACATGCTCGGTTATCTCTTTGCGGAGATAGCGAATTTTAATTACCCCACAACCATAGATAACTTAAAACTCAACCGTTCGGGCGCAATAATGCAAGAGATAAAAAAGGCAGACAGCCACGGCTGGGAACCGGTAACTATGAGTGTATCGTTTGATTTAACCACATTTACATCAAAGAAAAATGTGGGTGCACCTGCCGCCAAGACCGAGGTAAAAAAGAAATGAACCGCAATTTACCGATAATACTTATTTTCCTTGCGATTTTTGCAAATTCCGCTACACTGCAAGATGTCCGTTTTTCCTGCAACTCCGCAAAATGCTCATTGGAATTTCCGTTTAGAGGGGAGCAGGGACTTCCCGATTATTTTCAAAAGTTCGATTCTGCAAAACACATTTTGCAAGTGGCATTTTCAAAAACCGAATTTAAGTTGAAAGACGGGAATTACAACATAGACAGCCTCTCTTCTTGGATTAAATCGGCTAAGGTATCAAACGACAAAGCAAAAAATCTCTTATACATAAATTTCAAATGCGGTGATGAAATTTCAAGCGACAGGAATGTAGTTGAACTCCGCAACAAAACAAACTTCGTTATGTCTTTTAATTTGAATGGAAAAAACAGCACAAAATCTTGGACTCTCGCAAATATAAAAGCAGAAGAAAAAATTGCCGAAAAAACGAACGAAAAATCCGTTTTGGAAGGTTTTTCAATTCTGCCTCCGCACATTGCAGGCGTAACTGTTCAAAGAAATTCCGCTTGGGATGAACTGTTGATAATTTTAGATTCACAACTCCCAAAACAACTAAAGCCCGAAATCACAGACTCCTCCGTGTCGTTTGCAGTTCCCAACGCACCCGAACATTCAATGGTATTTCAAACTGCAAACAGTGAAATTTCCAAAGGTTTCGCTTGGTCAGAGGGCAAATTGACAATTTACTTAAAGGATTCAATTTCTCCTGCCATATTGTTGAATAAAAATCGCATTTTGTTGCAAATTCCCACTACAGCAGGAAAACTGTCGAATTGGAAGGTGCTCCCCACAGGGTTGAGCAGTAATGAATATTACCTGCCGAGCAATGAGCAACTCGCGGTAAAATCCGCAGAATTTGCACAAAAAGTAGATAAAAACAGCGGTGCGGGTAAAAAACTTGTTACAGATAAAAAAACAGGTGAATTTTCTTTTGCAAATACAATACAGGTAAAACGCTCGGATGCATCATACATAGTTACCGAAGATATAACCTCGTTGTTCCCTTCTGCGGCAGAAGGCAGACCTCTTGAGGCATTGGAATTTGGCGACCGTTTGAGGATTCTCAAAAAACAACCTCCGTTTTACAAAGTTTCGTTTAACAACAGAGAAGGATTTGTGTATCAGAGGGATGTTTTGCCGGAGGCGGATTTAACAACTTCGCAAAAGGATAAATTGCGCCGTCTCAAAAAGGAAAGCCCCGGCGGAGTGGATAGCATTGCCGCAAAATTCGGTTGGAAAGACGATGATAAAATTACATATTCGTCTTATGGTTTTCGCGACCCGTTTATTGAGGTTCGCGGTTTGGAAAACGACGGGATTAACATAGACAATTTGACTTTGGTAGGAGTGGTTTTTGAAAATGAAATGCCTATGGCTGTTTTATCCGATAACAAAACAAGGGGTCTTTCGCACACACTGCACGAAGGTGACAGCGTTAAAAACGGAAAGATTCTAAAAATTTCACCGAATAGTGTTCTGTTCCTGCTTCAAGAATATGGGGTAAGTCGTCGCTATACAATGTCTTTACCCGACAGATACGGGGGTGCTCAATGAAAATTATGTTAAAAATGCGTTCATTCTCTGCCGCTTTGCTCTTGTGCATTGCGGTTTCCGCCTTTGCCGCCGTTCAAGGCAGCAGCAAAAAATACGATTTCAACTTCGTAGATTCCGATTTTCAATCGGTTTTTCACTCCATATCAACAACAGCGGGCGTTGATATTCTGCTTGCTCCAGATGTGCAGGGAAAACTCTCCATTGCCGCGACCAAGAAAACTTGGGTGGAAATTCTCGACATAATTTGCAGTATGTATGACCTCACTTGGATAGTTGAGAGCGACTACATAAGCATTCAAAAAACTTCATCTTATCAGCAGAAGGTAATTCGGGAGTCCGAGAAACGCGAACAAAGCGATATGGTTGCGCCTCTCATCAGGAAGAGTTTTCAAATTCGGCACGCTCCCGCCGCAGATATGGCAAGAGTATTTGAGACTATGAAGAGTTCAAGAGGCAGAATTTCAGTAGTGGAACGGAATAGTGCAATTATAGTTTATGACACCGAAAAACGCTTGGAGCAAATGGAAAAGACTATGCAGGAATTAGATGTTGAAACTCTGCAAATTGTGATTACCGCAAAATTGGTGGTAGTAGATAGCCGTTTGGCAAACGATTTGGGAGTTGATTGGTCTAATGTGCAAGTGGGCGGTACAAATTCACGCGTAAATGCGGCATTTTCAAATCTGACGGGGTTACCACCAGAGCCTACGACAAAACTTACAATATCGGCTTTTGACCAAAATGTGCATGCGACAATTGCAAATATTTTAAGCGACTCCCGTTCTGAAGTTTTGGCGAGTCCGCAAATTTCAACCTTAGATCACACTGAGGCAAACATCTTTATGGGTGACCAAATTTCAATTCGAGTTATAGACAACAACGGACAATCATCTACGCAAATGGTGGAAGCAGGTATTAAATTAACCGTAACTCCGCATGTTACAGGAGACAACAGAATTCGCCTAAAAATGCATCCCGAAAATAACTCTTATTCCACCGATGATAAAGGACAAACTGTCATTAGCAAACAAGAGGCGACTACCGAAGTTGTGGTTGCGGACGGCGAAACCGTGGTAATTGGCGGCTTAACCAAAAATGACGAGATAGAGGCGGAAACAGGTATTCCTTTCTTAAAAGACATTCCTTTTTTGGGTTATTTGTTTAAGCACACTCGTAAAGAGGTCAATAAAAAAGATTTGATTATTTTTGTGACTCCGAGAATAATGAGAAATTACTTGGCGGAATAATGATATATAATGCGGCTTATCTGCTGGTTGCGTTCTTAGCCGCTTATCCAGTTTTAATTTATTTTGTAAAATGCAGAGCGGTATATTTTAAAGACCGCAAACTTCTCTTTGAGAGTTTTATTTACTTTTTGTTTTTTATTTTCTCTTCTGCTTATGCTTATTCTCACGCAGTCGGCTTTCATATACCCTTTTTGATAAATATTTTTTATCCCTTATTTTTATTCTGTTTAATACAGAACGAACTCGAATATAAGATAAAACGGGATAGAGTATCTCTACTTTTGATTTTTCTTTTTTCCAATATATTTTTGCAGGTGATAATGGAAATTCCCTCAAAATCTTTTTACGGAATTGAACTTTGGATTCTTTTGACGAAGTTTTTCTCAATTTTCACGGTATTCAAATTGGATAGGGAATATGCCGATACCGCTTACATTCCAAAATTCTCCGTTCGCACTCTCATATATTTGAGCGTTCCCTGTATGCTTACCGATATTTATTTTTTCAATATAATTTTTGTGGTGCAGATGTTTTATATGCACTTAAAAAAACGGACAAGTGAGTTAAAAGAACCGCAGAATATAATGAAATCTATGAGTGATGAACTAAAAAAATTCCAAGATATGGTCGAAAAATTTTCTACTTCCATAAAGGATTTTACTGATAAAAAAAATTCCCTATCTCGGTATTTAACAACTCTCGGTAATTTTTTAGAGGCTAAGGGTTCCGCTATTTATGAGTGGAGTGAGGAGAGAAACAGGTTTGAGTGCGTGGAGGTTTTGGGTTTGTATTTTCCGTCTCAAGTGAGCAACGAAAAACTTTTCAACAATCCCGAAGTTCTGCGGGAAATCACTATGAAACAGCACATCACAAACCAAAATTCCATAATTTGGAAATGCGGGCATAACAGCGACGGCAATGGAATATTTTTTAACTATTCTGTTAAAAATAGTGATATAGATTTAGCGAATATTACACAAGAAGTCCGCACTATGATTTTATTACCGCTTTTACAGGAAACCGAACTTATGGGAGTGCTCGTTTTGCAGAACAAAACCGACAACGGCTATTTCTCCGAAAGCGATTTTAGAATTGCAAAAAATTTCGCCTATTTGGCTGCGATAATTTTGAATACGAGCAGAATGATGGAGCAGAAAAACGAAAATATGCGTATGTCTGCGGAGTTGACTGCAGGAAATATTGTTCAGGAGGCGTTGTTCTCTCAAAAAATACCGAAGACTAAGGGTGTAAAGGTTTCGGCTTTTACTCAACCAGCAAAGGAAATTGGCGGCGATTATTACGATTTTATTACGAATGGCGATAAATTGGGAATTGTGATTGGCGATGTGAGCGGAAAGGGTGTTGCGGCAGGTATTTTGGTAGCGATTTTGCAGACATATTTACAGAATAAATACGAGTATAAAGAGGATATAAAATCATTTATTATAGATTTGAATTCTTACCTTATGCAAAAAATAAATATAGGTATGTTTATAACTATGCTTTTCTTTGAATGGGATTCTGCGGAAAGGCGGCTGAAATATGTGAGTTGCGGGCACGAGCATATTTTGCATTATCACGCAAAAAATAAGGCACTTGAATGTATAAGGTCGGGTGGTCTTGCGGTTATGATGGACGATGATATTTCACCCTATATTGAAGAGCGGGAATTGAAGGTTGAGAGCGGCGATTTTATTGTGCTTTACACTGACGGCGTAATTGAAACTTTTAATGCGGCGCGAGAGGCATACGGGCTTGAGCATTTTGTGGAGTTTGTCCGTAAGAACAGCCCCATAGACTTGTCTAATTTCAGCA
>BNUP01000103.1 GCA_025997455.1 Fibrobacterales bacterium | reverse complement strand
CCAAAGAAGAAAAGATTTCCCAATCGTTAAAAGAGAATAAAATTATAGCAAAAGCATTAGATTTATGCCGAGAATACGCCTACACCGAAGAGGAACGGGCAGCCTACGATAAAGTTCATGAGGGTATTATATTTAGGGCAATGGAATTATCAGAAAGCAGAGCGGAGGGTGAGTTGGCAGGCGAGGCTCGTGGTAAAAAGGAAGCTCAATTAGCAATAGCCCAAAATCTCAAATCCCAAGGCGTGGCAGTTAGTGTTATTGTTGTGGCAACGGGACTTTCCTCCAAAGACATTGAACAATTATGACAATAAAAAAATCACGCTTATTCTTTTTCCTTGCATTTTGCCCAAAAAAATTCTATATTTACCCATAATGTCGCAAAACTTGCAAAAAACTTTTTTAACTCCTGTATACAGGAGTTCTGGGCAAAGCCCAGAACTTAACATTATTAAAATAAAGCCTATAAGAGAAAATACCTTCTATAGGAAACCTCTAAAAACTCCCTTTGTAACACAATTCCACAGATTTGAGTTTTTAGAGACGACGGCAATAAGTATAGCCGCCCAATTAAAAAGGAGTTGTGATACTGAAAGCCAAGAGTTTGGCTTTCGGAGAGAGAGTGCTTTAGCACTCGTAAGTTAGAGTGTTAAAAAGAAACCTGAGATAATCTGTATATACAATGGCAGAAAACTACTCAAATTTGCATAAAAAACGCAGTTCGCCCATGTCGCTTGGTAACCTCTACCAACCTCTTAGGAGGTTAATAGAGGTTACCTATGCTAAGGTATCTCAAATCTTTTCACCGCAATCCCACAATGGGAATAACCACACTCAAACAAGGAGTTCATTATGAATCGCAAATTCATTTTCGCGGCGTTTATCGCCGTTCCCCTATTCTTTGCCTGTTCCGAGGTTGGTTCTGACGGAATTACCGGCAATGACGGTAAAGATGGTATTGACGGAGCCGATGGCTCAAGTTGTATTGTCCAAACTCGCAGCGATGACGGCTTTGATGTTCTCTGCGGTGTGGGCGAAGAGAAAACCAAGGTGGGCGAAATTCACAATGGAGCAACCGGTGCACAAGGAGAAACGGGTGCTAAAGGAGATAAAGGCGATACCGGAGCAACGGGAGCGGTTGGTGAAAAAGGAGACAAGGGCGATAAAGGAGACACGGGAGCAACAGGTGCAGACGGTCAAGATGGTGTAGATGGACAAGACGGAGCAACCGGTGCACAAGGTGAAACGGGTGCTAAAGGAGACAAGGGAGACAAGGGAGACAAAGGCGATAAAGGAGATACCGGAGCGACAGGTGCAACAGGTGCAGATGGTCAAGATGGTGTAGACGGAGAGGACGGAGCGACCGGTGCACAAGGTGAAACGGGTGCTAAAGGAGACAAGGGCGATAAAGGGGACACGGGAGCAACGGGGGCGACAGGTGCAGACGGTCAAGATGGTGTAGATGGACAAGACGGAGCAACCGGTGCACAAGGTGAAACGGGTGCTAAAGGAGACAAGGGAGACAAGGGAGACAAAGGGGACACAGGAGACACAGGTGCAACCGGTGCTGATGGTCAAGATGGTGTAGATGGAGAGGACGGAGCAACCGGTGCACAAGGTGAAACGGGTGCTAAAGGAGACAAAGGCGATACTGGAGCAGATGGAACAAGTTGCACAGTGAGATCGGGAACTGAGGGACACGCTTATGATGTTTATTGCGGAGGGGAATTTCAAGGTTATTTAGACAATGGTGCACAAGGTTCACAGGGTATTCCGGGAATTCCTGGTGTTGGTTGCGAACTTACAGACAACGGATCCACATTCACGCTTACTTGCGGTGAAACGGAGGTAAGTTGGGCAAAGGCACTTTGCGGCGGCACTGCATATAACCCTTTTATCTCCGCCTGCGATGCTCGTGACGGGAAAATCTACGCTTTCGTAACCATAGATGGGCAGGTTTGGATGGCGGAGAATTTGAACTACAATGCGAACGGGAGTAAGTGCTATGATAACAACCCTGACAACTGCGTAACTTACGGCAGGTTGTATGACTGGGCAACTGCGAAAACAGTTTGCCCCTCCGGTTGGCATTTGCCAAGCGATGCCGAATGGACTACGCTTGAAAATTATGTTGGCAGCACAGCAGGGGCAAAATTAAAAGCAAAGAATGGGTGGAATGATAGTGGCAACGGCACAGATGATTACGGTTTTAGTGCTTTGCCCGGAGGCTACGGCTACTCCGATGGCAGTTTCAACGTTGTCGGCTACGACGGCAACTGGTGGAGTGCTACGGAGAGCAATGCGAGCAGCGCCTACGGCAGGCGCATGTACTACTACGACGAGAGTGTGGGCAGAGACAACTACGGTAAGGACAACTACTCGTTTAGTGTGCGTTGTTTAAGGGACTAAGTTTTCCCTGCTAAGCCCGTAAGGGCAAGAGCAGGGAAAACCGCCGTTAGCCCGCCGATTTAAGATTGCAATTTAATTTTAATGTGGCTGGCGGGCAAACGGCGTGCGATTTTGGATTGGCGCGTTGATTTTTGAAAATAATGCCTGAGGTGCGGTGGGCGGGCGGCATAAATGCCACCCCTACTGTCATTATCGGGCTTGACCCGATAATCCAAAGTGTGCATTGCATTCTTTGGATTGGCAGAAAAGAAATAAACAAATTAGTCTGCCCAGTCGCCTAACGGCTTGGTGTCCCGCCTACACTGCCGAGTTTCCCCACACCCTATACCCCACCCTGCACTGCCGAGTAAATTAACAAGGGAACGCGGTGTGTGCCGAGCGCCCCCACACCAAGCAAAGCGACTGGACAGCGTAGAATAAGAGGCTATTGTTTGATTATTTTATTTATTGCTGTCAAAAAAAATCCATCATTTCCCCTTGCAATTCTAAAAGGGCGGGTTAAAAACCACGCCCCTACAAACTCTACTCCCAACTTTCAACTTTACACTCTATTCCCCACACCCCACACCCTACACGCCACACCCTACACCCTACACGCCACATTTTCTACCTTCCCCCAATGTTGCGTTTTCCAAAAGACCGTTTCGGCACAAATTCCCTGAAGTGGGATAAGTATAAGAAAGAGCAAAATATAATTCCGCTTTGGGTTGCGGATATGGATTGCTTTTCTCCGCCTGAGGTGATAGACGCTTTGCACAAGCGAGTGGAACACGGAGTTTTCGGTTATACCAAAGTGCCATCTGAACTCGTTGAGGCAACCATTGACCATGTGAAAACGCATTTCAATTGGGAAATTAAACCCGAATGGATTTTGTGGTTTCCGGGAATAGTGAGCGGGCTGCAGGTGGCGGTTCGTGCTGTTGAGAGCGAACCTCTTTTTACTTTCACTCCGATTTATCCGCCTTTTTTGAGTATAGCAAAAGAATTCGGAAAAAATTACATACTTTTGCCTATGAGACAATCTGCTGTACAGGTTGGCGGCAATGAACTTGTTAAGTGGCATATCGATTTTGATGAGTTTAAGCGAGCCATTCCAAAAGAAGGCGGACATCTTTTATTTTGCAACCCGCATAATCCGGTTGGGCGTGCGTTTTCGAGCGAGGAGTTAAAAGAACTCGGTCGAATTTGTACGGAAAAAAATGTGGTGGTAACTTCGGACGAAATTCACAACGGTTTAATTCTCGACCGCACAAAACGGCATTATTGCATTGCCGAGCACATTCCCGAACTTACCGAGCGAACCATAACCCTAATGGCTCCGAGTAAAACTTACAATATTCCGGGAATAAGTTGTTCCTTTGCGATTATTCCCAATGCCGAACTCCGCCGAAAATTTGCAAGGGTTATGCACGGAATTGTTCCAGATGTAAATTTGTTCGGTTTTACCGCAGGAACGGCGGCTTTTAAGTATGGCGAACCGTGGCGGCAGGAACTTTTGGACTACCTTTGGCAAAATTGGTTACTCGTCCGCGAGACAATCGGTGCAATTCCGCAACTCACGCTCACCGATTTGGAGGCGACCTATTTGGCTTGGATAGATGCTAGGAGAATTTCAGATAATCCGACTCAATTTTTTGAGAATGCGGGAGTGGGGTTATCTAACGGAGCAGATTTTGGTTTTCCCGGCTATGTGCGGTTGAATTTTGCCTGCGAGCGCGAGTTGTTGCGTGAAGGGTTGGAACGGATTAAAAATTCTATCGCTCCGAATAAACTCACCGCTAAATTTGCACCGTAAGCCAAAAGTTGTACAATAACCGCCTCCATTGAACCTACTCCAACTCTGCCAAAGAGGTTCTGAGCCAAAAACTCGCGAGGTCCAAAACCGCCTATTGAAATAGGAAGTGCACTCACAATCGCCACAAGCGGAATATAGTAGAAATACCAACTTACAGAAATATTAACGCCAATGGCAAGCCCGCAAAAATAGTGCGAAAGGATTCGCAAACTCTGTGTAAGTGTAGATAATAAAAAGAGTTGCACAAAAAGTCGTTTGGTGCGAAATGCTTGAAATCTCATGTGAAGGTGCAAAATTTTTTCGCCGAAAAAGGGGAGCAGGCGACCGTAAATTAACTTGCCGAACCTACGGCTAAAAAGCATAGCGAGTGCAAGCGAAAAACAGAGAAATATTAACAGGGAAGGCAATAAAAAGTATTTTTGTTCTGAATCTCTCCAAAAAAATGCCAAACCTACAGCAAGGGCAAATGCACACAATATGTATAAACCGCATAGACGGTCGAGCAGGGTAGCCGAGACTGCCGCGCCAACTGTTTCCTCCGAGTTCTGCTTTATATCATAGACTTTTTTAATATCGCCGCCCACATTTCCGGGCATAAAATTATTGAAAAAGGAACCTACAAAATAAACTTTTAATAATTTTCCGTAAGTCATTGAAATTTTTTGAGTTACAAGGAGTTGTTTCCATTGCAGACAGCCCGAAAAATACGATAAAAATATACAAAATACGGCAAAAAATATGTATAAACCATTGATGTTTTTTAGAATTTGAGCGAAGTTCTCAGATTCTATTTCGGGTGTAGCAACTATATTCCTCCAAATAAAAAAGCAGAGAACCGCAGAAATTAGAAGTTTTAATATGAATACAAGAGTGTTTTTTAGTGAATCTGCCGAGCGACTCATCTGTTCTCTGCTTGCGATGGGCGTGGCAGTTTCAGAAGACTTTGGAGTCATTTTTCAACCTCCGAAAATCCAATTTCCTTTTGCAGTAAGGCAAGTGTTTCCGTAGCGGAGTTTCCCCAATCAAATGAGGATGCATAAATTTTTGCGGAACTCTCTAAGTTATTACGGAGTGCGGAGTTAGAGAAAATTTCGACCATTTTTTTTGCACAATCGGCAGCATTGCCCGCTTTGAAAAGCAACCCTGTTTCGCCGTCTTTAACGCTGTCGCATAAACCCGAAACATTGCTCGCAATGCTCACCGTTCCGCAACTTGCCGCCTCTATAACGGTTAACCCCCAACCTTCCTTAAAACTCGTTTGCAGTAAGGCTATCGCCCCTCTCAACAATTCCCTTTTTTTCTCACCGCTCACCGCACCCAAAAATTGAACGGAATCTCCTAAACCCCATTTTTGAACCGAGTTCTTTAATTTTTGCTCTTCCGAACCCGTTCCTGCAAAAATCAACTTAGCCTCAGGATATTTTTTTGCAAAAATTTTAAACGCCTTTAACGCAACCCACACGCCCTTATATTTTCTCAACCGCCCTAGAAAAAGGAAAAATGCAGGTGCTTTTTCTCTAACTCGTTCTGTTTCCAATAATTCCGAATCTATTCCGTTGTAAATTACGGAAATTTGCTCTCCCTTAATTCCCAATTCTATAAGTTCATTTTTCGCACTCGGACTCACCGCCGCAAATGTGCATTTTTTGTAAAATAACGGAATAATTCTTTCACCCAGATACACCGCTAAAGCGATTGGGAAAGCCGCCTCTCTGAATATGCTTGTTTTCCATAAGTGATGAATTTGCACCAACTTAGGAAGTTTTGTGAGTAGGGGAGTGAAGAGTGGAAGTTTATTTAAGTCCTCAACAACGGCATCTATTTTCTTATCTTTTATCAAGTGCGGGACTTTCAAAAAAATGCTAATTTGAAATGATAAATCGCTCCCATATCTAACAACTTCAATTCCGTCTAAAATTTCCTTTGATTTTGCTCCCTTGTAAGAAGTGGTAAATAGCGTAACCGAATGCCCCAACTCCACTAATCGCCCGAAAATCTTGTGCAAATGCACCTCTGCACCGCCCGCCAAAGGGTGACTCCTGTCTCGGTAGTTGAGCACCAAAATGTTCATTTTTTTCCGACTGCTCCAATGCAAACTTGCGTGTAACGGCTTATTCTATAACGACTTATGAAGTTTAGAACTCTATCTTTAAGTCTCTGATAAATTGTGCCTTGTAACGGATATTTGGGCAAATTCAACCCGACCTTAAACCCGATTTGTCGAAAAATTCTGTAAAACAGATTCGGTTTCATCCAAGAGCCGTATTCGTATATCACCTCAAGTCCCGCCCTGCGAATAAGTTTATTGAGTTGAGAGGGCGTAAATTCCGTTTCCCACCCAGCGAACCATTTTCCAATCGCTATTAAAATATGCTTAATTATCGTGTATGGGTGAAATGTTTGCGGAACATCGCACAGCACAAAGCCTCCCGTCTTCAAAATTCGTGCATTCTCTTTTATGAGCGGCAAGGGGTCTCTAAAATGCTCTGCCAAACCTTGGTGAAACACCACATCAAATGACTCATCGGGAAAGGGTGTGTTAAAAGCATCGCCTTGAACCAAATGCAAATTCGGGGTATTTTTTGCCAATTCCGCACAAATTTCTAATGACTCATCCGAATAATCCAAAATAAAAACCTCTGCTCCTAACTTAGCAAGTGCGGCACTGTCTCTGCCTGTTCCCGCCCCGACCTCCAAAATTTTTAACCCGTTCAACAAGCCTATGCACCCCGTTTGACTTTGCGATTCACTCCTGTAAAGTTGCAAATTACCGCTCAACAAATGCAAAAGCGAGTTTAGCACCGCAGGCGACGAGGGATATACCTTATCCAAATCCTTTCTCGTATTCCAAACTTTATTCCAAGTCGAGACAGTCGGCTCTTCGTGTTTCATAGAATAGTTAAGGTAGAAATTTTTTGGGGGCGTTCGGCGCACACCGCGTTCACAATTGAAGAAGCACTCGGCGGTGCAGGGAGGGAGAAGGGAGAATTTATTATTCGCCCGTTTAACATTGCTAAAAAATTGCCAAAGTAGATTCCCCGTAACTGCGCAGTTTTTTTGCTTCGTTTGCCCAAGCGGGCAAAGTGCGAGAGGGCATTTCAAAAACAGCAAAGCCTTTTGCCGAAAGTATCGGTAAAAATATCCTTAAATCAGGGTAAATTTCGGTAAATGGCGGGTCGGCGTAAATTAAATCGAAGGAGTTTTGCTCTGAATTTAAGGCTTTGCTCACCGTTTCGGAAGGAGTTTTAGCACGACACAAATTGAAAATATCGTTTTTTTTGGTGATAACTTTATTTGCAATTCCCCATTTTTTTGCAGTTTCCTCTATTGTTTGCAAAAGTGCCCCAGAAATATCCACCTCTGTGCTCTGCACTGCACCTCTTGAAATTGCCTCAAACCCGATTAAACC
>BNUP01000102.1 GCA_025997455.1 Fibrobacterales bacterium | reverse complement strand
AATGTTGCTTGGTAACTTCTAAAATTTCAAAAAATTGAATTTTTAGAAGTTACCTAAAGAAATTGTTTCGTATGTATTTTTGTTTTGATTATTGTTGCCGATAATATTTAAAATAGACCAATAACCTCGACCAAATTTATTGGAAATACTATCACAGGCAAGTTTTTTTGAATAACCTTTGCGAATCAAACTATCAAATTCCAATACAATTTGAGTCGTTTCCTCTTGCGTTAGCGGTTTCCCTTTGTTAATTAATTTATTTTCCGGGACTTTTCTTAATTCCGCCAATAACTCGCCTGATTTAATTTTTTCAATTTCTTTTATTTGATAATCGAAAGCATTTTTATTGATTTCAAAACCGCAAGCGTGTCTTCCCAGACCGATTGCCACTTTTGCCGTTGAAAAACTACCCAAAAAGAAATCGCAAATCATATCATTTGGGTTGCTTGAATATAAAATCATCTTTGTCAATAAAGATTTAGGCAATTCGTTTTTGTTCTTAATCTGTCCGGGCTTGTATTCGCGATTTATTATCCAAACATCTTCTCTATCTAAATAATTCATACTTCCGCCGTTATCGGTTTTCTCACAGTCAGCGAAAAAAGCATTTGTATTAAATGTAACGCTATTACAGGGCGGTTTCACATAATATAAAATATGATAATGTGAAGAAATATATTTTTTACTGGTATAAACACCAAAATTATATTTCCAAATAATATGATTTTTTTCCTGTAATTTGGTTTCGGCAAGTGCATTAAGAATATGGCGAAGTTGCGAATAACCAGAAACAATGTAAATGCTGCCGCCCGGTCGTAAAACTCGTTCCGCATCTTGTATCCATTTCATTGAAAATTCAGGATATTCATTTTCAGGCACTTCCACATAACCGTCAAGCACATTGCGTTCATCGCGATTGTAATGCTTGTCCAATTTGTCGCCGTTAATTCCGTAAGGCGGATCTGAAATAATTAAATCCACCGAATTATCTTTCAAATATTTCTTTGTGCCGTAAATGCAATCTTCGTTGTAAAAATTCATATCATTATGTCCTATATTCATCTATTAATTCGTTTTTATTATTGTAACCTTCGCATAAATTTTTGAGCGGACAATTTTTGCAAAGCGGAGCATCGTGATTTCTGCAAAAATTTGTTCCTATATGAATTATGCCATCATCTAATTGCCCAATCCCATACTGTGAATTTAACAAAAGAGCATTAACCGTTTGTTGTATTTCTATGTTTTTTGGCGAACGCTTTTTTGTGTGCAGAAAATTCATTGCAATATCATCATAATTTTTTTTGAAATTCTCATCACCAATATCAACTTTCTGCCCTCTTAAATTTGTAACTCGAATGTAATGTTTGCCGCCTTTTCCTGCATTTTTCTGAATTACCTGCCAACTTTCCAAATCATTTAAGTTTGTCAATTCCAACAAATAACCGGTTCGGAAAAGCACCCGTCCAACATTGCTGTCAAAAGGCAATTCATAAGACAGATTTCCCCACGAATTATAATTTTTGCGACCTAAATTAAATGTATAAACGAACCACTTTGCAAACAAATGAGCGGCTTTGTCGCCAATCGCTTTACCTAAACCATAGCGAACATTATCTTTAATTTGCTCACTCATTATTTCCGAAGACTCAAAACTTTCGATAAAATCAACTAACGGCTCAGTAGAAGTTTGATTATTCTTTTGTAAATCTTTTTCCAATAAATATGGCACTGCAAGCGGAACCCCCCAACGATAAACTGCATATCCCAAAACTTGTTTTGCATTGTCCATAAACAAATTATAGCGATTTGCCGTTGATTTATTTTCTCTTGCCCAATCTTCAGCACGAAGTTTTTTAATTGTTTCGTGATTTTGTAATATTTCATCAACCGAAAATCCAACTTCTTTGAAAAAATCAAGCGGTCTGTGCAAAATCCGAACTTCTTTTTTGTATAAATTATTAGTTACATCTTTCAACAATTTTCTTATACCTTCAATATCAGGACCTTGGTCTAAAACAGCCTGCAAAAAAAGAAATCGTGTTAAAATTTCTCTGCGAGTCCAAAGTCCATCTATTTCGGACAATTTTTTTTGCATTAAATTACCCTTATCATCAAAATAGTGACGAAATGGGAATAAATCGTTAATTAAAGGCGGATTCGGATTTTGCGAGCCAACCTCAGCAATCTCCAAAATCAATTTTTTGCATTTATCTAAATTCGGCATAATACTCCGTTTGTAAATTTAGAAATCATAAATTGCTTAACCCAAATAAAATCTGCAATTCGTCCCAGCGGAGCATTTTATTTTTGTAGCGGTAAATTCTGTAAAGTCGCCTTGCCATTCGAGTTGTGATTTCATAAGAAATTGTGCGGTGCTCGGCGGCAAAACTCTCCATTGAAATTAACGGAGAAAATTCACCGTTTATACATTCTGCAATATCTCCGACTTTTACAGAGGGAATATCG
This sequence comes from Fibrobacterales bacterium, assembly GCA_025997455.1. GTDB lineage: Bacteria > Fibrobacterota > Fibrobacteria > Fibrobacterales > Fibrobacteraceae > BNUP01. The sequence continues at coordinate 5,154 of BNUP01000102.1, read as the reverse complement.
CTCACATCTACCATACACGCATCCATGCAAACTCTGCCTAAAATTTTGCAGGGTTTGTTTTGTATAAATATAACACCGCTGTTCGGTTCGCCCCTAAAATAGCCGTCGCCATAACCGATTGCAACTGTAGCGACCGTAATATTTTTTTCTGCGATAAAAAAATGCCCGTAAGAAACTCCTTCGCCTTTTGCAATTTTACGCAAGGCTCGCACGGTAGAACGCAAACGCAAAACCGGCTTTATATTAAACTGTGAGGGACATTTCCCCAAAGGGTCGTATCCGTAAAGTGCAATGCCGGGGCGAACCATATCATATACAATTCCCCCATTGCTGCTATCAACTCCCTCCTCGCTGAGCCTCGCTTTCACAGCGTGGCTCTTGCCTCCCCCCGTCTCTTCCGCCCTCAGTGCTGACGGGGGGAACGCTCCGCTATCAACTCCCCCACCGCGAGTTTCATTTGCAAATAAAAGCGTGGCAGGTGAATTTGCAATGTGGCAAATTTTTGGTCGCTTGCCGACAGCCTCTAATTTTTTAACTAATTCATCAAAAATAGAGAGTTGCTTTTGCATCGCGGGGTGCATTTGTGAATTATTCGGCATATCTGCGGTTGCAAAGTGCGAATACATTCCTTCAATTTCCAAATAAGGTAAATCGAAAATTTTTTCTATTTGTTCAAAATCTGCGGGATCTATGCCGAACCTGTGCATTCCTGTATCTATTTGAATGTGAGTTTTTATAGGATTTTTGCATTGCAAATCAGAGAGGTAGAGGGAAAGCAATTCTGCAGTTTCCAAATCGGGAATAGACGGGGTTAAATCATATTCAATCAAAAAAGGGAAATCACTTTCCGAGCAGGGACCTAAAATTAAAATTCTCGCTTTTATCCCGTTTTTTCGCAGTGCAATACCTTCAAACAAATGTGCCACACCCAAAAAATCTACTCCTGCCTCAAGTGCCGCAAAAGATATGGCGAGCGAACCGTGCCCGTAAGCATCGGCTTTAACGGGTAAAAGTAATTTCGTTTCCTTTGGAATTAAAGAACGCACAAAACGAATATTGCTCTGCAAATTGTCTAAGTCAATTTCTATCCAATTCGGATGAGGTATATCTATAAACGAAACCTCGCTTACTGCGGAAAGTTCGCTTGTATTCCGCCCGCAGGGCTGGCAGTGGGAACTTTCATCTTTATTCATCTTCCGCCAATGCTTTTTTAACATCTACGAGTTTAACTGTTCTGCTCGGACTATGCCCGTATTTATTCAATAAATGCACTTCCACAATTTGAATTAAATCCGTAATTTGCTTTTCCACCTTATGCACCTGAAAAAACAAAAGCATAAGATAGCAGGCAACCGCAAACAATGCAAGACCGAGCAACAGCGAAAATAACATTACAAGAGTTCCGCAATTTGAATAGCGTTTAACGCCGCGCCTTTGCGAATTTGGTCTCCCACAACCCACATATCAAAGGTATTTTCCTGCGATAAATCAGTCCTTACGCGACCCACCAGAACAGGGTCTTTTCCGCTTGCGTCTATCGGCATAGCCCAGCGATTTTTTGAAGGCTCTTCCAAAACCTGCACACCCGGCGCACCGAGTAAAACTTCGTAAATCTCCTCAACGCTCGCCTTTTTTGACAAACGAATATTCAAAGCCTCCGAGTGTGCCCGCAAAACAGGAACTCGAACGCAAGTAGCATTTACGGGCAATTTCTCATCGCCAAAAATTTTATGGGTCTCTGCGACCATTTTCCATTCTTCCTCGCAATAACCAAGCGGTGCGTGAACCGCCGCCTTTGCCTCACTCCCGTCGTTGTAAGGTGCATTATGCGGGAATAAATTAAATGCATACTGAAATGGAATCACCGACCGCTGAAAAGGTTTTCCTTCCGCAAGAGCAATGCTCTCCAAACGCAACTCCTCCATTGCAAGCGCACCCGCACCGCTCGCCGCTTGGTAAGTGGTAGCGTGAATCCGCTCAACTCCAAAGGCTTTGTAAATGGGGAACAGCGGTAACAGCATTATAATTGTGCTGCAATTCGGGTTTGCAATAATACCCTTGTGCTTTTTAATGTCCTGCGGATTTACTTCCGGCACCACAAGAGGAACTTCGGGATTCATACGGAAATAGGAAGTGTTATCAACAACTACCGCACCGGCTTTTACCGCCGAAGGCATAAACTCCTTTGATATGGAACCGCCCGCCGACGACAACACTAAATCAACGCCCGAAAAAGAATCGTGGCGAAGTTCTTCAATAACCAAATCCTCGCCTTCAAAACGAATTTTCTTTCCTGCACTCCGTGCCGATGCCAACAGCCTGAGCGACTTGAGCGGGAATTTTCGTTCCGCCAAAATCGATAATAATTCTTGACCCACTGCACCCGTTGCGCCCACAATTGCAACATTTTTTTCTGCCATAACAATACCTGCTTATTTTTACAATGTTCCCAGAATTTGAGTGAATACCGCTTTTGCTTTACTTGCGGCTTTTTCTGCCGCCGCACCTGTATCCGTTGCGTTACCCGCACCTTCCAAACCGAACTGATGATGAACCTCATAGCCCGCGAGCCGCAAATTATCCGCGGCAACGAGCAATAAATCATAAGACGATTTTTCCTGTTCAGGCGGATTCAAATTTTTAATCTGCCTATAAATATCCGCACTTTTATTTCGCAGAGAAAGTGCTCTGCTTTCAAATGACTCCCGTTTTTCCACGCCTTCGCGAGCGATAACATCCCACTTTGGAAAAGTCAAAATGGAGTTTGTAGTTTCAACTGCATCTCTTAACACTCCGCCAAGTGCACCTGCATATAAATTCGCCTTATCTTGCTGCACATCACCGCTTGCCGCCACTGCCTCACCGCCTGCGGAATGTTCAATTCTCTGCGGTTCTCTTACAGTCTGTTGTTGTGATGCTTGCGAGAAAAATATTTGCGACGGCGATACGGTAAATTTCAAATAAGAAAAAAATAGAGCGATAATTGTAATTGCAATTGCGAGCAACCACGAAACGGGCACGCGCAAAACGCCCCGTGAATTCACGGCACCGATAAACGCAAGTCCGGCGATACTCCACAAAATCGCAATTTCGGCGAGTTGAACCAATTGAATGAGTTCTATTTCATCCATAAATAAAATCCGTTTCCGTTAAAACGGCATCTGATCGTCCGGGTCGTTTGACGGCGGAGGCGGCAGATTTCCTGCTCCAAATTCACTTGCGGTATCAAAAACCGGTCTTTCGCCGCTATCGGCATTATAGCCCGAACGAGGAGCCAAAAATTCAAAATTATCCATTAAAATTTCGGTTACATTGTGCTTTTGCCCTGTTTGCGGGTCGTTCCATTGACGATAAGACACTCTGCCTTCAACAAACAGCGGCGTTCCTTTGCGAATGCCCAATTTTTCAATTCTCTCCGCCAACCTGTCCCAAGCCACTATATTATGCCACTGCGTATCGTCTTGAGTTTCACCCGTGGTAGGGTTGCGAAATCTGCGCGTGGTTGCGAGCGAAAAAGACACTCTCTTTTTATTATTCTGTGTCATTCTCACTTCGGCATCTTTACCCAAGTTTCCCATAAGCATAATTTTGTTCAAATAAGCCATATCGTCTCCTTCTATTATCGCTAACGGGTAATTTAGAAAATTTTCACTTTACTCTCTCAAGATTTAACGCTCACCTTTACCTTGCTCACCCTCTGACCGTGCATTGAGAGGATTTCAAAACGGAGATTTTCCCATTCAAAAACATCGCCTTCCTTTGGAATTTTGTTGAGAATATCCATAGCCATACCTCCCAAAGTATGATAAGTATCGGAATTTTCGCTCGGCAATTCGGTTATTGAAAACATATCGCGGAGGGTGTGAATATCGGTTAAGCCGTCGGTTATCCACGCTCCGGTTCTATTTTTTACCGAATCCCTTGAGAGGAGCGGCGGTTCGGATTCCGAGACGAGAACAGAGGTAATATCCTCCAAAGTGACAATTCCGCTGAAAGAACCATACTGGTCTATAACAAGTGCCATAGGGTCTTTTATGGTTTGCATCTTGTGAAGTGCATCCATCGCGTTTAGCGATTCGGGCAGAAAAAGCGGAGTTCGCAACATCGCCACCGTGTTCAGTTCGCCTCCCGCTGTGAGTTGGCATAGGAGGTCGCGGGCATCGGCAGTCCCTATGGGGTGTTCCAAATTATCTTGGCAAACGGGAAATTGCGAAAATTGACTCAGCATTACAATACCGCGAATTTCCTCAGGTTTCATATCCAAGCGAATCCATTCCACGAGCATTCGCGGGGTCATCACGGATGCAAGCGTGCGGTCTGATAAATTAAAAACCCGCTTTACCATATTTAATTCGTCTCTTTCAATACCGCCTTCCTGATGTCCCTGCGTTGCCATTTGTTGCAATTCCTCTGCTGTGACGGGTCGCCTTGTGTTTTCGTGAAGATTAAAAGGGCGCAAAAGAATATCCCCCGAAAAATCCAAAAGAAACACAAGCGGTCGCAAAATTATGGATAACCAATGCATTGGCGGTGAAAAAATGCACGCTATAGATTCGGCAAATTGCAAAGCCAAGCGTTTAGGGACGAGTTCGCCTGCAATTAGAGAGATGTATGTGACCGAGCCGACTATGGCGGGCATAGCGATTATGTTGGCGTATGCGGCGAGGGTCGTTGTTTTTAGAAATTCGGTGAGCGGTTCGGCTAAAGTTGCACCTCCGTAAGCACCGGACAAAACTCCGACAAGGGTTATTCCTATTTGTGCGGTTGAAAGGAATATATTCGGGTCGTTTGTGTATGCGAGTGCGCGGGCGGCTCCCCACTTTTTCTCAACTTCCATTTGGCGAAGCAGCGACGGGCGTGCAGACACAACAGCGGTTTCAATAAGCACCAAAATCGCGTTAGCGAGTATCATCAAAAGAAGTGCAAATATGTGAAACGCTATGGGCATCCTTGCAGGAAGGTAGAAATTTTTGGTGTGCTCTATCCACACCGCGTTCACAATTTTCACTCAGCAGTGCAAGAGTTGAAAGTTGAAAGTGTAAAGATTAAAGAGTAAAGAGTAGAGAATAATAACTTTACACTTTTAACTTTCAACTTTACACCCCCTTCTCCCATCTCCCCCACTTGCACTGCTGAGTTCCCTATCCCCCACAC
>BNUP01000101.1 GCA_025997455.1 Fibrobacterales bacterium | reverse complement strand
CATTGCAAATACAAAATTAAAAGGCAAAGTAAAAATCGAAAAATCCATATTAAAACCTATAATAAAAGGTTCAAAACTAAAGCATTCTGAACAAGAAATTAAAGATTATATTCTATTTCCATACCGACAATTAAATGGCAAGCACGCTATTATTCCAGAAAAAGAATTGAAAGAAAAATACCCGCTTGCTTACAATTATTTACTTTCCGTAAAATCCGAATTAGACAAACGAGATAACGGAACACCCAACTCTGTTGCGTGGTATGCTTTCGGCAGAAGTCAAGGATTAGATACAAGTTTTGGTGAAAAAATTATTTTCTCGCCAATGAACGAAAAACCAAATTTTATACAATATACTAATCCTGATTGCACATTTTACTCAGGTTATTGCATAAAATTCAAAGGAAAAATCGACAAATTACTTTTGCAACTAAACTCAGTAAGAATGGAAAAATTTATCGCCATGTCAAGTCGTGATTTTCGTGGCGGTTGGAAAGCGTATAACAAAAAAATTATAGAAAATTTTGAGGTAGTAATATAAAAATTGTGCCATCTCCCCACCTGCAATACTGAAAGCCAAGAGTTTGGCTTTCGGATAGAGAGTGCTTTAGCACTCGTAAGTTAGAGTATTAAAAAGGAGTTGTGATAATCTGTATAAACAATGGCTGTAATGCAGAGTTCACCATAGACCATTCACCTTTTCGGGTTATAGTTGTTATTCAAAATCATAGCGAGTGCAACGCAGAGCATAACTACACCGCCGACTATAACCTGCTGTTTGTAATCGTATTCGTGAATGTTATGTTTGGGATTTTCTTCAAAGCGTTGTTGAGGCGTTAAGTCGCTGTTGTAGGAATTTTCCGTTGCAAGCGAATCGTTCGGCACTGCATTTTGAGTAGTCTCCTGCAACATCGCTTGAGTTTCGGAAATAGGAACATTAGCGTCGTTTTGATTTTGTGCAAAAAGATTAGTTGAGAAAATTGAGAGAGTTAAAAGGACGCATAAGAAGGGGTAGCGAGCAACCATGTGCAAGCGAGGGGAAGGCTTTCCCCTACTCATAAACAGAAACCACCGTAGTTTGTATTCCGCCCCGTGAATTAAACACTCCCGTGACCTTCATATATTTTGGTTTAACCGCACTAACGCAATCCCTTAAAACTTTGTTCACAACATGCTCGTGAAAAATTCCCAAGTTGCGGTAAAAGAGGAGATACTCTTTGAAACTTTTTAATTCAATGCAGAATTTTGTGGGACGATATTCTATGATTAGCGTGGCGAAATCGGGCAAGCCTGTTTTGGGGCAAACGCAGGTAAATTCGGGAACTTCAATTCGCAAATCCGTTGCGGAATTCGGATACATAAATTCCCATTTTTCAATTTCGGGAGTTTTTAATGCAGGAATATTTTCTTGCTTATCTTCGTAAGATGATTTTTTCATAACAACCTCAATTTCATAACAACCTCAAAATGTCTTCCAATGTGCCGATTCCCTGTTCGCCGCTTGCCAAAATTTTATACTCAAAAATTCCGTTCTGCGATTTTTCACCATCTGCAAAAACCACCGCTTTTGCTCCGCAAGAATTTGCCTGTTCCAACTGTTTCCCAAATTTTGCGGGTGCAAGAGGATGCGAGCAGGCAACTCCCGCCTTGCGAAATTCCGCCGCTGTTTTGAAAAGTAAATTCATATTGCTGTTGAACGAAGTTAAATATATCGGCAAGTCCGCACGGCTTTGCGGGAGCAAATTTTTTTCACGCAACAAATCGGCAAGCACAACATCGCCCATACCAAAACCCACACCTGCAACCTTTTGACCGCCGAGTATTTCCGTTAAATTATCGTATCTACCGCCGCCTGCAATGGCGCGCATACTTTTATTTTTATCAAAAACTTCAAAAACAATTCCCGTGTAGTATGCAAGTCCCCGTACAACCGAGAGGTCGAGTTTTACGCAGTTTGCAAAACCCGAATCGGTTAGCAATGAAAATAATTCCTCCAATTCCCTAATTGCAACAGACGATTCACTTGGTGCGGTCGATGCGTTTTGTGCAGGAGCGGTTAGATTTTTCACTTCTTCAAGTGACACGCAACCCATAAAATAATTCAATTTTTTTGCCTGTTCTTCATTTAAGCCTGCACTTAAAAGAGCAGTTTCAAATTCGCCATTTGCCATTTTAAGTCGTCTGTCCAACAACGGATAGATAGCATTTTTATCGGGTGCATTTAACTCTTCTAAAAATGCGGCGAGTAATTTTCTGCTCGAAACTCCAATTGAAAAATCGTCATCGGTCAATCCGAAATCAAAAAGCATATTTGCAATAGAGGCGAGCAAATCCGCCTCCGCGCCTATACTCTCCGTCCCGATTATATCTAAATTCAATTGAAAAAATTCCCTCAATCGACCTTTTTGTGCCCGCTCGTAGCGGAATAACCGCGGAATGGAAAACCACTTGAAAGGTTTTTTGAGTTCGCCGCCCTTTTGAATTACTAGTCGGGCAAGTGTCGGAGTCATTTCAGGTCGCAACGCCAAATTTCGCCCGCCCTTATCTGTAAAATTGTAAAGTTGCGAAACAATTTCCTCGCCCGATTTTCCGGTGTAAAGTTCCAAATGCTCAAACGACGGACCTTCGTATTCCTCATATCCGAATTTAAGTGCGGCTTTTCGCCACACGGTAAAAATATGATTTTGCACCCTCATATCAACGGGGTAAAAATCGCGTGTCCCTTTTGGTTGTTGCGGAATATCCTTCATTGTGCAGGTAATTTAGAAAATTCCGTCATTTCAATAATTTCAGTTCCTTGTTTTTTCGCCTGCACCGTCAAATCTCCGACCAACTCTATGCTGCTTTCTCTGAGCGGAAGTAATAAAAGGGCACTGCCGCTTTTTTTCGCCTGCCTTAGAGCGGAATTGAGCAGTCCTTCACTTTCCTTCTCCAAACGCCTTCTGTAGCATTCCAAATTTTTCTTGTCGCAGTTGTCTTGCGCAACAGTTTTTTGTTCGCTCAAATCCATAAACCACCAATCTCGCTTTTTCAAAACATTGGTCAATCGTTCCACCGAAGCCTGATGGTTGAGATAATCTACGCCGTTATATGCGGCAAAACCGTGAACTTCTTTGATACCTCCGTCTGCAAGCAGTTCGTTAATTCTCTCATCGAGTTTATCCTCGTTTTTTATACTCTTAGACACTCTGTTCATATAGATATACGGCAACACATTTACATTCAATTTTTCGCCTGCCGAAATGTTTTTTTTATCCGATGCATTGACGAGCAAATTATATTGAAAATTTAACTTTTTCAAAAGTTCGGATTTACCCTGCAAAATTTTATCATTCTCATATACAAAAAAAATCACCGCCAATTTTGAAGAATTTGCAAGCCATAAATTATCATCTATGCGAATTTCAACAATCGGATAAACCCCTTGTATTCCCATATATTTTAACAATGCAGACCTCTCTCCGTTCGCCCGCATCCAAAGAACTTGTCCGCCCCGCCGCTCAATCTCGATTTTTGCCCGCAACATATAATTGGGGATAGACATTCCGTTTCGCACAAGCCAAACCGCTTTCGGTTTTGCAGAGTCGCTTACCGAAGATTTTAATTCCCAAACTTTTTCAACTCCCAATTCTCTTTTTAATGCCTCTTCAAGCAAAAGCGAGTCGGAACCGGTGAGGTGGTCGGCAGTGTTGGCAATTGCAGCCGAAAAAGTAATTGCAATAAAAATTAAAAGCAGTCGTAACATATTGAAAAATATAGAAATATAGTTCCAGTAAGCATTGATTAACTCGATAAGAGATAGTCATTGCTTACTAAGCGACACGGGCGAACTTTCGCTTTTCAATGATAAGCGAAATATTCGAGAACACTTGATGTTCGTTATGTAATTCTATGTCGTTCATATCATTTTCCCTGCCTGCAATAAGTATAGCCGCCCACTTGTAAAAAAATTGAGATAAACTGTATAAACAATGGCGGACAATAAGTATAGCCACTCACTTGTAAAAAAATGAGATAATCTGTATAAATAGTAGTGGCAATAAGTATAGCCGCACAATTAAAAAGGAGTTGTGATAAACTGTATAAACAATGGCGGACAATAAGTATAGCCGCCCACTTGTAAAAAAATTGAGATAAACTGTATAAACAATGGCGGACAATAAGTATAGCCGCCCACTTGTAAAAAAATTGAGATAAACTGTATAAACAATGGCGGCAATGCTAAGGCAACTATAGACCACAGACCAACGGGTGGTAAATTGTGTATGTATGGGCGAATACTATTCGCCCTTTTTGTATCGCCCTCTACTTTACAACCACTACTTTTCTCATATTAAAACTTCGGCTTTTCACTTGGATTATATAAACGCCTGCTCTGCTAACAGAACCTACCTTGTTGCCTTTTAAGTCGTGAATACTGACTACGGCATCGGCAGGGATTTCTTGCAACGGCAACAATTCACGCAAAATTGCACTTGGAATTTGCTCACCGATTGAATTGCCGTCAAATTCGCTGTTTGCACCGCCGGAAGATGAAGAACTTTCGGGAACAGATTTCGATTCTGGAGTCAGTAAAATTTTTCGCGTTTTCAACAAACCGTTTTCGGTATATGCAAGCGACACTTCCGCAAAATCTACATTCAAAATTCGCAGATAATTTCCGACTATTTCCGCATAATCTCCAAGTCCGTTCTGTGCAATATCGTAGGTGTAAATATTACCGTTTGAATTTGAAAGCGGCAATGCAAAATATTTTTTTGCGGCAGTATTCCAAAGAGTGTCAATTTCGCTCGGTGTTTGTGCGAGGGAATTTTTTTGGATTTTTGAAGTGTCTGCAATGTGAAGCAAAACTCTGTAATTATAAGTGTTCGAAGAAAGCGAAAGACCAAAAAATAGCGTATCTATGCCGCCGTTTTGAGAAATAGGCATTATAGATATATTATTTTCACCGTTTGAAATCATGCTCAACTTTAAGTTTGCCGTATTCAGGGAAAGCCCTGAGTTTTGCAAATTCGGGTTGCGAAAATAAGTGAGTGAATTAATATTTTCCCAAGTAAAAAGTCCGAGTTGTGAGGGAATCACCACGCTTTTTGAAATGCGAAGTGCCGTATTTTGCGGTTCCGTTTGAGAGCGGGTGTATATATAAACCGTATCTTTTCGTTTGCATGGCATATAAGAATCGCAAGCACTTTTGCTCACTAATTCCACCGCACTCCAACTGCCTATCGCATTTTCTCCCCCCTCGCAATTCAAATTCGAGTTTTCAACGGTGCATTTCGCAAGCCCAAAAATTGTTTGTGCCGAAAAACCACTTGTTCCGCTGCGATAAAATAAACTGTCTATATTCAAAATACTTTCACTTTTACCCGCCTCAATTGAAAAATTCTTAGAAAAATCCGCATCCAAAATTGGAGTAGAATAAAGGATATTTCTAGCGGCATAACTTACCGGTCCATTTACGAGAAAACTAATCGCATCTAAATTATTTTTGTGATTTTTTATAGGCAACGGATTTGATTCAATGGAAAAGGCATTGGTTAATGCATGCCAACCAGAATTTTTGGCAAAAATTGTAGTTGATTTTGAAATATAACCTTCGTTGTTTAAAACCAAATCCTTTATAATTATGCTACCTGCAATTGAATCTTTGGAGTTTGCAAAATTCGCTTTAATGTTGCAAGAGACAAGTAAATGTATCTCTTCCCCTAAATAAGCGGAACTAATTCCAATACAATCTTGATTAAAATCGTTTAATCCCTTTTCCGTTAAAGCATATTCCTCAGCACTCTTTTTCCAAGGAAGTGAATTTCCGCTGAGAACAATCGGTTCTTTTTTGCTCGGAGTGTATTCGTTATCCATAAAAAATATATAAATTGCACTCTGCGGGTGTTGCGGTGATTTCGGTGCAATAACTGCGAGGTCGTTATATCCGTTTCCGTCAATATCACCTGCCGAAACGAGATCTTTACCGAATCGAGTGTCATTTTCAAAGAACAATCCATTTATTCCAGATTTAATTCCAGTTAAATTCGGTTGTGATTTTGTCCAACTGTTTTCTACAATTGAAAAGAAATCAATCCTGCCCGCATTTGCGTATGTTTCATTTGGACTCAGGAGATTTCCTGTTGCCAAATGGAAAACTCTCCCGTTGCTGTTCTGACTTTCGCCGAGCAATGTCAATCGCCTATAATATTTTATACTATAATAGTCGCCGTTTGTGGCAAATTCCTCTTCGCGTAAATTGAATGAATTTAATATGGTTTGAGAAATTGAACTCCCCTTTATCTCTATTTTTACAACCGTGATTTTTCTAAGTGTTGCAAAAACGACTATAGCGGAATTTTTTGTATTGCTCATAGAATCGAGCACTACAACACCGCTCGAAATCCCGTCAAAAACGGAATCACCTTTGCTTGTCTTATAAATATTTGCGGCTACCAGCGGACGAACAACTCCCAAAACATCTCCATAACTATTCACCACATTATAACTACCGACAACTTCTTTATACCTTTTTTCCCATTCCCAAGGTTGTGCGTATATAGTATCCAGTCCTCTGAGAAGCATTAAATTTCCATATACGGAATTTTTTTTGCCGAGAACAGCAGTTTGATAACCGTTTGGAAGAAAACCCTCCTTATCTTCGGAGTTTCTTATAAAACCCACTTGAATGGCGTCAGGGATTGCAGAGATAAATCTCTGTGCGAATATTTGCGTGCTGAGCAGCAGCGTTGCGGCGAATACTCGCCGAATTGTAGTTTTCATAAAAAAACTCCTTTTGTTTTATTTTTCGGCTGTTAGACGCACTCTAAAGGGGAATATTGAATGATTTTTTTTAAGGAGTCGATTTTTTCTATTTCTCAAAAAAGTGGGGGAAGCCTCCCCCTCGCTGCAACCGCCTTGCATTTCACAAAGGCGTTTTCCGCTACCCCCTCATTCTCCTCCAATTAACGGCAAAGTCATTCCCGAGCACACCATCCCCGTCATTCTGTGCTCGTCGTCCTGCACCGTCATCCTGCACGAAGTTGCAGGATGCAGGACGCAGAATCCAAAGCGTGCAAACCTTAACTGTCATACTCGTGCGGAACCTGTCCTCGTGCCACGACACGGGGAACACGAGACACCAAGCCGATAGGCGACTGCGGCTCGTCACCAGCGAGTGTGCAACCAGAAGCAACCCAGAGAATGCAGTAGTGGTTTATTATTTATTTCTTTTCTGTCAATCCAAAGTATGCACTCCAGATTCCCGTCTGCACGGGAATGACGGTATGCACGCCCATAAGTTCCGTTTTGCCGTGAATGGAGTCCCGTCATTCCCGTGCAGACGGGAATCTGGAATCCATTCCAAGCCACAATCGCCTCCAAAATAAAAAAAATCGCAAAATTTTCATTTTTCCTTGCATTTTGCCAAAAAAAATTCTATATTTTCCTAAATATGTCGAGTATTTTTTATGAAAAGCAAATGATACGCAGTGCCACTGCCGCAAGCAGAGTGCAAAATATCAGCATCCAAAACTATACCCCCCCCCCCCCCGCAGTTTCAAGCCAATTCAACGGCGAATCTGAATACACAAAAAAAAATCAACGCGCCCGCAAAACGCACCATTTTCATCACCATCAACCCCAAAGGAGTT
>BNUP01000100.1 GCA_025997455.1 Fibrobacterales bacterium | reverse complement strand
TACCGTTTGTTGTTGTAAAAATCGAAGTAGCCTGTCAAGCCGTCAAGCAATTCGTCTCCCGTTGAATGGGGGTGCGTATAGACATGCTCCTGCTTCACGCTGCGCCAGAGCCGCTCGATGAATATGTTGTCCAAAGCCCGCCTCCTGCCGTCCATGCTTATTTGGATGCCATTGTTTTCCAGATAGGATACATACTCGGCGGAGGTGAACTGGCAGCCTTGGTCGGAGTTGATAATGCTCGGCTTGCCGTGCTTCTTTACGGCTTCGTCAATGCAAGACACGCACCACTGTGCAGTCATCGTGTTGCTCACGCTGAATCCGACCACATAGCGCGAATAAACATCGATAATGGCGAACAGGTACATGAACCCCTTCGCCATCGGAATATAGGTGATGTCGATGGCCCACACATCGTTTGGGGCACAGACCATGCGACCCCTGAGCAGGTACGGGTATTTGTAGGCTTTCCGGTCGCTCACGGTGGTTTTCTTTGCCGGATACTGTGTCCGCCAGCCGCAGACATTCATCAGGCGGCGCAGGCATTTCTCGCCTATCGGATGACCGTGCTCGCCCAGATGTTTTCGTAGTCGCCTAACGCCGTAGTAGGGACGCTCAAGGTTCCTCCTCGTCTTCGGAATTGAATGAGGAATCGTCAAGTTCTTCGGAAGATTTAAGTTCATTGAGTGAGGCTGAATCCTCTTCCTCCGAAGCAGAATCGTCTTCTTCAGAAGATTTAAGTTCATCGAGTGAGGCTGAATCCTCTTCCTCCGAAGCAGAATCCTCTTCTTCAGAAGATTTAAGTTCATCGAGTGAGGCTGAATCCTCTTCCTCCGAAGCAGAATCCTCTTCTTCAGAAGATTTAAGTTCATCAAGTGAGGCTGAATCCTCTTCCTCCGAAGCAGAATCCTCTTCTTCAGAAGATTTAAGTTCATCAAGTGAGGCTGAATCCTCTTCCTCCGAAGCAGAATCGTCTTCTTCGGAAGTTTCGAGTTCATCAAGTGAGGCTGAATCATCTTCCTCCGAAGCAGAATCATCTTCTTCGGAAGTTTCGAGTTCATCGAGTGAGGCTGAATCCTCTTCCTCCGAAGCAGAATCGTCTTCTTCGGAAGTTTCGAGTTCGTCTATTGAATACGGAACGCTTGACGATGAGCGAGACGACAAAACCTACAGCACAGTTGTTATTGGCACTCAAACTTGGATGGCGGAGAATTTGAATTTTGCTACGGAAAGCGGCAGTTGGTGTTATGAAAAAGAAGAGGCAAATTGCGATATTTACGGCAGGTTGTATGACTGGGCAACTGCAATGAATATTGATGTTTCCTATAACACAAGTACCTATACGGCAGAAGCAAAACATCAGGGCGTTTGCCCTACTGGCTGGCATTTGCCAAGCGATGCCGAATGGATTACGCTCATTGATAATACGGGCGATGCAAGCACCGCCGGAACTAAACTTAAGGCGGCAAGCGGTTGGAATAGTAGCGGCAACGGCACAGACAATTACGGCTTTTCCGCCTTGCCCGGTGGCAACCGCACCGCTGCTGGGGCATTCGGCAATCTTGGCACATTCGCCCGCTGGTGGACGACTACGGAGAGCACTGCAACCAATGCAACTCACCGGTATATAGAAAACAGATACAGCAAAGTGGACCCGAACAACAGCAATAAGCAACTCGGGGTTAGCGTTCGCTGTGTTCAGGACTAAGCACTTCTAGGAAACCTCTAAAAACTCTCTTTGTAACACAATTCCACATATTTGAGTTTTTAGAGACGACGGCGAACTACTCAAATTTGCATAAAAAACGCAGTTCGCCCATGTCGCTTGGTAACCTCTACCAACCTCTTAGGAGGTTAATAGTGGTTACCTATAGTCATTCCCGCCTTCGCGGGAATGACAAGTTCTTTTCAACTTTACACTTTCAACTCTTGAACCGAGGCAACCGCCTCTTACCCGCTCAACAGATACGCTTTTATAAACGGTTTTATATCGCCGTTTAAGACTGCCTCGGTGTTGCTTGTTTCGTAGTTTGTGCGGGAGTCTTTTACGCGGCGGTCGTCTAAGACATAAGAGCGAATTTGGCTGCCCCATTCGATTTTGCGTTTTTCGGCAGCGCGTTCGTTGCGAGCAGCCTCTTCTTCTTCGCGATAGTGCTGAATGAGAAGTGCACGGAGCATTTTCATTGCGGTTTCGCGGTTTTGAATTTGACTGCGCTCCGTTTGGCAAGAGACGACTATTCCCGTTGGTGTGTGAGTAATTCGCACTGCGGAATCTGTTTTGTTTATATATTGACCGCCCGAACCCGATGAACGGTAAGTATCCACACGGAGGTCGGCGGTGTTAATTTCTACTTCCGCATTTTCATAAATCGGAGTCATATAAACAGCGGCAAAACTCGTGTGGCGGCGGGCGTTTGCATCAAAAGGGCTAATTCGCACAAGGCGATGAACTCCTATTTCCGAACGCAACATTCCATAACTATACGGATTTGGAAGTTCAAGCGTGCAACCTTTTATTCCCGCCGTATCGCCCTCCTGAACATCTAAAATTTTGAAAGGAATTTTTTCATTTTCAAAATACATAGTATACATCCGCAGGAGCATTTGAGTCCAATCTTGCGATTCCGTTCCGCCCGCACCTGAATTTATTGAGAACAACGCGGGAGCGGCATCGTCCGGTTCGTTCAACATTTTTCGCAATTCCATTTCGGCAACTTTTGTATCTAACTCGGCTATGTCTTTTTCTATGCCGGCAGAAAGTTCATTGTCATTTTCGCTTTTGGAAAGTTCATAAAATTCACCCAAATCATCGCATTGTTTTGAAACGCTTTCCCAAGCGGCAATTTGCTCACGGATAGTTGCCGCGAGTTTGAGGGTAGCCTGAGCTTTATCGGGCGTGTTCCACAGTTCGGGGTCGCTCGACTGTTTTTCCAAAACCGCTAATTCTTCCGCTTTAACATCCAAGTCAAAGATACCCCCGAAGTTTATCGATTCGGTCGCGGATTGCGTTGAGATTTGTGTGGGTTGTTTGCATTATTCCATCTCCTTCAAAGCCTGCAAATTTTTTTCTATTATGTCTTTTTGAGTTGCAATTTTTTGGCGTTCGCCGTCAATAACTGAAGGCGGAGCATTTTTAACAAAATTCTCGTTGGAGAGTTTTTTCTCTAAGGATACTAAAAATTGTTTTGCCTTTTCAATTTCTTTTTCCAAACGGGCAGTTTCGGTTGCTTTATCCAAAATGCCTTCAAGCGGAATAAAAACCTCGCCAATCCCGACCACTGCACTTGCACAGAAATTCGGTTTTGCAAGCGTTGCCGAAAATTCAAATTTTTCTATTCCTGCCAAATCGGTGATTATATTTCTGCTGTCTTCAACATTTAATTCTGTTTTTAGATGCAAGTCTATTTTTTTTGCGGGTAATATGGAGTATCGTCCCCGAACCGATCTGACAACTTCCACTATTGAAAAAACCGCCTCAAATTGTTTTTCTATTTGCGGATTTATCAGTGCGGTATTTGCCTTTGGGAATGCTCTTAAAATTACTCTTTCGGAATTTGGGAAAAGTATTTCGTTTAGTTCTTCTGTGAGAAACGGCATAACGGGGTGCAATAAATCCAAAACGGTATATAATGCTTGCGTGAGTATTGTACCGCTTTCACTTGATATACTTCCTTTTTTAATTTCCAAATATCTGCTGCATAAATCGTCCCAAACAAAGTGATAAAGAATTGAAGTGTATTCGGAAAAGCGGTAGTTCTCTATACTTTCGGTTACGCTTAAAATTGTCGTGTTAAGGCGGGAGAGAATCCAACTGTCTTCTAAGGCAGGTTCTGAATCAAACGGGGCGTTGCGGGGTGTCCCCGCAGGGGGGGTAGCCGCGCACAGCGTAGCGGCGAGGGGGGTGCTCCCCCCATCTAAAAACGGTTGTAAAAATCTTGCCGCGTTCCACAATTTATTCCCGAAATTTCGACCGATTTCAAACTTTTCGCTCGTGTTGATTTCCTTTCCGTTTTCGAGAGTTTCTTTTTTTACGGGCAGGCGGGCATCTTGATTTTCCGTGCAAATAGATGCCATAACAAAGCGGAGTGCGTCTGCACCGTATTTTTCGATTATGTCGAGAGGGTCTACTCCGTTACCGAGCGATTTTGACATTCGGCGACCTTGTCCGTCTAATACCGTTGGGTGTATATACACATTTTTGAAGGGGACTTCGCCTAAATTTTCTTGGCTGAAAATTACCATTCGGGCGACCCACAGCGAGATTATGTCGCGTGCAGTTGAGAGTATTGAGGTCGGGAAAAATTTTTGCAGGTCGGAGGTGTCTTTGCCTGCACCGTGCCAACCCATTGTGCTGTGAGTCCAAAGTGCGGAACTGAACCAAGTGTCTAAAACATCGGGGTCGCGGGTGAGAGTTAAGCCTTCAACTTCGTTTTCGGATAAGTCCCGTTCGAGTGAGCAGACTAACCATTCGCCGTTTTCGGCTTGAAAGTAGTGAATGTCCGTGCGGTTTGCGAGTGCCGTAGGTTCTGCCGTTGTGTGCCAAATCGGTATTTGATGACCCCACCATAATTGCCTGCTAATGCACCAATCCCGTTTTTCGCCGAGCCAATTCAAATAATTTTTTGAGTATCGTGCAGGTGTAAATTTTACTTCGCCGTTTTCAACAGCCAACATAGCACGAGTTGCCAAGTCTTCCATTTTCACAAACCATTGGTCGCTTAAATACGGTTCTATTGTGGTTTTTGAACGGTCGCTTTTTCCAACCGACATTTCGTGGTCTTCCACTTTTAGGAGCAACCCTAATTTTTCAAGTCCTTCTACAACTGCCGCCCTTGCTTTTTCACCGCGCAAACCTGCAAACTCGCCCGCATTTTCACCCAGAGAACCGTCTTCGTTCAAAATGTTTATCATCGGAAGTTTGTGGCGGAGTCCCGTGGCATAATCGTTTGGATCGTGTGCAGGAGTAACTTTTACGGAGCCTGTTCCAAATTCTCTATCTACCAAAATGCCGTCTGCAATTACGGGAATTTCGCGATTTACAAAAGGGACTAAAAGCGTTTTACCGATAAATTTTTTATAGCGGTCGTCTTCGGGATGAACGGCAACTGCGGTGTCTCCCAAGATAGTTTCGGGTCGTGTGGTTGCAACGGGAATATAACCGCTACCGTCTGCGAGCGGATATTTGAATGTCCAAAAATGTCCTTTTACCGTTTCATAATAAATTTCGTCGTCTGCAACTGCGGTGCGTAAATGGGTGTCCCAATTTACAAGGCGTTTTCCGCGATATATTAAGCCTTTTTTGAATAGGTTAAAAAATGTGTGGCGCACTGCACTTGCACATTTTTCGTCGAGTGTGAATCGTTGTCTGTCCCAGTCGCAACTTGCACCGAGAGATTTTAATTGACCCGTAATTCTCGCCTCGTATTCGTCTTTCCATTTCCAAATTCGTTTTACCAATTCTTCTCTGCCCAAATCGTGCCGCGTTTTTTTTTCGTCTTGAAAGAGGCGTTTTTCTACAACCGCCTGCGTTGCAATTCCCGCGTGGTCTGTGCCCGGTATCCAAAGCGTGTTGTGCCCAAGTTTGCGGTTATAGCGAACTAAAATATCTTGAATTGTATTGTTCAGTGCGTGTCCTAAATGCAATGCTCCCGTAACATTCGGGGGCGGAATTACAACTGAAAACCGTTCTGCGTTTTTTACCGTGTCAGCGTTAGTATTATCGGCGGCGATGGCAGCGGCGGCGTTATCGGAGGCGGCGAGTTTGTCGCTTGCGGGTTTGAAGTCCTTTGCGGCTTGCCAAGCGGAGAGCCATTTTGATTCTATGTCTTTGTGATTGTATCTTGTATCCATAGTTTAGAAAGGTAGAAAATTACATCTACCTCAACAAAATCACCGCTATCGGAGCCGCCAAATAAAAACTATCCGCCCTGTCTAAAACTCCGCCGTGACCGGGGAAAATACTGCCGCTGTCTTTTATCCCCGACCACCGTTTCAAAGCGGACATCAGCAAATCTCCGAGTTGCCCCGCAACGGCAAGAACAAAACTCAAAAATAAAGCGTGCGAAAGCGAAATGTCAAAAACAGGATAGCCAAAGCCCGTCCTCGTCCAAATCCAAAACCAAAACATCGCAAAAAGAGTTCCGCCAACCGCACCTTCCCAAGTTTTTTTGGGGCTTATTTGCGGTGAAAATTTATGTTTGCCAAAAGCACGACCTGCAAAATATGCCGCAGAATCGCAAGCCCAAAGCGTGGTCATAACAACCAGAAACTGCGAACACTGCACCCAGCCCTGACCCTGCTCAAATAAATTTAGAGACAGTCCGCCCCATAACCCAATATATAAGGGTGCAGATACCTGCAAAACGAGCCACGCAAATAAATTTTTAACATCTACTTTTGCAAACGCAAGCACTATATATAACAATAAAACACCTGTCACAACTGGCAGCGAAACAAAAAACTGGTTGGAAAATGTTAAAGCGACCGCACACAACGGCGATAATATTTTTACACTCCGTCCCGCCGTCAATTCACCCTCATAAACCGCATTCACCATTCGTGCCCATTCATAAGCCGCAACCGCACCCAAAAACAGCATAAAAGCCCAGCGCGTATAATCACCGAACCACATCAAAAACGCAACTACCGGCATAGCCGTAAAGGCAAAAATCAATCGTTTCGTTAAATTTGACATAAAACCTCAAATTACAATAAAACCTCTATTCTTCTACTTTTCCAAATCTTCTTTTTCGCGTTTTGTAAAATTCCACAGCCTTATTAAAATCGTCTTTTGTCCAATTGGGCCACAGAACTTCGCTCACAAAAAATTCACTGTAAGCCGCCTGCCACAGAAGATAATTGGAGAGCCTATACTCCCCACCCGTGCGAATTATTAGGTCGGGGTCGGGGGCAGTGTTAAAATCGCCGCCCAAATCCAAATATTTGGAAAATTCCCGCTCGTCAATAGAGGCAACTTCCAACTTTCCGCTTGCAACCGCCAAAGCAATTTTTTGCGCCGCATTCACAATCTCCGCACGACCTCCGTAAGAAATCGCCAAATTCAACTGCATTCCGCTGTTTTGTGCAGTTTTATCTATTGCCTCTTGAAGTTTTTTTCTCGGCTTTTCGGGCAACTTTTCTAAATTCCCGATAACCTTCAACCGCACATTTTTTTCCATAAGATGCGGCAATTCCTGTGCAACCATTTCCACCAACAAACCCATTAAATAATCAACTTCAATTTTCGGTCTTTGCCAATTTTCCGAACTGAAAACGAACAGCGTTAAATGCTCCAAACCCAAATCAACACCCGCTTCAACTGTTGCAACTGTTGCCTTTGTCCCCTGCCTGTGCCCAAAAAATCGCTCTAAGCCTTTGGATTTAGCCCATCGTCCGTTGCCGTCCATAATAACGGCTATGTGCCTTAAAGGTTTTTGCATTCGCGGAAAGGTAGAAAAATCACTCGGCGGTGCAGGGTGGAGTATAGGGTGTGGCGTGTAGGGTGTGGGAAATGGGGAACTCGGCGGTGCAGGCGGGGAGAGGGGGGAGGGGCAAATTTCGGGAGATGTGGGATGGTTTTTGTAGGGGCAGGTTTTAATAAGTATATCTGCCCTATTAAAAGAAACCTGAGATAATCCTAAACTTCCATTAAAAATACCTACTGTATAGCCTCGCATGGTAAGCTTCTGCCTGCGAATGCCTGAAAAAACCCATTTTTTTTACCAAAAAACCATTTTTTACTAAAACCCCTTGACAACTCGTGAAAAATAATGTATATTATATGGTAGGTATTTACCTATCGTATAAAGGA
>BNUP01000099.1 GCA_025997455.1 Fibrobacterales bacterium | reverse complement strand
CGTTAGAAACACTCTGTTCAAATTTTTCTATTACCATATTGGATTAAGACTTGTTTCATATTCAACCATCTGCTTGATGAATACATCAAGTTCAAATTTTTCTATTACCATATTGGATTAAGACCGAGCGCAATGCTGTCTTAATCCAATATGGTAATAGAAAAATTTGAACAAACTTGGTTGGCGGAGAACTTGATGTATTCGTCAAGTAGTCTTAATCCAATATGGTAATAGAAAAATTCCCCGCTTGCAATTTTCCGTTTGATAACAGATCCCGCACGCGCGCAAGGCTGGATTTTTTTGGCGATTTTATTATCGGCGTTTGTGTCTGCATATATTCTTGGAAAATATTTAACCGACAAATGGCAATGGGGAGCACTGCTCGGTTTTTTATACACATTTAGTCCGCAATATTTCACATATATTTACGGTGGTCACGAGGGAAAGATGATGGTTTTTGGAATTGCACCGTTTGCGATGTATTCCTTAATCCGTTTGTTGAGAGAAGGTTCGTTAAAGCACGCGGTTTTTCTTTCCCTTTCTATAGTTTGGATGGTGCTCTCTTCGCATATTCAATTGACTTATTTCTTTTTGTGGGGTGCGGGACTTTATACCCTGTTTGAGTTGTTCGTAAATAAGTACACAAAATCGCTTTCTGCAAAAATTCGCATCGGTCGTTTGGGTCTTGCGGCTTTTGCACTTGGAATTGCCTTAATGATAAGTGCCTTTCAAATTCTCCCGCCGTATTTATATACAACAACCGACTCGGTTCGCGGGAGTTCCGAAAAAACCACAATAGAACATTCGGCGAGTTGGTCTCTGCACAGTGAAGAATTGGCGGCGATAATCCTGCCCGGATTTCTCGGTGTAGATGTGCATAAGGGACAATCATCGCAAGAGGATAATTCGTATTGGGGGCAAAATCCATTTAAGTTAAACGCCGATGCCTGCGGTGCATTGCTGACCTTTTTAGCGTTATGCGGATGCCTATTGCCGAGCAATCGCCGTTCAGCGCTGTTTTGGTTTTGGGGTTGTGTTATTGCACTCTCATATTCGGTTGGCTTGCATTCGGTTTTGTTTAATGTGTGGTTCAACATTATTCCCGGAGTTAAAAATTTTCGTGCGCCGAGTATGGCGGTCTTTTGGTTGCCGCTTGCCTTTGTGTTCCTGTCCGCTCCCGTGCTGAAAAATTTATCTGTGCCTTCGTTGAAAGAACTCAATAAATATGTCTTAACAAAAGGTGCATTACTCTTTGGAATTTTATTGCTCGCAATTTTGATTTCCAGATATTCTTGGGAAAATTTTTCTGGAGCAGGTGCCGCCGTTTTAATCCTTTGTTTTGGGGTGTTGTTCATTATCACTCAGAACAAAATCGCAGAAATACACAAAACTCACTTAACTAAAACAGCAAAAATTCTTTGGGCACTTCCGTTTTTATTACTCGCATCATTCTTTATAAATCCCGTGGAAGGCGATTATTTTAAGGCTGTAAATTTTGCAACGGCACAAAATCTATTCTCTTATTCAATAACCTCTTTTGTGATAACTGTGGCGGTTTTTGGCGTGTCATATTTTATTTTGTTAAACGATAATTTTGGTATTGGGAAAAAGGCGGTAATTCTGCTTGCAGTTGCGGCGGTAGATTTAGCGGTTATAGATTTACCGTTTGTTCAAAATGTTGCGGCAATTCAATATTACAACCCAAAACATCCGGTAATTACGGCAATAGAAAAAGATTCTCCAAATGAAAAAGAACGCCCCAGAGTATTTTCTTTGAGCAGAAATCCTTCGGTAAGCGGGAATATTTTTTCGGCTTACGATATGAGAAATGCACTCGGTTTTCACGATAACGAAATTGCAACTTATCGTATTTTCAAAGAACAATTACAGAACTCCGCAATGCTCGATTTAATGAATGTGGGTTATATAATATTTGACGGAGCAAACGGAGCAAGTGCTCAAAAGAATCCCACGGATTTAGGTCGTGCAAAATTATATTACAAATGGGAAAATGTTTCCGATGATGCAACGATTATTGAAAAATTGAAAGGGGAATATGATTACAGGAACACCTTAATAATCGACAGCATTCCAAAAATTTTAAATGCAACACAAAATTCCGGTGATTTAACGGGACAAGTTAAAATTATAAACTCTCGCCCCGACCACCTGATAATTGAAGTTGAAAGTTCAGCCGAGGGAATGCTTTTTGTATCGGAAAATTTTCACAAATACTGGAACGCAAGCGTAAATGGAGAACCCGCACAAATTCAAAAAGCCTTCAGCACTTTTATGGCTGTTCCTGTACCCAAGGATAAATCGATTGTGGAACTCCGCTACATCTCAAAAAGCGTTCGCTTATCGCTATGGATTGGGCTTGGAGGTCTTGTGTTGCTATCAATTTTAGTTATTGCGAGTTTGCACAAAGTTGCAGAATCCTGTAGGGGCGAGCACTAGTCGCCCGTTTAGCATTGCCCCTACCTTGCTTTCTTCAATTCATTCAAGCATTTGACAAGCGAGAACGACAAATTGCCAAAATTGTTAAAATGCGACAACATCTATTAACAAATGTAGAAATTAAAATTTATGACTTGTGGCGTGAGGAAGATTTTTCTGCGTTGAGCAATTGTTTCTTTACTTTATCCACAGGCAAACCTAATGAACGAAGTACTTTGAACACTTGGTTGCGTCCATCTTCTAGACCTTCCTCGCGACCTTCTTCCAACCAAACTTCTTTGGCTTCCTCGATGTTGAATTTTGTTGTGAGCAACATATTTAAATGACACATCGTTTTTTAATCCATTATAGAGCACACCTGAAAGCGTATTTATTTTGATATTTGCAGTCTCTCTTGTGTAATGTGCTCCAGTATAGGCGTTGTAAAATTCAAGTAACGCAGCCTCGTTGCTAAACAGAGCGGAAAATACCGTATCTTTATGTTTTTTATTAGGAGACATTTGGGTATAAGGTAGAAAAAGAAAGAACCCTAAAATTTTTATCTAAATTCTACTTGTGCTCAAAAAGAAATCAACCTATAAATTTCGAGAAAGCAATTCGCTTGCTTTCCTAAAAGAAATTGACATATTTGCCGAGTTTGAAGAGGACACTCTAAGGCGAATTAGTGAATTTGCAACCGTTTTGAATTTTCAAGACGGAGAGACAATACTTTTAGCCGGTGATATTCGCCGAGCACTTTTCTTTGTGGTGAGAGGTCAGGCGAAGGTCTTATCCGACGGGAAAAATTTTAGGGAAACGATTTTGAACATTCTCGGCATAGGTGATTTTTTCGGTGAAATTCCGTTGTTCCGCAAGGAAGGCAAAACCAATCTCTCGGTAAAAGCAGAAGGAGAGTGCTCCGTTTTAATTTTCAAGGGCAAAGATTTTTTAAGGGAGTTAGAGGAAAACCCGTGCCTCTCGCATTCGTTTATGGCTGCAATGGCACAGAATTTAAGCAAAACTTACACAAAACTCACCGCACTTTCTGTAAATACAATTCGAGGTCGCATAGTCTATTGCTTAATGCAATTCATAGAGGAATTGGGAGTTCGCAGCAAAGATAAAAGCGGAAACCAAATAACAATTCTCCGCAACCGCCCCACACAACTTCAACTCGGCGAAATGTCGGGCACTTCACGCGAAACGGTAAATCGCGAACTTTCAAATCTCGTTCGGCAAGGCGTAATAGAATTGAATGGTAAAGATTTAATTTTGAAAAAGGAACTTAAAATTTAGGGGTGCTCGGCACACACCGCGTTCACAATTTAGGAAACAATTTATGAAACAAATCACCATACCTCTTCCCGACGATTTTCACATTCACCTAAGGCAAGGCGATGCACTGAGGGAGTATGCAAAAACAGCATCTCTGCAATTCGGGCGCGTGCTTGCAATGCCAAATACCGTTCCGCCGCTCACAACACCGGAACAACTCAAAAAATATCGTGAAGAAATTTTAGATGCAACTTCCGCAACAGCACCTCACTTTGAAGTTTATTTAACCTTTAAGTTAAATAAAAATTACAGTGAAAATGAACTCACAGAACTTCGCAAACAAGGTGCAATAGCGGCAAAATATTATCCGTTTGGAGTCACCACCAACAGTCAAGACGGAATTAAAAATATAGAGGACTTATACCCAACAATCTCATTACTAGAGAAATTAAATTTTGTCTTGTGCCTGCACGGCGAAGAACCAAATGCATTTTGTCTCGATAGGG
This sequence comes from Fibrobacterales bacterium, assembly GCA_025997455.1. Taxonomy (GTDB): domain Bacteria; phylum Fibrobacterota; class Fibrobacteria; order Fibrobacterales; family Fibrobacteraceae; genus BNUP01. Next base: position 3,611 of record BNUP01000099.1, on the reverse strand, counting down.
AAAAAGAATTTTTGAAACACCTTTCAAAACTCGCAAAGGAATTTCCAAACCTGAGAATTGTCTTGGAACACATTTCAAGTGCGGAGGCGGCAGAGGCAGTTTTGAACCTGCCTGCAACCGTTGCGGCTACCATAACCGTTCATCATCTCATTTTAACTCTCGATGACATCATAGGCGATTCTCTTATGCCTCACCATTTTTGCAAACCCCTGCCTAAGTTTCCAAAAGACAGAGATGCCGTTAGGGCAGTTGCATTCAGCGGAAACCCGAAATTTTTTCTCGGAACAGATTCCGCACCGCACACAAAAGAAAAAAAAGAATGCTGTTGCGGAGCAGCGGGCGTGTATTCCGCACCGGTTGCAATTCCGATTTTAATAACGGAATTTGAAAATGCGGGAAAACTCGAATTGTTGGAAAATTTTGTCGCGGGTTTTGGTGCGGATTTTTACGGACTTCCGAGGCAAACAAAAAAAATTACCTACATAAAAGAGAACCAAAAAATTCCTGAAACAGTAGATGGTTCCGTCCCTCTATACGCAGGAACGGAAATACTCTATAGTCCGCTTTAAGCCCTCTTCCAAATGAACCTTAGGTTGCCAACCCAAAATTTTTTGTGCTTTTGAAATATCGGGTTTGCGTTGCTTTGGATCATCTGAGGGCAGAGGTTCGCGAATAATTTTGCTCTTGCTGCCCGTTAGCGAAATTACCTTTTCCGCCAATTCCAAAATGGTAAATTCTGTAGGATTACCTATGTTAATAGGCTCGCACCGCTCGGTCTGCTCCATTGTCCGCAAAATAGCCTCTATTAAATCACTCTCAAAACAGAAGGATCTTGTTTGAAGTCCGTCTCCATAAACGGTTATATTTTCGTTTCGCAGAGCCTGCACGATAAAATTTGAAACAACTCGCCCGTCGTTTGGATTCATTCGCGGACCGTAGGTATTAAAAATTCGCACAATGCGAATATCGACTTTATTCTGTCTGTGATAATCCATAAACAGAGTTTCGGCAGTGCGTTTTCCTTCGTCGTAGCAACTGCGAATTCCAATGGGATTCACATTTCCCCAATATTCCTCAACCTGTGGATGAATATTCGGGTCGCCATAAACTTCGCTCGTGCTCGCCTGTAAAATTCGCGCCTTCACCCGCTTTGCAAGTCCTAACATATTTACCGCGCCCAAAACACTTGTCTTAATGGTTTTCACTGGATTATATTGGTAATGAACAGGGCTTGCAGGGCACGCGAGGTTGTAAATTCTATCTACTTCCAAAAGTATCGGCTCGGTTACATCGTGGCGAATCAGTTCAAATTTAGGATTGCCGATAAGTTGTTCCACATTTTTTTTTGCACCCGTAAAATAATTATCAAGACACAGAACATCGTGCCCCTGCTCAATAAGCCTATCGCACAGGTGAGAACCCAAAAAGCCCGCACCGCCGGTTACAAGTATTCTCATATTTACACCATTGTCGCTTTTAATTTTGCCTCTGCAACCTTATCTTCACCGACGAAAATTTTTCCGTCAAAAGTTATAATTCCTCGGCGAAACTCTTCCAACTCCACCTCAATTCTTAAAGTATCTCCCGGTCTAACGGCACGGCGAAATTTGCAGGCATCAATTCCCATAAATGCGGGTCTCTTGCCTTTTGACTCTTCCTCAAACTTCAAATACGCCAAAATGCACCCTGCCTGTGCCATTGCCTCTGCCTGCAACACGCCCGGCATCACAGGGTCATTAGGGAAATGCCCCGCAAAATACGGTTCATTAAACGACACATTCTTCAATGCGACCAACTTTGCCTTTTCCGCGTTCGGGTCAAAAGAAATCACGCGATCTATCAGTAAAAACGGAAATCGGTGCGGAAGGAGTTGCAAAATTGCGGCATAATCGAGCAGGCAGTCTTTAGCCTGCGGTTTTGGTAATTGATCTATTAGCATATCGGTAATTTAGAAAAATTTAATTTTCTTTTACCGCTCTTTCCTGCAACGCCGATTTTTTCACACGGTCTGGAACGCCGACAACGGTTTTCATAAGGTATTTTTCCGCTCGGTCAAAATAAATGTTCGGCATATACATTTTTAAGAACATTTGGCGAATATAATCCCGCTCTCCGCCCAGCACCCCGACTATAAACAAATGTCTCATAAAAAATTCGTCAGCCTCTTTCAAATCGAAATTCTCGTTTATAACGGGAATCAAATCCGCCGCCTCCTTAAATTTTTCGTGCATTGCCAAATCCATAAACTGAAATTCCGCTACAATTGCAGGCGGTGCTAATCCCGAATCAATTTTGCTTTTCAAATTTTTATATAAGGGAATGGAATCTCTTTTTGCAGAGAACGGTGCTTTTGAACTCCACAATCTATAGTCCTTCCAAAATTTATCCCAATCAAAATCGTTTGAATGCAATAGAGTTAAATTCAGATGTTCTTCCAAATAAGTATTCTGCGGCAGAAGAGGTGCAATTGAATCCGCAAAAGATTTTCTCGGTTTGTAATCGTTTGAATCTAACAACCGCGACCAGCACACTTGGCAACTGTCAAATGCGGTCATAAACCCTACATAAGTATTCACAAATCGTGCCTGCTCCGCCTTGTTATCCACCACAGGCGTATATTCGCTGTTAGCCTCAACCATATTCAAAACGGGACGAACGCTCGCCGCCTCAAACAAAAAATTCTGTTCACCGTAAAAATACCAAGGACGGTGAATCGTTTCAAATTCCTTTATCAAAGTAGGGTCTGTGCGAAAACGATCTATGTGTTTTTGAAACACCGGTTCATCGCTTGCGATAATTATAACATCGGGTTCTTCAGGTGCTCTATACACGCTCACAAACTTAAAACTCTCATCCAACGCTCTGATAATATGCAGCATAAGTTCGTTGTTAAATTCGTAAAGTTGCAACCACTGCACGAGTTGCCCGCCCGGTTTTAAATATCGTTTTATGTGATGATAAAATTCAAGCGAAAACAAACTCGAAACGCCGCTCACCCAAGGGTTAGAGGGCACGCTCACTATTAAATCGTAAGACAAATTTTGCGTGTGAAAAAATGTTCGCGCATCGCCTATGTGAAGGAACATTCGAGGGTCATCGAAACTCCGAGAGTTGTAAGGGTAAAATCCCTTGCGTGCCAAATTCACCATTTCCTCTTCTATTTCTATGCAATCCAAACGGCGAAGGAGCGGATCTGCAAGCAAGTAATGAGAACCCATTCCGCTCCCAAGTCCAACCATTGCGGCATCGTAAGGTTTGTCCCTCATCGCCATAGACATAAACGCCGTTGCAGACTGTGTGAGTTCATCGCCGACTATCGCTTTTGTTCTGTCTTTCATAAGCGAGGCATCCGCCTTTCCGTTTGTCTTTATATAAAAATTTCCTTCGCCCTCGTGCAAACTTATTGTAGCGGTTTTGCCGTTTAGAACTTCTATTTTTTCATTTTCTTTGAGTGCGCGATATGAGCGAAATATGCCGCTTGTAATTCGTTCAGGTGAAAAATCTACGAACAGTGCGGGAAAAAACGCCAACACAATTATGAATATAAATGCAAAATTGCGGCGATAGGCAGGGTAAAACTTAAACAGAACAATAAGCCCCAAAAGTAAATC